>NZ_JACJEB010000009.1:49606-225284 GCF_014163845.1 Shewanella sp. SR43-4 | reverse complement strand
TCACTGCTAGGTCGCTTCGCTACTAGGGCGTGACTGCGTCACTGCTAGGGCGTGACTACGTCACTGCTAGGGTCGCTTCGCTGCTAGGGCGTGACTTCGTCACTGCTAGAGTCGCTGCGCTGCTAGGATTTTATAGGATCTAGCAGCGTAGCGCTCTAGGCTCTATAGCTTGTCATCGCTTCATTTGCCCTAAAATGGTGCGATTTTTATTCATCGTTGCACATATCTTCTTATCCTGTTCAATACACCTTTCTACCTCATCTTCATTTTTAAATTAATAAAATCAACTATATCAATGATTAAAGTCTATTTGTGCTATTAAGGTGCAAACTTATTACGTTTGGCACATATCCTGAATCTATCTTAAGTAAGTCGGATTAGATTAAGCGCGATAATGACTCATTCGCTATATTTATTACTTGTATAGCACTTAGCCGCGTAGCGTTCCTAGCAGTGACGAAGTCGCGCCCTCGCGCCCTCGCGCCCTCGCGCCTAGAACCTAGAACCTCGCAGCGCAGCGATCTAGCAGGACGCAGTCCGCTCTATGCTTAGTTTCGTTCAATGATTGAAAAGGACAGGATATGACAACACGACCACTTATCTTTACTGACATAGATGGCACTTTACTTGATCATTTTGACTACAGCTTTAGCCATGCGATTGAAGTGATTGAAGCATTGAATGAACGGAAAATTCCGATTATCGCCAATACCAGTAAAACCTTTGCCGAAATGGAAAAGCTGCAACAAACCATTGGTTTTAATTCACCGTTTATTTCAGAAAATGGTGCGGCAATATATATCCCTATTGGTTACTTTGACCAACAACCACCAGACACATTTACCCAAGGGTATTATTGGGTAAAAGAGTTTTGTCAGCCGCGAGAATACTGGCTTGATTTGTTAAAACAACATGCGCAAGCATTTAACGATGACTTTATTGGTTTTTCATCTCTATCAGTTGAAGCATTATGTGAGATCACCGATTTATCGCCAGATAATGCCAGGTTGGCTTTGATTAGGAATTATGCTGAGCCAGTACTTTGGCAAGGCAGTGAAACCAATAAACAAGCCTTTATTGAATTAATGACCCGTGTTGGTGCACATACCCTACAAGGTGGACGCTTTCTTCATGTTGGCGGCGATACTGATAAAGGCAAAGCGATGCAATGGTTAGCGGATGTCTATTCCAAGCAATATAACACTCCTGTGACCACCATTGCACTCGGTGACAGTGGTAATGACAACGCCATGCTCGAAGCTGCTGATCTGGCAATCCAAATCAAATCTCCCGTTCATGAGTTTCCTTCATTAGCGACGAAAAATCCCAGTATCAAAAGTAGTGAATTTGGTCCTAAAGGTTGGGCTGAATGCATTAAGCAAACTCTGCTGTCGTCATCGGCTGAATCACCTGTAAAGCAACTATCATTAGGAGGGGCGTAATATGGCCGATTTTTACCAAAATGGCATTGTCACCACAATGCATAATTTAACCCGACGTAGCCATGAGGAGCTGGAGCAAGATTTAATAACGTTTTCAAAAACACGTCCGTTAGGACTCATTTTGCCATCCTTGTATTCAGAACTAGAAGGTGATGCCCTTAAAGATATCGTCAGTAAATTAAAACAGGTGCCGTATCTATCTGAAATCGTCATTGGCTTAGATAGAGCCGATCTTAAGCAGTACAAACACGCGCTAAGCTTTTTTGCTGAATTACCGCAGCATCACCGTATTTTGTGGAATGATGGCCCACGCTTACAAGCGTTGGATGCAAAATTACAGGCATTGGGGTTAGCCCCCAAAGAGTTGGGTAAAGGTCGTAATGTATGGTACTGCATGGGTTATATTTTGGCTTCAGGCAAAACGGAATCGGTAGCGTTGCATGATTGCGATATTGTCACTTACGAAAAGTCGTTGCTGGCTCGTTTACTTTATCCTGTAGCCAATCCACAGTTTCATTACGAGTTTAGTAAAGGTTATTACGCGCGAATTTCGAATGGGCAAATTAATGGTCGAGTGTCACGCCTATTAGTTACGCCGTTGATTAAAGCGCTTAAAAAAGTGGTCGGTTATAACGAATATTTAGAATACATGGACAGTTTTCGTTATCCATTAGCGGGTGAGTTTTCATTTAGACGAGACGTGCTCAATGACCTGCGTATTCCAAGCGACTGGGGCTTAGAAATTGGTGTGCTATCAGAAATGCAGCGCAATTATTCTCATAACCGCATTTGTCAGGTCGATATTGCTGACAATTACGACCATAAACATCAAGACTTATCATTAGATAATGAAGAAGCTGGTTTGTCTAAAATGTCGATTGATATCACCAAAGCCTTTTTCCGTAAACTGGCGACGCAAGGACATACTTTCAGCAACGAATCGTTTCGAACCGTCAAGGCGACGTATTACCGTATTGCACTCGATTATGTCGAAACCTACCATAACGATGCCATCATGAATGGCTTGACCACGGACATTCATTTAGAAGAAAAAGCGGTAGAAATGTTTGCCCAAAATATCGTTACAGCAGGGCAACGCTTTTTAGATAATCCAATGGAAACTCCGTTTATGCCAACCTGGAGCCGAGTGGTGAGTGCCATGCCCGATGTACTTGAGCAACTTAAAGACGCAGTTGAAGCCGACAACGCTGAGTTTAGTTAACGTAAACGATTAACGAGGACACTTTATGTCAGTAATGGATGGATTACAGCAAAAGCTGCAGCAACAACTGGGCTGCATTTATAATGATATTGACATTAATATCAGCTTGTCAGCATTGGCAACTCAGCTTATCGATATCATGCGTATCACAGAGTATTGCCAAGTACCTGAGCCTTTTGCAAATCATTGGTCTGAAAAAGACATCATAATGATCACTTATGGTGACAGTGTGATCCAACAAGGCGAGCGACCGCTCACCACACTGGCGCAATTTATCGACAGCTATCTAAGTTGCATCAACGCAGTGCATATTTTACCCTTTTTCCCTTACAGTTCAGACGATGGCTTTTCAGTTATTGATTATTCAAGCGTCAACGAAGGGCTAGGCTCGTGGGCAGACATTAGTGCTATTGCCAGTAAACGGAGGTTAATGTCAGATTTAGTGATCAATCATTGCTCTAGTCGGAGCTTATGGTTTGAGAATTTCTGTAAAGGTGAGGGTATAGGTCATGATTACTTTTTTACTGCCAATCCAAATGATGACTTAAGCGCTGTCGTTCGGCCAAGAACCTCAGCATTATTAAGACCAACAGAAACACCTAACGGCACGGAACATGTGTGGTGCACCTTTAGCCATGATCAAGTTGATTTTGATTTTCGCAATCCACAAGTATTAATCGAGTTTGTGCGCATCATTCGTCAATATTTAGATGCCGGTGTGAGTATTTTTCGCCTCGATGCGGTGGCATTTTTATGGAAAATAGTCGGTAACAAATCCATTAATTTATCGCAAACCCATGAGGTTGTGCGTTTATTGCGGACCCTGATCGAGCATGCGCAGCAAGATGCCATAATCATTACCGAAACCAATATCCCCAATACTCAAAACTTAACTTACTTTGGCAATGCTAACGAAGCACATTGCATATATAACTTTTCCTTGCCACCTTTGTTGATCAACAGCCTTATTACTGGCAGCTGTTTGTATTTAAAGCGTTGGCTTATGAGCATGCCGCCTGCTCAAGATGGCACCACATACTTTAATTTTATTGCCTCTCACGATGGTATTGGTTTACGTCCAGCGGAAGGCTTACTTGAAGATGATGAGATTGATACTCTGGTCGAGACAATGAAACTGTTTGGCGGCCAAATTTCATCCAGAACCACAGAAGATGGCCAGCAAAAACCGTATGAAATGAACATCGCCCTGTTTGATGCACTTCAAGGCACCACTAAAGGCAAAGACTCATGGGGGATGCAACGTTTTGTGTGCGCGCATAGCATTATGTTAGCCCTAGAAGGCATTCCAGGTATTTATATTCACAGTTTATTGGGAACTCGCAATGACTATGAAAAGCTAGCTAATACTTCGCATAATCGGGCTATCAATCGTCACCGTTGGGATCTCAATCAACTAACAGATCAACTGAGTGATACTCACAGCGACCACAGCCAAGTGTTAACGACGCTCACTCATCTAATCAATATTCGTACCCAGCAAATTGCATTTCATCCTAATGCGACTCAATTTACCTTGCACCTTGGGTTACAGCTATTTGGTTTCTGGCGTCAAAGTCGTAATCGTAAACAAAGTATCTTCTGCATCAGTAATGTATCGGACCAAATTACCGATCTGCCCATTAATGAACTTAACCTTATTATTGCAGAATACTGGGTCGACCTATTAACCGGGCAGCAAATAGAAGACATCACCCAACCCATGCAACTGCAACCATATCAAACAGTGTGGATTAGTAATGTACGTCTCTAGGTCTGATTATGTCCTACTGCAATTCTTGGGACAGCTTCGTTGTTAAGAAGTTATAGAATCTAGCCGCGAAGCGTTCTAGTGACTAGCGTTAATTTGTTATGAAATCTTGTTAACTTGACAACGCCTTTGCTCTCTATAAGCTAATAACAATTAACGTCTTGTTTTTTGGAGCCTGTATGAAAACCCTATTTATCGCTGCTGCAGTATTGGCATTGAGCGCATGTAGTACCTTAAAATCATCTTCAGACTTCGATCCGTCGGTATCATTTAATCAATATAAAACCTACTCATGGGTAGAGAAGAAGGTTGATGATGCGGGCTATCATCTCGATGGACTCATGGATCAACGTGTTCGTGCCGCAATCGAAACCCAATTGAGCCAAAAAGGTATCAGTAAAACAGACAAGCAAAATGCAGACTTGCTGGTTAACTACATCACCAAAGTAGATAAAAAGATCAATATCGACACCTTTAATAGCCACTTCGGTTATAACCCATATTATGGTCCACGTTGGGGATTAGGTGGCAGCCTGCAAACTGAGACCACAGTTCGTGAATACGATGTTGGTACCTTAATGGTCGACTTAGTCGACAACAAAACAGGTAAGCTTATTTGGCGTGGCACAGTAGCTGATACTGTTCGAGAGCAAAACACCCCTGAAGAGCGGATCCAGATTATCAATCATGCTATTGATACAGTCATGAAGGATTATCCACCTAAGCCAGCACAGTAAACGTTGATGTTAAATAAACAACGCTAGCAAAAAGCCTCGATTACCGAGGCTTTTTTGTTGTGTGAGTCCTTTTACATCAGTGTTTTAGTATTAAATAATATTATAAAGCGCATAAGGTTAACTGTTCACACTACACAATAAGATTATACTGTTAGTGGGAATAGGGTCAGTTGACCTTTGTTAGTTGAATTTTGTTCGATGTAAGGTGTTAATCGAGGTGAGTGGATGCCGCCTAGCAATTTAAGCAACTATCTCTTGGAGAAAATGCACTCAACAAAGAGTAAAACGTTTTAGCGGATCCTTCGAGCAGCGTTAGTTGGCGATTTCAAGGGGGTTATTGGCTTTTATGTGGCATCACGCCACAGCAAGGCCCAGTGTTATCATTTATTTTTTTCATAAACCACTAATGTGCAGCAACAAGCTTGGAAGACCAACAGACTCTAACTTAGTTGCATCCTTACACATCGCAATGATGATGCTGTCGATTCAAGCTATAGGCCGTAATGGTTAATATCCTAGATGACACAGGTAAATCGTTCAGTCTACAGTCTTGATTGACTTATCACTTTGTTAATACATTAGATGCAGTGACAAAAGTGGCTTTTTTGACTCTCAAGCGAATCTTTTGATGTGAATTACTGTTAATTACCACTTTTTAGAACACATAAAACAAAATTAACCGAATGCCATATGTTAAAAAGTTTTTTCAACGTCGAATGATAAATCAATTAGTTACTCAATAACGACTTGTGTTTTTGATGAAAATAAAATCAGCTGATGATTTAAACGCTGTATTTATAGGCATTAAGGCTTAAATACCCATTCAAAAGGATAGGGAAATTTGCTAGTATCCTAAGCCGTGAATGGGATGTCACTTGTTCAGACTGATGAACAAATCTAAAAAGTGAGACATAATGAAATCTTGGTATTTACTGTATTGCAAACCACGCCATGAAGTCCGTGCTCAGCAAAATTTGGCTTTGCAAGAAGTTGAAAGCTACTTACCAATGATCACCCAACAAAAAACAGTGCGTAACAAACCACAAATGGTTACCGCGCCTCTGTTTCCTAGCTATCTGTTCATCTATTTCGATCCTCAAATTACTAGTGTCAGTAAAATCCACAATACTCGTGGTGCAAACCGCATTGTGGGTTGTCGAGAAGACATGACCCCCATTGACGATAGAATTATTTCGGCGCTTAAAAGACGTGTCCAAGGCTATGTACCAGAAGAGAGCAAGTCGTTAGATAAAGGCGATAAGGTCAAATTTGTCGACGGGCCGTTTAAAGATCTTGAAGCCATCTTTGACGAGAACAATCCTGATAAGCGTTGCCATGTGTTATTTAACATTATGGGGCAGCAAAAACGAATTCTGGTTGAATTGACAAGTTTACAAGCGATATCAACAACCGATAAATCGACTTAAACAAACGGCTTGTCAGAGAATAGCGATTTTTGTTGTAGGAAATTGTCCATTTGTAAATTTAGGACTAATGTTTAAAAGGACTTTTTCACCCCTAAACGGTTAAATATTGTCCGTTTAAATAGCGTTTTTACTTTTTTTTAACATAATACAAGTGTTTAGGTATTTTTTACTTGAGCATCCGAGTCTGTTTTTGATTATAATTCCGCGCTTGATTAGTGCTTGTTTCAGTTAAAAGCTAATAAAAATTAAAGATTCGTACAGCGAAGGGCATGTTGGAAGCCGTAATCCATGGGCGGTAGCGTGCAATAAAAGCCCTGATACTAGAACGCTAGGTTCTGTAAGCTTTAGCACTGGTCCGTGGAACTTGACGTACTATTCGCGTATTAACCTAGAATCTTGGTGGTTAAATCTTAACTGTGAAGCTATCGCTCACTATCTTTTTTTAACTGCATTAATGACAAAACTTTATTTGTCTATTCACAAAATAATATTGGAGATACCTGGTGTTACATAAAACCAAAAACTTGTTAATAGCTGGCTTATCAGCCCTTATTATTTTAACAACACAAGCCAATGCTGTGACACCTACACCGCAGATGCTTGAACAGTTTAAACAATTACCTAAAGCAGAACAGGAACGAATCGCCCGTCAATATGGTATCGATCCATCAATGATTTCAGGTAGCTCCAATAAATCTGTTAACGTTACTAATCCTAACGTAGTAGAACCTCGTGAAGATAAAGACAATAAAGAAGATAAAGATCAATACAAAGAAAAAAAGAAAAAGAACGAATTTGATTTTAAAGAAGACAGTGATAAAGACGCACTAAAACGTTTCGGTTACGAAATGTTTGAAGGTGAACCAACAACGTTTGCACCAGTAACAGATGTTCCTGTACCAAGTGATTATATGGTCGGGCCCGGTGATGTTATTAAAGTTCAGTTATACGGCAAAGAAAGCAATGAATACAGTTTAACTATTAATCGTGATGGTACAGTACAAATCCCCGATTTAGGTCCTGTATCTGTGGCTGGATTAAGCTTTTCCGATTTACGTCAAGAACTGTCTAAGCGCATAAAGCAGCAAATGATTGGTATTGAATCAAATATTACTATGGGTGAATTACGTTCAATTCGTATTTTCATCGCTGGTGATGCTTACAAACCAGGCTCTTATACCGTATCAAGTTTATCAACTATCACTCAGGCGTTATTCGTAGCTGGTGGTGTCAATGAAATTGGTAGTCTTCGTAATGTGCAAGTTAAGCGTGGCGGTAAGTTAGTCGGCTCATTAGACTTATATGATTTATTGCTTCGTGGTGATGCTTCTGGGGACATTAATCTCCGTTCTGGTGACGTGGTATTCATCCCATCAATTGGCGGTTTAGTCAGTGTCGCTGGCGAAGTTCAGCGCCCAGCTATTTATGAACTGAAAAAGAATGAAACTATTGCCGACGTCATCAATATGGCTGCTGGTATCAAGCAAGGTGCTTATCCGAAAAATAGCAGTATTGAGCGTTATAATGCCAATGGATTAAAAACCATAGTAAATGTCGATTTAACTTCCGCCAAAGGTAACAACACTTTAGCGAAAGCTGGCGATTACATTCGAGTTAAAAATGCTTCTAATCAATATGAAGATGCCATTACGGTAGTTGGTGCAGTGGTTCGTCCTGGTAAATACCAATGGAAGCAACAGCGTATTAGCGATCTTATGCCATCAATATGGGGGGATTTACTCATATCTGCCGATTTAGATTATGGCTTAATCATTCGTGAAATAAATAAGCACGGCGACATCGAGACGTTACAGTTTGCTCCAGGTGAAGCAATTACTTCTCCTAATTCTGTTCAAAACCTTGCTTTACAGCCTCGTGATAAAGTGATGATATTTAACTTTAACGACGATACTCAAAATCGCTTTGAATTAAACTCGTTAGTAAAGAAACGCGTGAGTAAAGTTGAAGCATTGAAAGGTGATTCATTACTGGATGCAGATCTTTTCAAAGCAGGGTTCGAAACATTAGACAATTCAGTAGCAAAAAAATATACCAATGAGATTGCGGGCGTTGTCCTAAGTGAAAAAGAATCAGAAGAACAGTCGCTAGTCAGTAGCGAAGTTGCCAAAATGCTATCAAATCTTTTTGAAGATCGTGACTTAATCAAGCTTAGTAATGTGATGTCGCGAAAAGAGTTATTATATCCTATCGTAACCAAACTGACGCTTCAGGGTAACGCACAACAAGGTATAAAAATTGTTGCTATAGCAGGTAAAATTCGCCATCCAGGTGTTTATCCTTTAACAAATAACGCTACCGTAACCGATTTGCTTAAAGCTGCTGGTGGGCTGTTAGAAGGTGCCTACACTGAGCGAGCAGAACTAACACGTACACACACAACGTCCATAATATCGGATATTATCCATAAAACCATTAACCTTCATGCCGCGATTAATGGTAGTCAGGAAGACAATCTCGAGCTAAAAGGTCGTGATATGGTGACTATTCTGACGACTCCAGAATGGCAAGAAAGAAAAGTTATTGAAATTAAAGGTGAAGTTAAGTTTCCCGGCACATATAACATTAGACGTGGTGAAAGGCTATCTGACGTGATAGCTAGAGCTGGTGGGTTCACTGAATTCGCATATCCTTCAGCGTCAGTATTTGTGCGCGAATCAGTGCGCATGCAAGAACAACTCGAAATTAAGAAGTTAGCAGACCAATTACGTCGAGATCTTGCCACTCGTGGTGTTTCAAAAGACGGATCGACCATTAATTATTCCGAAGCTCAGCTAATGTTAACTGATTTGGAAAACATAAAAGCGGTAGGTCGTTTGGTTGTTGATTTAAATGCAATTAAATTAGGTATCCCAGAAGCAGATCTTCAACTTGAAGACAGTGACGTATTGTATGTTCCAACGACTAAGCAAACTGTTGCAGTAATGGGTGAGGTTCAGCATCCTTCGACCCATAGATTTAAAGAAGGCTTAACGTTAGAAGATTATTTACAAATGTCTGGTGGCTCGAGAGAGCGCGGAGACGAAGACCGAATTTATGTTATAAAAGCCAATGGTTCAGTGATGATGCCAACTAAGAGCATCTGGTTTAGTTCCGAATCTCAAATTTCGGCTGGCGACACGGTTATCATTCCGTTAGACACTGAGTACAAAGATAACTTAACCCTTTGGACCCAAGTGACACAGATTATTTATAACACCGCCGTCGCATTTGCAGCGATTTCAGGTTTGTAACCTCGTTCAGTCTAGTATTGAAAATAGTTTTATACTGAATCACTTGAATGAATAAAAAGATAAAGATAATAATATGAACAAACTAAACATATATGACGATGTTTATAAGCCAGAACAGCAAGCTTTTCCTGCAACAGAAAATGATGTAATTGACTTTCGCTTGCTAGTAAAATCATTATGGAAAGATAAATGGTTAATTGCAGTCACAACTTTATTATTGTCCGTTGCAGCAGTTATCTTTGCACTATATCAGCCTAACATTTATCGATCTGATGCATTGTTGGCACCAGCAGAAGCAGAGCAAGGCAGCGGTGGTTTAGCTGCTTTGGCTGGACAATTTGGTGGTTTAGCTAGCATGGCTGGTATCAATTTAGGTAATACTGGAAGTAGTGATAAGAGTAAACTGGCAATAGAGGTACTAACCTCACGTTTTTTTATTCAAAACTTTATTGAAAAGCACGATATTTTAGCCGATGTGATGGCAGCTAAATCATGGGACTATAATAGTAAAGAGTTGAACTATGATTTAGATGATTACGACGTTACCAGTAACACATGGACTCGTGATGTCTCTGAACCATTTACAGCTAAACCTTCGTTACAAGAAGCTTACAAAGAGTTTGTTGCGAAGATGATAGTTTCAACATCTAAAGACACCGGAATGACATCATTATCAATCGAACATGTTTCGCCAATAGTGGCACAAAAGTGGGTAACATGGTTAATTGCTGACATAAACGCAGACATGAAAAATCGTGATGTTAATGAAGCTGAGCGCAGTATTGCTTTCCTCAAAAAGCAAATCGAACAAACCAATGTTGCCGATATTCGCTCAATTCTATATAAATTAGTTGAAGAACAAGCAAAAACTATTATGTTTGCTGAAGTTCGTAATGAATATGTTTTTAAAACGATTGATCCAGCGCAAGTAACCCAAGAAAAGGCTAAACCTAAAAGAGGATTAATTGTATTATTAGGTGTTTTTTCTGGTATTTTTCTAGGGTTGTTTATCAGCATTATTCGTTATTTTTTCAAAAAATAAATCTTAGTGATTTAGTCCTTATTTAATTGAAGTATCCAAATTTATGCTAATAACAAATAGATTTAAATCTAGACGTCAGGCTCTAACGCAGAAGGTTATCTATGTTTACTGTCCGATCGAATTAGAGATTATGATAGGTCAAATAATCGATGATTTTTCATTTGATATAATAATCAATGATTTCTCAATTACAGACTTCAGCAAAAAAGTGATCTGTCATTATCAGGCATCCAGCTTAACCAAAGAGCAGCGAAATTTTCTGGTTGTCGCAACAGAGTTAGGTGCATGGGTTGAACCGCTTGTCAGTTACTTAGATGGACGATTAGGCTATACAGAAGTACGCCTGTTGCATAGCAGCTACTTTCTGCACCAAAAAGCTTTTTCAATTTTGTCGACAAAACGCACTCAATTAGCAAAAAGAGTGGTGGACGTTGTCGCGGCATTATTACTCTCCATTGTGGCATTGCCAATCGGACTATTAACGGCCATAGCGATAAAGTTAGAAAGTCCAGGCAATGTGTTTTATAAACAAAAACGCACCGGCCAATACAATATCGAATTTGAAGTGATCAAATTTAGATCAATGCGAAATGATGCAGAAAGCTCAGGTGCAAAATGGGCTTCTAAAAATGACGCTCGAGTGACTAAAGTCGGTCAATTTATTCGTAAAACGCGTATTGATGAACTACCGCAAATCTTAAATATTCTCAAAGGCGAAATGTCGATAGTTGGCCCGCGTCCAGAAAGAGAATTTTTCATCAATACACTCGAGAAAGAAATTCCATACTATCGTTTTCGTCATGCAGTTAAGCCAGGAGTTACTGGCTTAGCACAAGTACGCTACCCATATGGCGACTCTATTGAAGATGCAGTCTGGAAACATAAATACGATATTTTTTATATAAAACACCATAGTACCAGGTTAGATGTCAAAATTTTATTCCGAACCATAAGAGTGGTTCTCTTTGGAATGGGCAGATAGTTTTCGATTTGGTAAATAGATAAAAGAGACATATTGTGAAAATTCTTATTACAGGTGGTGCAGGGTTTATTGGTTCTGCAGTTGTTCGTCACATCATCGCTAACACTCAAGACAGTGTTATCAATGTCGATAAACTCACTTATGCAGGTAACCTCGAATCGCTAGCAACAGTTAACGACAGTTCTCGCTACCATTTTGAACAAGTGGATATTTGCGATCACGCAGAGTTAAAACGTGTTTTTGCTACTTATCAACCAGATGCAGTCATGCATCTAGCAGCAGAAAGCCATGTTGATCGTTCAATTACCGGTCCGTCTGATTTTATCCAAACCAATATTGTCGGTACATATACCTTACTTGAGGCAACCCGCGAATATTGGAATACACTTACGCCAGAAGCTAAGTTGGCTTTTCGTTTTCATCATATTTCTACTGATGAAGTGTATGGCGATCTTCCTCATCCAGATGAAGTTTCAGCAACAACTAATTTGCCTTTGTTTACTGAAACCACTGCTTATGCCCCCAGCAGCCCATACTCAGCTTCAAAAGCATCAAGCGATCATCTTGTTCGAGCTTGGTTACGCACTTATGGATTACCAACAGTGGTCACTAATTGTTCAAACAACTATGGTCCTTACCATTTTCCAGAAAAACTCATCCCATTAGTTATTTTAAATGCACTAGAAGGTAAGTCGTTGCCAATTTATGGCAAAGGCGATCAAATTCGTGATTGGTTATATGTAGAAGATCATGCGCGTGCACTTTATAAAGTGGTAACAGAAGGTAAAGTCGGTGAGACCTATAATATAGGCGGACATAACGAAAAACAAAATCTCGAAGTAGTACAAACGATCTGTACAATTTTAGATGTTTTAGTGCCTAAGAATAGCCCTTATGCAGAACAAATTACTTATGTTACCGACCGACCAGGTCACGACCGTCGTTATGCTATTGATGCCAGCAAAATGAGTAAAGAACTCAACTGGACACCAGTCGAAACATTCGAAACTGGCTTACGCAAAACCATTCAATGGTACTTAGATAATCAGTTATGGTGCCAGCACGTGCAAGATGGCAGTTACCAACGTGAGCGTCTAGGTATTAACGCATAAGTTGCAGCAATATGCAGTTAAGCTAGTGGGTAACATTATTATTTTATGATTCGGTTTAGCATATACCGTAATCCGTATTCGAGGTTTTATGAAAGGCATTATTTTAGCCGGTGGTTCAGGTACAAGACTACATCCCATAACAAAAGGCGTATCAAAGCAATTACTGCCTATTTATGACAAACCAATGATTTACTACCCATTATCGGTATTAATGCTGGCGGGAATTAACCAAATCCTCATCATTACTACTCCAGAAGAACAAGATGGATTCATTCGTTTATTAGGTGATGGCAGTCAGTTTGGTATAAACCTTACTTATGAAGTTCAACCATCACCAGATGGCCTTGCTCAAGCATTTATTATAGGTGAATCATTCATAGGTTCAGACGATGTCTGCTTAGCATTGGGTGACAACATCTTCTTTGGCCAAGCGTTTGGTAAACAATTAAAGCATGCAGTTCAAAACCTATCTGGAGCAACGGTATTTGGTTATCAAGTCATGGACCCAGAACGTTTTGGTGTCGTCGAGTTTGATGAAAACTTTAAAGCGTTATCAATAGAAGAAAAACCGACAACGCCTAAATCAAACTGGGCTGTTACAGGACTTTATTTTTACAATAATTCTGTGGTCAATATTGCTAAAAATGTTAAACCATCTGTACGTGGTGAGCTTGAAATTACCTGTGTTAATCAGGCTTATTTAGAGCAAGGTAACCTAAACGTTGAGCAATTAGGACGTGGTTTTGCATGGTTAGACACAGGTACTCATGACTCACTGTTAGAAGCGTCACAATTTGTTCAGACAGTTGAAAAAAGACAAGGTTTCAAAATTGCCTGTTTAGAAGAAATAGCCTTATTACAGGGCTGGTTAACAAAACAGCAAGTACGCGACATTGCACAAACCTTAGCTAAAACTGGTTATGGTCAATATTTATTGAACATTACAAAATAATTTCAAAAAAGAAACCAATATGAATATTATCAAAACAAAAATTAAAGATTTGTTAATTATTGAACCCAAAGTATTTGGTGACGATAGAGGTTTCTTCTATGAAACATTTCAAGCTGAACGTTACAAAGCTGCTGGAATAGATGCTGACTTTGTCCAAGATAACCGTTCACGTTCAAGCCAAGGTGTTCTAAGAGGTTTGCATTTTCAAAAAACGAAACCTCAAGGGAAGCTAGTCACGGTAACAGACGGTGAAGTCTTTGATGTTGCGGTTGATTTACGCCCAGGCTCTGAAACATTCGGACAACATGAAGCGATAATATTAACCGGACAAAATAAGTTACAGTTTTACGTGCCACCTGGGTTTGCTCATGGTTTTTGTGTTCTCAGCGACACTGCAGACTTCCAATATAAATGCACAGATTACTATGACCCATCAGACGAAAGTGGTTTATTGTGGAACGATCCAAGCCTGCAAATACAATGGCCATTAAGCAAACCACTATTATCTGATAAAGACATGATTCAACCCACATTAGACGCGATTAAAGATAAACTTATTAACGGGTGGGGGCAATAAATGGCGCTTTATACCGTATTTGGTGGCCGAGGTTTTATTGGTTCAGAAATCGTCAATCAACTTCAAGCTCAAGGCCATAGTACCTTTGTACCTGCAAGAGATGACACGAGTTTGTTCGAGCGCGATCTAGGGATTGTTTTATATTGCGCCGGCAACGGCGACTGTAAAAATACCCCATTTTCTGTATTAGAAGCCAATGTCAGTCTACTAGCCCAACTATTGCAGCATGCAAAGTTTGAACGTTTACTCTATGTATCTTCAACTCGAGTATACATGAATCAAGCATTAGCTAATGAACAAGCAAACCTAACTGTTTGTGTTGATGATAACCGTCGTCTATTCAATTTAACTAAGTTAGTCGCAGAAGAGTTATGCCTTAAAAGCGGTCGAAATGTCTGTATTGTTAGGCCAAGTAATGTTTATGGCGTTGCCTTAAATAGTCCGTTATTTTTACCCGCTATTACTCGTAATGCGATAAACCATGGCAAAGTCGATATGTATATCGCTAAAGATTATGCCAAAGATTATGTTTCAGTAAAAGATGTTGCTTCTAGCTGTATCGAAATTGCGTCAACCGATCAATGCCACAATCAGACCATTAATGTAGCAGCAGGTTATAACATCACCGCAAAACAAATTGCTGATGTGTTACAGGAATATACACAATGTGAGATTATCTGGCATGAAATAGATTTCCCTAATGAGTCTTTTCCAATAACAGACATAACTACAATAAGTCAATTGATTACAAACTTTACGCCTAATAATGTGTTAGTTGATTTAAAAGACATGATTACCGAGTTTACAAAAGTGTTAAGAACCAATTAATGAGCGGGTTTAATCGTTTATTAAAAAACTCTTTGGCTAATATAATTAATGGTTTTTCAAATGTTATCTTAGGCATTGTAATATCGCCATTTTTGATAAACATATTAAGTTTGGATGAGTTTTCAGTTTGGTCTATTTGTCTTCAAGCTGGAATTGCGGTTAGTATTTTTGGCGTAGCAGGACAAATAACCATAGGTCGCTTTACATCTCAGTTCAAGTTTAACAATGATGAGCTAGGGTTAAATCGCGTTATTAACAACTACTTCAATATTATTCTCTATATTTTTATATTTTTCTTACTCGTGCTTTCTGTTGTTCTTGTTAATTTTGAATCATTATTCTCGAGTATTCCAAATGAGATAATTTTTGAATCAAAAATAGCATTCTTACTAGTTTTTGGCTCATTTACTCTCGGTATATTTGCGACGGTTTTCATTGGTTATTTCATTGGAATTGAGAAGAACCATGTCACGGCAAATATTAACCTAATATCTAGAGTGTTTATTGGTATTGTCGTGGTATTTTTAGCCGACTATGGCTTAATTGCAATCGCGTCCGGTTACTTTGTGATTAATGTGGTTTCATATTTGTTTATGTATAAACAGTTTTGCGCTTTTGAACAACATCATTTTTCATTTGGTTTACAAGGTAAAATTGACGAGCTTATTAAGTTCTTTGGTGGGCTAACGATTTGGAATGTGGCGCAGTTTCTGATATCAGGAATTGGTATTTTTGTTGTTTCTATTTATGACTTCGATAATCTTGCTTTTTTTGTTCTTGCGATGACGATGGTTAACGCCATTGTCGGTTTGCTTGGTGCGATTGTAAATCCAATCATTCAACCTATAGTCAAGCTGAATGAGAGTGGTAACCAAAAAGGGGTTGATGAACTGGTTATGTCGTTATCGATGATTTTTGCATTGACGATATTCCTAGGCGTTAACCTTTCTAGCTATATCTCCTTACCGATACTTCAGCTTTGGGTTGGCGACAGTAATGGCACATTAGCCAATAACTACTTCAATTACTTATTGGTCGCGTTTGCTATTAGAATGGTTATTGCACCTTACGGTATGAAACTAGTTGCTAATGCTCAGCAACTAAAAATTGCCCACTTTCCTGTTTTCGAAGGCGTGTTGAATTTTTTATTATCAATGCTGCTAGTAAAGAAGTTCGGTGCCATTGGGATTGCATATTCAACAATACTGTCAGCATTAGTTATTATGTTGGTATATGCAATAAAGTACTCAAAAGAAACAGTTTTAGATAAAAGTGCTTTAGTTATATTCATGTCATTTCTGATAATACCTTCAATAGCTGTAATTTCTATTTTTTCCTTTGATTATGTAAGTGATGAGTATCTTATCTATTTGCAATTAGCACAGTTTTTTGTATTTATTGCTGCTGGTTTCTATCTGAGTAAATGTTTTACAAAAGTTAAAGGTATTGTTAATGAAACTAAAGCAATTAGTTAGAGATTACTTAGTCGTAATAAAGTCTAATTATTATAAAAGGTTAAATAAGAGTTCCGTTTTTTCGGAGAAAACAGTACTTTTTAAAAAAATAGACATATCCAATTCAACTATAGGGAAATACACTTATTTTGCCGGCAATGGAGTTGTCAGCAATACAGTAATTGGTAGTTATTGTTCTATTGCCGATGGCGTTAAAATTGGTATCGGATTACACCCGCTTGATTGGGTTTCTACGCATCCATCAACTTTCTCTAACAATACTATTTTTCCCTATAGACATTTTTCAAGATCAAAACCTTTTATTGAATCAGAAACCGTCACTATAGGTAACGATGTATGGATTGGATTAAACGCAATCATTTTGGATGGTGTCGTCGTAGGGAATGGCGCTGTTATTGCTGCGGGTTCTATCGTTACTAAGAATGTTGATGACTACGCTATAGTCGCCGGAGTACCGGCAAAGATAATTAAGTATCGAACTCAGCCAGAAGTGACTAATACTCCGTGGTGGGATCTCGATGATACTAGCTTGAATGAATATTTATCCAAGGTTGACGATTCACATGTATGAGTTTATTTATAAAGTAAATCGTCGTATTTATTTATTATTATGGAACATTCTATTTCAACGCGATTTTAAGTCATTTGGAAAAAAAACGACTATATATAAGCCTAGAAATATCCAAGGTGCAAAGTATATTGATTTAGGTTGTAGAACGTCATTTATGCCTGATGCTTGGTTACTAGCGCTTAAAATTGATGATAATGATCCGCAGTTAGTCATCTCAAATGATTGTTACATTGGTCATTATGTTCATATTGTTTCTGTTAGAAAAGTAGTAATTGAAGATTCAGTATTAGTTGCTGATAAAGTTTATATTTCAGATAATTTACACGACTTCGAATCGATTTCATTACCGATAATCCATCAACCTGTTAAATACCATCGTGATGTCCTTATTAAATCAGGGGCTTGGATCGGTGAGAATGTATGTATTATTGGTGCATGTATCGGTAAAAATTCAGTAGTCGCAGCAAACTCTGTCGTCACAAAAGATGTACCAGATTACTGTGTAGTTGCTGGTGCACCAGCCAGAATAATCAAACGTTATTGTCATGAAAGCCAGTCTTGGAAAAAAGTTAACCATGAATCAACATAAAAAACTGGGTCTAGTTACTGTTTTATTTAACTCACCAGACGTATTAGACGACTTTTTTGTTAGCTTGTCCTGCCAGAATTATAAACACTATCAGGTTTATATTATTGACAATAGTACCATTCCTGAGCCGTTAGCCAAATCGCGAGAGCTAGCTGAACGTTATCAAATTCCTGTTACCTTTATCGATAACAAAGGCGATAACGTTGGAGTCGCAGCCGGTAATAATCAGGGGATAGATGTTGCATTAGATGACAACTGCGATCTGGTATTGTTTATTAACAATGACCTGATTTTTAAAGATGAAAATGTACTGTCCAGTCTAGTCAACAGCATGAACTCAGATGCATTAAATATGTGTAGCCCTGTTATCCTCAATTATCCAGCAAAAAAAATCTGGTACGCTGGCGGATATATCGACTCAATTAAAGCCGTTGCTCCTCATCACAGTATAGATGATGAATATATTCCTAATAGTATACAACGTGCATCGTTTGACTACGCACCTACCTGTTTCTTAATGGTTACGGCGGCATTGCTTCGTAAAGTAGGGCGTATGGATGAAAAGTACTTTGCATACTACGACGACACTGATTTCTTGTTTCGTTGTAACCAAGCTGGATACAAAGTAGAACTACTGCCAAATGTGGTAATCTATCACAAAGTGGGGAGCTCAACTGGTGGTGATTTATCCTACTTTGGAGCCTATCATCTAGCTCGAAATAGAATTTACTTTATCCGTAAAAACATTAGTGGCATAAGAAAGTATATTAGTTTGCTTTACACTGTATCGACTCGTGGTATTAGACTTTTATCAGCCACCCCTGAAATTAGTCAGGCGATAAAAAAAGGGATGGCGGATGGTTTCAAAATGTAATCGTAATACACCGCAAGCATTATTGATGTTTTTTGCTTTTTCAATGATATTATTTTTCCCTTCTTTAACGATGATTTTATTAGGCCAGTCATCTTTTACACTAGGGATTGTAGCAGCCTCTTTGTGTATTTCGTTTTTCTTAGGCATTCATTTTTATTTACACAGAACGGTCAAACTTGACCAAAGCGTTATTTTTGCTTTACTCATTATAGTGTCATGTTGTTTGTTTATTTTTGTGCACCTATTTTTTGTAAACCAACAATTACCAATGCTAGTTGAAGTTGATGCAAAACGATTTATTTTCAGCTTTGCCTGTATATTTATCGTTGTGCTATCAGCTTTTTTAGCCGCTTTATATTTAAAAAATAACTCAAATACATATCATTTTTACAATGTAGTTAATATTTGTGGCATCTTATTGTTATTAAATGGGTTAATTAGTTTAACAAAAATAGATTTTTTTAGTACAGGGCTAGCTAAGCCAACATTTTTGTTTCTTGAACCGTCACATTTTGCACTAGTAGTCACCCCGTTTTTAATCTATTTTTGCCTCACTCTTTCTCGAAATAAAGCGTTATTACTCCTGCTTATTGTTGCAAGCTGGGCTGGCTATATTCAAAATTTAACCCTGTTGATGGGGGTTGTATTAGCGTTTACGATTTCTACCCGACAAAACTTAGTATTTGCAGCACTGTTATTTACGTTATTTGTTGGTGCGCTAATCACCTTGCTGGGTATCGATAGCCTAAGCTATTTTACCGATCGACTGGTTCTCTCTGGTGATAACGACAACTTATCTGTACTGGTATTATTTCAGGGTTGGCAAAATGCGATAGAGACATTAACAACTCAATCGTACCTAGGGGGCGGTTTTCAACAGTTTGGTGTAACCACTGTTTACGGTTCAGTGTCCGACAAGCTCTATGCATTGCTTGGTTTCAGCATTAATCAATTTGATGGCGGCGCAACAGCCCCTAAACTTGTCGGCGAGTTTGGTATATTCGGAATCGCATTCCTATGTGGTTACTTAATCTTTTATCTAAAAGTATTCTTAACACTAAGAAGCAATGCATCTGTTTCTAAAATGGATGTATTTTTTTATGCCATTTTTCTAGCCAGTTTTCTCGAGTTTTTCATTCGTGGTGTAGGCTATTTCAGCCCTCTAATGTATCTATTTCTAGTAAGTGTTTTTTATTTCACTGTACAAAAAGCAAAAATTAAGTTGGAAAAAAATGAAACTGATTGTTGATGGTATTATCGAAAACTTACAAGACAACGGTGGTTGTACCGTTTACTTTGCGCAAATACTTTCTTTTATGCAAAACAACAAAATCGATCTTAACTATATTAGGTTTAAAGACACACAAGGTCATATCCCACTATTTGGCGAAAACACCCAAGTAAACTTTCAAGCTCCCAAGTGGCAAGAAAGATGGCGAGACGTAAACCTCCAACAAGTCACTAACGATACTGTTTTTCACTCAACTCATTACCGTTTAGCCAAACAAAAAGTAAAAACGGTGACTACAGTACATGACTTTACCTATGAGCTGTACCGAAAAGGACCTGCTAAATGGATGCATTCTTGGCAAAAATTTAGAGCGATTCGTAATAGCCATTTAGTTATCTGTGTATCGCAAAACACCGCCGATGATTTAATGAAATTTTGCCCTATCGATCCAAGTAAAATTCGAGTGGTGTACAACGGTGTGTCATCTGATTACTACCCGCTCGATAATACAGAACAAACGAATGAAGTGGTGTTTATCGGCGCCCGAGGATGGTACAAAAACTTTACTTTAGCGGTACAAACATTAAAGCATCAACCAGACTTAACGCTATCAATTGTCGGTGGCGGTAAGCTGTCTGATGAAGAACTCCAGTTGCTTGAAGCGACAATACCTGGTCGATACGAATGGTTGGGACGCTTAACCGATGAACAGCTAAATAAATTATATAATCGCGCTCATTGCTTATTTTATCCTTCTAGCTACGAAGGATTTGGTATACCGGTTATTGAAGCCATGCGTTCAGGTTGTCCGGTAATAGCGGTTAACGTGTCTTCTATTCCAGAAGTGGCGGGCTCAGCAGCCATACTCACTCAACAAGCTGACGTGGCAAGCTTTAACCAAGCATTTTCCACATTAGATAATCAACAGGTACGCAGCGATATCATTCAAAAAGGATTTCAACAAGCGAGTCGCTTTTCATGGGAAAAATGTTACCAAGATACTCTCGCTGTTTATCAAGAACTTGATGCAATATCTTTGTAAAGGAATAGATTTTGGGTAATTTAATCAAACATTATGGCTTCTTTGGTATTTTGTCATTAGCTTATGAGAAAGTATTGACCTATTTTCTGTTCAAACAAGCCAAAATAATACGTCGTCCATTTGATTGCCGCGGCAAAAAAAATATTCAAATCGGTAAGGGGTTCTCGACTGGCCGTTATTGTCGCTTCGAAGCTCATGGTCAACATGGTGAAATTAATATTGCTATTGGTAACAATTGTCAGGTGAATGACTCTGTGCACATCGCGGCCCTGAAAAGTGTCAGTATTGCCGACAATGTGTTAATCGCCAGTCGAGTGTTTATTACCGATCTCAATCATGGTAGCTACGGCGGTGACTTGCATTCAGACCCTCTATCAATATGCAAAGACAGACCATTAACAGGTACGCCCGTCGTAATAGAGCAAAATGTATGGTTAGGTGAAGGAGTGGTTGTTTTACCAGGTGTAACCATTGGCCAAGGTACAATCATTGGCGCTAATGCTGTGGTATCTAAAAATGTGCCCGCATTTTCAATTGCGGTAGGTAACCCTGCCAAAGTAATTAAAACCTATAACTTCGAGCAAAAAAAGTGGCTAGCAATTCATGGGTAAAAACGACCACGCAGTATTAGTTTGTCCCGCATTTTTCGACTACAAAGTACTGATAGAAAATCAACTAACAAAGCGTTTTACTTCTGTACACTCTTTTTCCGACAGACCGCTATGTTCTTCTATTGGCAAAGCATTAATCAAATATAACATAGCTAATTACAATCACTTTATTTCACGGCAGTATAGTCAACAATTACTCGAAAAAATCACCCCGTTAATACACGATATAACTACTGTTATTATCGTCAAAGGCACCTGTATTTCACCGCTTTTAATAAAGGGGATTAAGAAGTTAAATCCTAATGTTCGAGTGCTTGTATATTGTTGGGATTCTATAGCTAACTCAAATGGATTTGTCCAATTAGCTGCAGTGGCAGATAAGGCGATGTCATTCGACTTTGCCGATTGTCAGCAGCACCAATTAGAGTATGTGCCATTATTCTATCCGGATGATAACACTAGCATCGCTGAATCAAACAAATCAGTTAAGTGCTTTCAATACAGTTTCATTGGCAGTTATCACGGCGACAGAGCAAAGCTGTTATATAAGTTGCTCAATAATGAACAAACCATCTCTGCTAAGTCATTTATCAAAATCTATTTTCAAAGCAAAATACAATTCTGTGTATTTTATCTACTCGATCCGTATGTAAGAAAGTGTCCTAAAGAATGGATTACATTCGATATTATTGATCGAGATACCATGAACGATATTTTCTCCGATAGTCGTTTCATTATCGATATACACCATAAAGGACAGTCTGGCTTAACCATGAGAACATGGGAAACTTTGAGCCTAGATTACAACTTGCTGACAACAAATCCTTATGTGTTATTACATCAACCAATTGCAGCCATCGACATTCTCGATCGCACTAATGGAACCGTGTGGGACAAGGATCAAAAACAACAATTTGTTACGCAAGTTGCCATTGGCAATATATCGACAACACCTCTTTCCTTGTCCCATTGGTTGGACACACTTTTAAAATAGCATTGGCGGCATTATGACAATTACACCTATTATTATGGCTGGCGGTTCAGGTACACGTTTATGGCCGCTTTCGCGCGGTAATTACCCCAAGCAATTTTTAACGTTAAGTGGTGAGCAAACAATGCTACAAAACACCATTACACGTTTAAAGGGGCTTGAACATACGCCTGCAATGCTAATCTGTAATGAAGAACATCGTTTTATTGCAGCAGAACAAATTAGGCAGCTAGGGGTTAACCATAGCGGCATCTTTTTAGAGCCAGTAGGCCGAAACACTGCACCAGCCATTGCATTAGCAGCATTCAAAGCCACAGAGCAAGGCCAAGATCCGTTATTGCTAGTTCTGGCTGCAGACCATGTTATTGATGACATAAGTGCGTTTCAACAAAGTGTCGCAAAGGCGGCAGAGTTAGCTGCACAAGACAAGTTAGTGACGTTTGGGATTGTAGGTAACAAACCTGAAACCGGCTATGGCTATATAAAACGCGGTCAGCAATTTCAAAGCGGTTTTGTTGTCGACAGTTTTGTTGAAAAACCCGATTTAGCTACAGCGCAGCAATATATTCAAAGCGGAGATTATTATTGGAACAGCGGCATGTTTTTATTTAAAGCTAGCCGTTACTTAACCGAGCTAAAAGCGTTTCGACCAGATATTTACACCGCCTGCGAAGCAGCCATGCGAGTACAAAATAATGATCTGGACTTTATTCGTGTCGACAAAGCCGCGTTTGAAGCTTGTCCAGATGAATCCATTGACTATGCAGTAATGGAGCAAACTCAAGATGCAGTCGTTGTACCAATGGACGCTGGTTGGAGCGACGTCGGTGGTTTTGCGGCATTATGGGATGTGTCTGAAAAAGACAATAATGGTAATGTGTTTAAAGGCGATGTTAAAGCTGTCGATACTAAAAATACTTTGGTCTTTGGTGAAGATAAACTAGTTGCCACCGTTGGTGTTGAAAATTTAGTCATAGTTAACACTAAAGATGCGGTATTAGTTGCACATAAAGATCATTCACAACACGTTAAAGCAATTGTTAATCAGCTTAAGTCTGAACAACGTTCTGAAGTTACATTCCACCGTGAAGTTTATCGTCCCTGGGGACAATATGACTCAATTGATAACGGTGAGCGTTTCCAAGTGAAACGCATTACCGTCAAATCTGGTGCGAAATTGTCTGTACAAATGCATCATCACCGTGCCGAACATTGGATTGTAGTTTCGGGTACTGCCAAAGTAACCAATGGTGATAAAGAAATTCTCTTAACCGAAAACCAGTCTACTTATATTCCTGTCGGCGTTATTCATGCACTAGAGAACCCTGGCAAAATGCCATTAGAACTTATCGAAGTTCAATCGGGTTCGTATTTAGGCGAAGATGACATCGTCCGTTTTGAAGACCGTTACGGCCGTGTAGAAGGGAAATAACTGATGTTAAACACTAACGTAACTTTAGCTCAAAGCGGCGTGCTTTTTGGTACCAGTGGTGCACGCGGATTGGTTGAACAATTTACCCCAGACGTATGCGCTGCATTTACCCATGCCTTTGTATCAGTTATGCAGCAAGACTTTACCTTTGATACCGTCGCCATTGCCATAGACAATCGTCCCAGTAGTTATGCTATGGCACAAGCTTGTGCGCAAGCATTAGCGCAATTAGGCCTTAAAGCTCAATATTACGGCGTAATACCAACACCTGCATTGGCTTATGTTGCCATGCAACAAAACATGCCTTCAATTATGGTTACCGGAAGTCATATTCCGTTCGACCGTAACGGACTCAAGTTTTATCGGCCAGACGGCGAAATATCTAAGCAAAATGAACAGGCGATTCTCTCGAGCCAAGTTGGATTTAGTGCATTAAGCGAGCTCGACCCATTAACGGTTAATCCAAATGCTGCACAACAATATATTCAACGTTATGTAAATGTATTCAGCAATACATTATTACAAGGTAAGCGAATAGGCATTTACCAACATTCCAGTGCTGGCCGGGATATCTATCCTGAATTGTTTAGTAAACTAGGAGCTGATGTTGTTACCTTAGAGCGTAGTGATGTGTTTGTGCCCATAGACACAGAAGCGGTGAGTGAACAAGACTGCCAGAAAGCGCTAGATTGGGTAACAACACACAAGCTAGATGCACTGTTTTCAACCGACGGTGATGGTGATCGTCCTATGCTAGCCGACGAAAACGGTCATTGGTTAAGAGGTGATATTTTAGGCCTGTTGTGCAGCAAATACCTAAATATTGAAGCGCTGGCTATTCCTGTTAGCTGCAATACAGCAATTGAGCAAACCGAATTATTTAAAACGGTTAAACGAACTAAAATTGGTTCACCTTATGTTATTGAGGCTTTTGCTCAGCTGTTAACTCAGTACGGCACAGTGGCAGGCTTTGAAGCCAATGGCGGTTTTTTACTTGGCAGTGACTTAAGCTTAAATCAGTCTCAATCAAGTTTAACTGCCTTACCAACACGTGATGCAGTGTTACCGGTTTTAGCAGTATTAGCTTTATCACAAACAACTGGTATTGCTGCTCAAGTAGCCCATTTACCGCAACGTTATACTCACAGTGACCGATTAAAAGATTTTCCAACTGACAAAAGCAAAGCCATTATTGCAACGGTGCATGTATCTCCCCAAGAGTTACTAACGACATTGGGGGGAAATGCCGATGAGCTTGTTAATCTAGACACTACTGATGGCCTGCGGCTAACCTTAGTCAGCGGATTAATTATTCATTTGCGCCCATCGGGTAATGCACCTGAGTTTCGTTGTTATGTTGAGGCCGATAATCTTCAAAGTGCAAAACAATGGGTAACAAAAGTATTAACTGTAATGACTCGTACTTTGGCGAACATGTAGCGTTTAATATTAGGGCTCAAGGCTAGTGTTTAAGGCTAGTGTTTAAAATTTGGCGATAACATGTAGCAATCATTTATTGTCACTAACAAATCCTATTAAGATAATGCAACCAAGTTATTGCAAGTTAACAATAGCAGTAGCACACACTAAAGTAGAAAAGGGTGCATCAGTTGGTTTCAGTCAAAATTTGTAATTACACTTACAAAATAAAAAGTTAACTACAGGCAGATGATTTAAAAAACACAATAAATGTGTATTTTTACCTCAAGGAAAGGATATTGCTGCTGCAATATCCTTTTTTTATGATTAAAAATAAATACAGCAAGTCAAATATCTAGTTGTACCCATTTTTGTATTTTTATCATGATGATTTATCGGGATTTAATACAGTATATTAGTTTTTCGGGCTGCAGTGTTTCCGTCATGTAATCGCAATATAATGGCAAAATTAATCACGATATTGTCATTTCTGTCTGTAAATTACAGAAATTTTAAGTATAATCAGCGCTCAAAATGCATATACGACGTGATTTAGCCGTAAATGCTTGAAAATGGAAGTTTCGTTGAGATTTTAGGCATGCTGGGAGCCGTAACCTATGGGCGGTAGCGTGTCTAAAAATCGATATCAAGCTTAGACATGGTATCAGGCAATAGTGAGCGATGACTAAAATCTAGGCCGCTACGCTTTTGCTTCTAGTGTTTAAGCTTTAAATATTTGATAGTAGCGCTCTAGTCGTTAAGCTTTTTCTTTCTAGGCCGCCACGCTGTTAATGCGCTTAACTTCTACATTCCCCGAACAAATAATGGATTATGTTCACTCAATTCTAATAAGAAACATGTAAATGCATTCGTTTCTTAACGAGTCATCTAATCCTCAAATTATAAAAACGATAATAAACGAACTAGACTCTAGACAGCTATGCCAATAGTGCGCTTCTAGGAACAGCTTCGCAGTAAAGATTTTATAGCAGCGTAACAATCTAGCAACTAGGCCTTTGCTTTCTAGCTTTTACCCTTAATGCTAAAAATTTACATAAATTGGAATCATACAATGACGTTTAGTTACAAAACACTCATAACATCATTTTTGCTTGTATCTGCGTCGGGTTGCGCCATTGTACCCGGCAGTCATTTTGAGGGGATTGATTCTGGTGATCAAACAAGAAGCCTCGAACAAGATTTAGACAAGGTCAATATTCAAATTATTGATGCATCATTAATAGCACAACAAAAACAACGTCGAAAAAGTACTAAACCGATGTCAAGTTATGCCGGTATCGATACCAGTAATTATCAATATAAGTTAGGTGTTGGTGACGTATTAACCATAGGTGTATGGGACCATCCAGAATTAACCATTCCTGCTGCGGTTCAACGTACTGCTGAGTTTGATGGTTTTAGGGTACAACAAGATGGCACTATAACGTATGCTTATGCCCCCAATATTCCTGCTGTAGGTAAAACAGTCAGACAACTGCATAAAGAATTGGTTGAACGGTTAAGTAAAGTCATAACCGACCCACAAGTGGATATTAAAGTGGTTGGCTTTAGAAGCCAAAAAACCTATATCACAGGTGAAGTGTCAAGCCCTGGTGTTGTTCCCATCACAGAAATTCCATTAACCCTTATTGATGCATTAAACCAGGCGGGCGGTTTATCAGAATCTGCCGACTGGCGCACAGTCACATTTACCCGTGGCGAAACCACTGAGGTTATTGAATTAGACAAGTTTTATGCTCAAGGTGATATATCACAAAACCGTTTGCTGCAAGACGGCGATATAGTGCATGTGAACCGTAACGATGCGCAAAAAGTGTTTGTATTAGGCGACGTCAAAAAAGCTGGCACTGTAATGCTTAATCGTTATGGCTTAAACCTAGCTGAGGCGTTAAGTGATTCAGGCGGACTAAATGAAAATACCGCCGATGCTAACGGCATATTTGTACTGCGAAAACGCGATTATCAACAAACGGGTATTTTAGCCGATGTATATCAATTACATGCTAAGAACATTGCCTCCTTGGTACTAGCAGAGCAATTTGAGTTACAACCGCACGATATTGTTTATGTCACCTCAGCACCATTAGCGCGTTGGAACCGAGTTATCAGCTTGTTACTGCCATCGGTCTCGACATTAGATAGAATTGATGGCATATCCAATTAAGGGCTTTAGATCATGTTTGATTCAGTATTAATGGTATGTGCTGGCAACATTTGCCGCAGTCCAACAGCTGAGTATGTTTTAAAAAGCAAGCTTACCGATAAAAATATCACAGTATCCTCAGCAGGATTAACCGCATTAGTCGCTAAACCTGCTGACGCCATGGCGCAAAAGATTGCCTTAAGTCATGGCGTGGTAATGGACACCCACCAAGGTCAGCAATTGTCGTCGCAGTTAATTGCAATTAATAGTGTCATTCTTGTTATGGAACAACGCCATTTAAACGATGTTCACAGCCGTTACCCTGAGGCACGTGGCAAAACGTTTTTATTAGGGAAATGGATTAATAATGCAGAAATTCCCGATCCTTATCGCCAAAGTCAAGAAGCCTTTGAGCATGTGTACGCATTAATCGATAGCGCATGTAGCGCTTGGCAAAAATATCTATAAGGAATGGCAACTTAATGAGTGCTCAGCCTACAACAAAAAAAACTGATAACCTTGCTCAACAAGCACAAGAAATCGATTTAATGGCATTGTTTGGCGCCTTGCTAGACCGGAAATATTTTATTATTGGTTTAACTGCGTTATTCATGTTTGTTGGCGTGGTGTATGCGGTGTTATCAACCCCGGTTTACCAAGCCACTGCTATGATCCAAGTCGAAGACAGCGGCTCATCCGTGCCTGGTTTAGATGATATGGCGGGGATGTTCGAAAGTACTTCAACAGCGGTGACCGAAATTGAATTATTAAAATCACGCTCGGTAATTGGTGAAGCCGTCGATACCTTAAAGCTTGATGTAATAGCTGAGCCAAACTTATTCCCATTTATTGGTTCTCGCGCATTTCGTAAATTTGCGCCTATTAATGACGGTGACCTAGCCGAACCCAGTTTTGGTGCCAGCAGTTATGCATGGGGCGGTGAAACTATCGATGTGTTTCGTTTTGATGTACCACAATCTGCCATAGGTGCAGGTTTTACCTTAGTAGCCCTAGACAATAACGGCGTTTCCTTATTAAACGCTGATGGCGAACAAATTCTCAAAGGCGAAGTGGGTCAAGAGCTTACAAATTCAAAATTTAGCCTAACCGTGCGCACCTTACATGCTCGCCCAGGTACTGAGTTTACCATTACACGCCAAGATAGATTAAACACTATTCTAGATTTGCAGGCGGCAATAGGCGCCAGTGAGAAGGGCAAAGACTCAGGCATTATTAATTTAAGCTTGCAAAGCGACAGCCCTAGCTATGCTGAAAAAGTACTCGATAAAGTAGCATCAATTTATGTCCGTCGTAATGTAGAACGTAATTCTGCTGAAGCGCAAAAGTCATTAGAGTTTTTAGAAGTACAATTACCAGAAATTAAAAAGCAACTAGAGTTTGCCGAGCAACGTTTTAACGATTATCAAATTAAGCGTCAGTCTATTAACATCACTCTAGAAACCCAAGGCGTACTTGAGCAAGTTGTTAAGCTAGAAACTAAATTACAAGAGTTACAGCTAAAACGTTTAGAGCTTGGCCGAAAGTTCAAAAAAGATCATCCAACCTACCAGGGCATAATTGAGCAAATTAGCGCCGTAAATGATCAGAAAAAACAGTTAGTCGGTGAGGTAGGGAATTTACCTGAAACTCAACAAGAGTTATTACGTTTAAAGCGCGATGTTGAAGTCAGTAACGAAATTTATACCATGTTACTGAGTAAAACCCAGGAGCTGGATATCGTTCGTGCTGGTACCGTGGGTAATGTGCGTATTATTGACACTGCTGAAGTAAATACCTCTAAACCGGTAAAGCCTAAAAAACCGTTAATTGTGGTTATGGCAACTATGCTGGGTGGCATGTTGGCGATTGCTATTGTGTTAGTTCAAAAAGCCATGCATCGTGGCGTAGAAGACCCTAGCGAGATTGAAGCTATTGGCTTACCAGTATATGCCAGTGTGCCGTATTCAGAAAACCAAAATAAGCTCATGGGTTTTACTAAATCGAGTAAAGCTAAAGCCGAGGCTAAAGCCAAATCGATTTTAGCCATAGATAACCCGGCCGATTTATCTATCGAGGCATTACGAAGCCTGCGCACCAGTTTACATTTTGCGATGATGGAAGCAAAAAATAATATTATTGCTATATCTGGCCCAAGCCCTGGAGTGGGTAAATCATTTATCTCGGTTAACTTAGCAGCAGTACTTGCCCAGAGTGGTAAAAAAGTATTGATTATCGATGCCGACATGCGCAAAGGCTATTTACAAACTCAGTTCGGTTTAAAGTGGGATGATGGTTTAAGTGATTATTTATCTGGTCGCTTAAACCTAGAACAGATCACTAAACCAAGTAAAATTGAAGGTTTAAAAGTCATTACTCGCGGACAAATACCGCCAAATCCTTCTGAATTGCTAATGCACAGTAACTTTAGCAAGCTAGTAGATGAAGTCAGTAAAGCTTATGACTTAGTCATTATTGATACCCCGCCTATTTTGGCAGTAACCGATCCCGCTATTGTCAGTGCTCATACTGGCACTACGTTATTGGTTGCCCGTTTTGGTCAGAACCACCTACGAGAAATTGAACTAACTCGCAATCGCTTCGAACAGAATGGAATTGATGTAAAAGGCGTGGTGTTTAACGGCGTAGTTAAAAAAGCCAGTAATGCATATGGTCAGTATGGTTACTATAACTATGAGTATAAGTCAGATAAGTAATAAATTTGCCTATTGGTCACTTTAAAATAAGTAATACAACTAGATATATGAAATTACTCTCTCAATATAGAAAAAGTTATTCAACACATTGTAATATAGCTGAGGCACGCCATTGATAATTTATGACTTAGTAGTGAACTATTATTCAATTATATAGTAAGCAATGGGATATATTATCGTCAAAAGTGAAATGATAAATCACCATAACAGATTCGGAAATAGGCTGAGGGTTCACTTGTGAATAAATCTGTAACTAAGTTTTACCTTGCATCTTTTTATTATTGAATTTTATTTAGAGCAAGGCTATACAATGTTTTTAAGTTTGGTTTTTTTTTGATATTTTATTTAGTGTTACTAGGAATTTGATTTGGAAATATTTAGTATTATAAGTTTAAAGGTAAGTAAAATATTCAGTCAATATAGACTTGCCAGTATGATGCTTTTAACATCTACAAATATCGCACTAAGTTTAATTAATTTTAGTCTATGCTTCAGTTTATTGTCAGGTGAAAGCTTTGGGGCTTGGATTATTGTTTACAGTATATATCAATGGATAATATCATTTGATGGTGGTGTAGGTAACCAAGCTAGAAATAAATATACTATAGCTGAAAAAAATGGTGATATTTCACTAAAAAAGATTTTGATTAAAGAAGCTTTTAAAAAATCAGGTTTATCTCTTTTAGTTATTTGGATTACTTGGTTAGTAATTTCTTTCTTTATAAATTGGAGTCAAATTCTTTCTGGGTCTATATCTATTTTTTTGTTAGAATTCATGGTCGTTTTTGGCTTGCTAAATGTTTGGTCAAAATTAGTTAATAAGTTTTTATTTGCTATCAATTTAGGTTTTGTAACAATTATAGTTCCTGTTATTAATAACTTAATAGTAACGATAGGTCTAACTTTCTTAAAGTTAAATCTTTTTTCAGACTTATTGACAGGTCATGAAGTATATTATATTGCTTCCTTGTATATAGTTTTCTCTCCCATGCTTAACCTTTTAATTCTTTATAAATTTTTTAATGTTTACTTTTGTAATATACCTAAAGCCTTGAAAGATGAACTAACTTATAAAGATGGAGCGTGGTTTTTCTTCTTTCAAGGCTTTAGTGGTATTATATTACTCGCACTACCTGCAATAGTAGGCTTTCTTGGTAATACAACACTAGCAGGTGAGGCCGGTATACTGTTGAGGTACTATTCGCTCCCTTTACTTATTTTAACTGTATTCTTGCAGTACGAGTGGAGGAATATAACTTTAAATTCAACTAAAAAAATTACATTTGAACTATCTGTTTGGAATAAACGTCTCTCATTTTCATGGGTGTTGATGATGTTTATCTTTCTTAGCATTTTTATGCTTGATGATTTTATTCTAAAATTGTGGTTAGGCGATACAGTTAAACTTCCACTTAATTGGTCATTTTTGTTTGGATTGCTCTTTGCTTTAATTGCTACTAAAAGGTTCGTAACAACTATCCTACAAGCAATAAGTTCTATAAAGCGACCAGCTGTTGTCTCACTGTTATCTTTATTAGTAATATTAGTTCATCTAAATATGGAAGATACAAACACTGAATTACTTTTATACTCGCTGATAATATCAATACTCATTGAAATACTTATTTTAGTACTAACAATGCGATATTCCAGAATTAATCATAATAAAGAAGGAGCATAATATATGGAGGTTTTAAAGTTTTCATGTGTGTCTGGCTTAAATTCAGGTGATGACCTCATTTCTTACGTTATTGAAGAGGAGTTTAAGGTTGAGCATTCAATCAAAAGTCTCGATATAATGGGGTTGAAATTTGATTTAAAAAGTCGAATAAACTCAAAAAATATCCATAAGGTTCCTAGGAATAATAAGTATCGCAATCATCTTGCTGGATTTATTAGGTGGTGTGATTATAGGTTAAATCATAGGAATAAATTTATATCGGCAATAAAAAGTAGTGAGTTGGTTATTATTGGGGGAGGACAAATAATCGATGATTCTGCTACTGGTCATATGCTGTACCGAATAATGGACATTATTAAAATTTGCCATAGTTTACATGTTCCTGTAATTATTAGCTTCGTAGGCGTAAGTCAATTGAGTTCTAAGAACTTCAACAAACTCAAGAAACTGGCACCTTACCTAGAAAAATTCTGTGTCCGAGACTCTAAATCATTGATTAGATTGAAAGAGAATAACATAAATGCCAGAGTAACTAATTTAATAGCAGATCCAGTTTTTAATATTTCAAAATGGGTTGACCTAAAAAACACCGATATTAAGTATATTGGCGTTAATATTATGAATCTTAATGCAGTTATAGGAGTTGAAGATCAAAGCCTTGAGACGTGTTCTAGAAATTTAATCAAAATTGCTTTAGAGTTAGATTTAGGAGTACGACTTATATTGACTAGCTTTGGACAAGATCTAGATATGGCAAGAATTCTAGAAAACCACTTTAAAAACGCTAATTATCCTATTGATATAAAGTTTGTAACAACTCCAGAATCTGTGACTGAAGCATATTCAGGTGTAGAAATCATGCTTTCTCATCGAATGCATTCTAGCATTATTGCTATGTCATATGGCATACCATGCTTGGCATACAATTGGCATACAAAAGTTGAAGGTCTTGAAAAGTTAGTAAATAGCGAAAGCAGTATATTAAAGATCCATCAAGATATTAACTTTGAAAGTCACTTGTTATTAGAAAATGCTAAAGCATTAATATTACAAAAGAATAATAATGAGTTTGACTTAAATAATATAAAATCTGATATAGATAATTACTTTGCTGAAATAATAAAAAGATGAAATTAGCACTGATTTTGGTTTTTCTATCACCAGCTAATATGTTTGGTTATTTCATTCAGTCACTTTTGTTGCTGTTTTTTTTGCTGAGACATTTTTTTATTAAGGGAAGAAAAGTCGATAGCTTTCAAATGAAATCAGCTTATATATGGGCTTTGTTATGTGTTATTTCGATTTTAATTGGGATGAGTATTGGTGGTGGAGTGGCTTTTACTTCATACTTACTTTTTATATTCGTCTTTTTTTCAATTATTTTATTCCCATTTGATATAAAGGTCCCTTCAATCTCGAGTCTGCTCCTGATTATTTCCTATTTAATTCTTTTTTCACAGCTTATAATTGCATTTCGTATTGAACCTTTCAGTGATATTTTACTTAATATTTACTCTAATGATGAGCAGTTGATTAAGGAATATATTCAAGCAACCGGAGTAAGTCAGTTATCCTGGAGTAGATTTGGTGGTGTTTTTATTAATCCAAATCAATGTGCTAAAGCTTATACTTTTGTTTTAGGATTATATCTTGCTGTATCTCCGCGAGGTTACAAATCAATGATACATATATCCCTTATATGTTTTATTGGTCTTCTTTTAACGGGTAGCCGGACAGGTATGGGGATTGCTATTTTAATGATGATGTTTGGTAGTGGTGTAAGCCTTATTCGTCTACTTATGCTTTCTATTCCTTTGATTATTGCATTATCAATTGCTATTATTATGAACTTAAGGTTTATAGATCTAGATTCGCTGATCATCAGCTTTACAGAAAAAAATCATGTGATAATAGAGTACATATTATATATAAATGATATTTCGATAGCTGCTTTACTGTTCGGCATTGGTGATATTAGCCGGATAGAATATGACTTTGGAATGAGGTTAAACAGTTTTGATTCTGAATTTGGCTATCTTTTGCAAGGTTTCGGCCTTATGTCTTTTTTTGTTGTTTTTGCTTTTATCTGGTCAAGTTTTAGATCCATAGATGATAATAGAAGAGTATTTTTGTTAAATCTTCTTTGGCTATTAAGTTCAACTATATTAGTTAATATTCGATTTGGATTTATTTATTTTATTTGTCTTTCAATCATACATAGTATGCAAGAACATAATAAGGGTTTAGGAAGGTAAAATGTTTAAAATTGAAATCACTTCTGGTATTGCTAATACTGACTTTTCATCATTAGCAGAAAATCGCTGCACAGCGCATAAGCATTCCTATTTAGAAAGTGATGATTGGGTCGATTGGAAGTTTAATAAAAGCCCTTTTGGAAGATCAATAGTAGCATTAGTGCGAAATGATAAAGCAGAAGTAATAGCTTGCAATGCGTACGGAATACTTGAATATAAAATAGGTAACAAAGAATTTAAAGTTGCTAAGCCTTATGAAACATTTGTTCATGCTGATTACCAAGGCAAGGGTTTGTTTAGCAAAATGTTGACAAAGATTAGAGAAGAAGCAATAAATCAAAAATTAGATGGACTACTTTTTTTTCCAAATGAGCAAAGTTTAAACTCCTTAAAAAAAAGTAAGGACTGGATGGAATTAAAGACACCAATAAGATATTTTATTAGCCCAAGGATATCTTTCTCCACACTTTTTAATCTAATAGATATAAAAAAATTATTTGTACCTCTCAGGTCCTCTGAGCAACAACAAAGATTATTTGATTTTAAAGGTAATAATCTACAAAATAGTAAGATTTTAAAATTAAATACTAGTAGTGACTATCTTAAATGGCGTTTTAATCCTCCGACTATAAATTTATATAGAAAATTTACTGGCAAGAATACAGAGATTGTTATTCGTGAAGGAAAAAGAGGACGCCTTAAAGAGGCTCAAGTTGTTTTTATTGGTTACAGTGTTGATTTTAATTCAAAATCATTAAAGAATGAGTTATTAAATTCTTTTAGAATACTGCACAAAGAATTTGATCTCGTGGGAGTACCTATATCTGTAAACAATGATTTGATTAGTATATTAGGAAAGTTAAAATTTCTCTCTTTGCCGTCTAGGACAAATGTATTTATTCAGCCAATTAGTGATATTTTTAAAGAAAACATAGAAAAATTAGCTTTATCAGGTTTGGATTTTCATACTTATTAGTATATGTATAAATTTTAATAATAGCTTTAAGTTTTTATTTATGAGGTTTTTATGGTGAGCTCAATTCGTAAGTTACTAAGAGATAACTATTTAAGTTTTGCTGGCAATCTCGCTTCACAAAACTTACCAAGTGCGCATATTTTAGCTGGGCATTATATTGCCCTTGATAACCTCAATTCTTTTGAAAGGCTAAAAATTTTAAATCGCTTTTATGATACTTTACAACATTTAGGCGAGTTGAGTGATTTTGATGATGTAGCAAAACGTATTAAAAATAGAGATTTACCAACTGACAGATCTATCATTAGTTTGTGTTTTGATGATGGTTTTAAAGAATGTGAAGATATAGCTAACTTTTTTGATAAAAAAGGTATAAAAATAGGCTTTTTCATTAATAGTGGTTCCATTGAAGCAGATCAGAGTTATTACCCAGAGCATCACGAAAGATTAGTTATTCAAAATAAATCATTTCTAGATTGGAAAACGCTTAAGGATATGCATTCTGCTGGTCATACTGTTGGTTCTCATACTTTTGATCATATGAGATTAAATATTACGGATTCGCAAACTCTCCTATCGCAGATAGTTGAAGATAAGATTTATATCGAAAGAAAGCTAGATTCTGAATGTGATTTTTTTGCTTGGCCATATGGAACTGCTGCAGACATATCCAAAGATGCATTAAATTTGGCAACTGAAACTTTTAAATATGTTTTTAGTTCATGTAATTATGAACGTTACGAAAGTAATAATAATGATGTGATAACTCGTCGGCACATAGAGCCATTCTGGAAGCATAATCATATAAAATATTTTCTTAGTCAGCATAGAAATTACTAGCTAGTTTCATTGTTTCATTTCCCTCAAAAAACAGTTTTTAAGATGGGTTCCATCAATCTGCTTCATCTACCAATACTCATGTTAATTTTTAACTTATCTTTAGTATAATTATAAAAGGAATTTATATCAGTAGCTAAGGCAGGTTGTTGTATGTTTTTTTATGATGTTAATATCATACAGCATGAAAACTAAAATGTAGTTTCAGAAGTTTTATATAGAGTTTGTGATGCTATTTTAACTCTATATTATACGATTTCAAAAATTATCTGGGATATTTCTTGAACATAAATTCGATAATGATATATCCTAAGAGGTAGAATGCTTAGGTAAAAGTTTATGACTAGAGAAATGGTTCGTTATATTAACATTACATAGTAAATATTCTTATTCGAATAAATTAATTGGTAGTTGACCTTTTATTATAATATGAAATTATTAAAAAGATGAATTTCATGCCGATATGAAATATATGATTAAGAATTTATTCGATTAACTCGGGATAAAATTATCTTTTTTCTAGGAGTAGTTAAATTCAAATATGATTTCCATCAATTGGGGGGTAAAATGAGCTATAAGTATCTGATTCAATCAAATAACATCCACTCTGGTGGTGGAGAAACCTTACTTAATTCTTTGTTGCAAGAGTTAGATGAACAATCTTGTGTGTTTATAGATGAAAGAAAGGAATTGAGTGATGCCGTTTTTCATTTTGAGAAAGTTAAACCGAGCTTGTTAAATAGGTTTTATTCTGAATATGCAATGAAAAAACTAAGCAATAAAAACACAAATAATCTTATTTTTACTAACTTACCTCCTTTTTTTAAGCTCAAAGGTAAAACTGTTTTATTTATCCAAAACGTAAAATTGCTCCATTTCGGAAATGATAAGAATTATGGGGTAAAAGTGTTGTGTAGGTTATACCTAGAGCGTCTATGGCTTAGGTTTTTCATAAGAAATGTTGATCGAATTATAGTTCAAAGTACAACAGTTAAATCGCAGGTACAATTAGTTTTTGGAAATGAATTAGATATAAAAGTTACACCATTTGCTCCTTCCCTAAGCATGTTTTTTAGGGGGAAAGTGGGGAGTTATGAAAATTTAAAATCAGGTGTACTTAAAAAGTTTTTGTATGTAGCCTCCGGGGAGCCTCATAAAAATCACAAAAGGTTAATTGAGGCTTGGATTATTCTTGCAAATAAAGGTATATATCCTCTTTTAAGTTTAACTCTTGATATAGAAAAATCAAAAAAATTAGTTGAATATTTGAACGATTGTACAGTTAAATATAAATTGAATATAAAAAATTTAGGCTGGCTGCCTCAAAGTAAAATTACAGCGACTTATTCTGAATACGATTGCTTAGTATACCCATCTAAAATGGAATCTTTCGGTATTCCTTTAATTGAAGCTAGAACTTGCAGTATTGATATAATTGCAAGTGAGCTAGATTATGTTCGGGAATTAGTTGATCCAGAGGAAACCTTTAATCCTGATTCTGCAGCCTCTATCGCAAGAGCTGTGTGCCGTTATTCAAGTTTTGATTATCAAAATACTCTACCAATTGAATCTAAGGATTTGCTTAATGAAGCTTTTTCAGGCATATAATCTCAGCTTATGTGTTTACTAGAAAATATAATGGAAATCTGATGTTTAAAAATAAAGTCTTACTTATTACAGGTGGTACAGGTTCATTTGGCAATGCAGTATTGCGTCGCTTTTTAAATACGGACATTAAAGAGATTCGTATTTTTTCACGTGACGAAAAAAAACAAGATGATATGCGAAAATACTTTAATTCAAATAAATTAAAGTTTTACATAGGTGATGTACGCGACAGTCAAAGTATTTTAAACGCTATGCGTGGTGTTGATTATGTTTATCATGCGGCTGCGTTAAAACAAGTTCCTTCTTGTGAGTTTTATCCATTAGAAGCAGTGAAGACTAACGTGTTAGGTACCGAAAATGTGCTTGAAGCTGCTATAGCAAACAATGTAGAGCGTGTAGTTTGTTTGAGTACTGATAAAGCAGTATATCCTATTAATGCAATGGGTATTTCTAAAGCAATGATGGAAAAAGTCATTGTAGCAAAAAGCCGAAATCTGGAGCACACCAATACAACAATTTGTTGTACGCGTTACGGTAACGTGATGGCATCTCGTGGCTCTGTTATTCCTTTGTTTATTCGTCAGGTAGTTAACAATGAACCAATAACTATTACTGATCCTACGATGACTCGTTTCATGATGACGTTAGATGATGCGGTTGATTTAGTATTACATGCTTTCGAAAATGGCAAAAATGGTGATATTTTTGTGCAAAAAGCACCAGCTGCAACTATTGATGTCTTAGTTAAAGCATTACTTGAAATGCTCAAAAAGCCTGATCATGTCGTAAATGTTATAGGTACAAGACACGGCGAAAAACTGTTTGAGGCACTTTGTAGTCGTGAAGAAATGTTTGTTGCACAAGAGCAAGGTGAGTACTTTAGAGTACCTGCGGATAATAGAGATTTAAATTACTCTAAGTTTTTTGAAGAGGGCGAGTCAGACTTATCTCAAGTGGAAGACTATAATTCTCACAACACTGATCGTTTAGATGTCGAAGGTATGAAACAATTGTTGCGTAAGCTTGATTTTATTCGAGAAATTGAATCTGGTAATATAATTGTTCCGGAAGGTGTTTAAGCATGAAAGTACTAATTATCGGCGCGACAGGCATGCTGGGTTACAGTTTGTTCTGTAACTTAAATGAACAAGCTAATTTATCGGTATATGGTACTGTCCGTAGCATCGAAGGTAGAGAGCATTTTTTTAAAAATTCACAACAACAATTACTTACTGGCGTTGATGCTTACGATATCAATTCATTAGAGCAGGTTGTAAAAGATATATCTCCTGATGTAGTAATGAACTGTGTAGGTTTAATAAAACAGCATGGTATTTCAAAGCAACACATTGATGCCATTAAAATCAATGCATTGCTACCACACGAGCTTGCCAATATTTGCGATCAAGTTAGTGCAAAACTTATTCATTTCTCCACCGATTGTGTATTCACCGGCGATGTTGGTTTATATCATGAAGCTTCACTTCCTGATGCTCGAGATCTTTACGGTAAGTCTAAATGTCTTGGGGAAGTGAGTTATGGAAAGCACTTAACCTTGAGAACTTCAATTATAGGGCATGAGCTTACTTCTTCGGTCAGTTTGGTTGATTGGTTTTTATCACAAGTCGAAAGCACTAAAGGCTTTTCTAAAGCCATATTCTCTGGATTACCGACTTGTTACATAGCAAAGTTGTTAGTTGAATCTATTTTACCAAATCCAGACGTTACCGGTTTATTGCATTTGTCAGTTAATCCAATTGATAAGTACACGCTATTAAACTTGATAGCAGATAAATACCAGAAAACGATTAACATAGATGAGTCTCAAGATCTTGTCATCGATCGCTCGTTAAATTCGGATAAATTTAGGCTGTTAACTCAGTTTACTCCTCCTTCATGGAGTGAGCTTGTTGAGTATATGCATACAGATTACGTAAAAAGGTATAAAGCATGAAAAAGCTAAAAGTTGTTACTGTTGTCGGTACTCGCCCAGAGATTATTAGGCTTTCATGCACTATTGCAAAGCTAGATCAGTTCTGTGAACATGTATTAGTCCATACAGGTCAAAACTATGATTACGAACTAAATCAAATATTTTTTGAAGATTTAGGCATACGTGCTCCTGATATATTTTTAGAGTGTGCAGGTTCTACCGCGGCAGAAACCATGGCTCAAGTAATAAGTAAATCAGACGCTATGTTCGCTGAAGTTAAACCTGATGCAATGCTTATTTTAGGCGATACTAATAGTGCGATGGCAGCTATTCCAGCCAAACGTAAAAAGATACCAATTTTTCATATGGAAGCAGGTAATCGTTGTTTCGATATGCGAGTTCCTGAAGAAATTAATCGTAAAATAGTGGATCATATCTCAGACGTTAATATGCCTTATACGGATATTGCCCGTGAATACTTATTAGCAGAAGGGTTAAAGCCTGACCTTATTGTTAAGACCGGTAGCCCGATGGATGAAGTACTAGAACGTTATAAAGATAAAATTGCTAATGCAAATATTTTAACCACTCTAGGTTTAAAATCTGAAAAATACTTTGTTGTTAGTGTTCATCGTGAAGAAAATGTCGATTCTGAATCTAATATTTATAGTTATGTAAATGTATTGAATTCTATTGCTGAAAAATATCAGTTGCCTATTATTATATCTACCCATCCTCGTACAAGAAAGAAAATTGATTTATTGAATTTAGAGTTTCATCCTTTAGTTAAATTGTTAAAACCACTTGGGTTTAGTGATTACGTTAAGCTACAGAAGGAAGCTAAAGTTGTATTGAGTGATAGTGGAACAATTACTGAAGAATCTTCTATATTAAATTTCCCTGCTCTTAACATCAGAGATGCCCAAGAACGTCCTGAAGGTTTTGAAGAAGGCTCCGTAATGTTTACCGGTATGAATGTTGAGCGTATTTTTCAGGCTATGGAGATTCTAGATAAACAACCAAGAGGTGAAAGTAGACTTATAAACAAAGTTCAGAACTACATTGCCCCTAATGTTTCAGATAAAGTACTAAGAACAATAATTAGTTATACTGATTACGTAAACCGAGTTGTTTGGAGAAAATAATGGCGCGCATAGCCCTCCTACCAGATGATTATTTACCAAGTAGTACATTGGTACATGCAAAAATGTTTCATGAACTTGCGCACGAGTTTATGAAACAAGGGCATGAAGTTGTTGTGATCACCCCCGGTTTACCTAATCAAGCCGAAAAACTATTAATTGACACTGTTGATGGTGTTGTCGTTTGGCGATTTCGTGCAGGGCTAAGGCGTGGTGTCGGCAAATTAAAACGGGCAATAAACGAGAGCTTACTATCGATTCAAGCATGGGATGCAATTAAAAATCAAGTAGAAACCGCACCATTTGATTTATGTGTTAATTATTCGCCAACCATATTCTTCGGTTACTTAGCTAAAAAATTTAAAAACAAATATAATACTTATATTTATTTAGTGCTCAGGGATATGTTTCCTCAGTGGATAATTGATGAAGGTTTGATTAAAGATGGTTCTTTCATTGCCAAGTATTTTCGTTTTTTCGAACATCTAAACTATAAAGCTTCTAATAAAATAGGTTTAATGTCTAAAGCTAATGTTGAGTATTTTCGCTCTATTAATCCTCAATATAATAATGTTGAAATATTGCATAATTGGGCGTCGTTAATACCGTCTTTTTTTGAGAGCTATTTCATAGACATTAGAGAAACTTATAATCTTACAGATAAAGTAATTTTCTTTTACGGTGGGAATATTGGATTTGCTCAAGATATGAATAATTTACTTCGATTAGCTAATCGTTTGAAACTCCATCCCAAAGCACATTTCTTATTTGTTGGACAAGGTGATGAGTTTGAGCTCATTAATAAATTAAAAAAAGATTATAACTTGGGGAATGTGACTATATTACCATCAGTAAACCAATCTCAATATCAAGAAATGTTAACTCAAGTGGATGTAGGACTTTTTACTCTATCTAAAACTCACAAAGCTCATAATTTCCCTGGGAAGCTTCTTGGCTATATGGTTCAGTCATTACCTATTTTGGGGAGTGTTAATGTTGGTAATGATTTGATCAAATACATAAATGATTCAGGTTCTGGTTTTGCCCACGTAAATGGAGAAGATGATGCTCTTTTTACGTCAGCAGTTAAACTTTTAGATAATAAATTAGAGTTACGTGAACAAATGGGGCTAGAATCATTCAAATTGTTACAACAAAGCTTCTCTGTTGAACAAGCTGCTCAAAAGATTTTACTAGCTATGGATAAATCACATTGAAGATTTTAGTTACTGGTTACTCTGGTTTTGTTGGCAACAATTTAATTGAGCAATTACAAGGCCACTACAAATTAAACTTATTAGGCAGAAAGTCATCCTTTTTGGGGAAGGTTTATCCTCATAATCTTGATTCAACTTCTTCTTATTTCGATTCTCTTGAAAGTGTTGATGTCGTGGTACATTGTGCGGCAAGGGTTCATATTATGGATGATGTTGCGATTTATCCTATTACTGAGTTTAGAGCGGTTAATACTCTGGGGACATTCAATTTAGCAAAGCAAGCTGCACAAGCTGGTGTTAAGCGGTTTATATTTTTAAGTTCAATTAAAGTGAATGGTGAAAGCACTAGTTGTAAAGCTCCTTATACTGCAAGTGATAAACCTGCTGCTGAAGACCCTTATGGTAAATCTAAAGCTGAGGCTGAGCAGCAGTTACTTGAACTTGGTAAACAAACAGGCATGGAGATAGTCATAATTAGACCTCCACTGGTTTACGGTCAAGGTGTTAAAGCAAATTTTGCATCATTAATGCGTGTTGTTGGAAAAGGTTTACCCCTACCTTTTAGATCTATAAAAACGAATAGACGTAGTTTAGTATCAGTTTATAATTTGGTCGATTTAATCAAGGTTTGTATTATTCATCCTAAAGCGGCTAATCAAATATTTTTAGTGTCTGATGATAATGATTTATCAACTGCTGAAATGGTTGCCTTAATGGCTAAGGTGCAGAATAAGAACAACTTTGCCCTACCAGTGCCGGTTTGGTGCTTTAAGTTGGCTGGTAAATTACTTAATAAGCGTGATGTGATTGATAGGTTAACTGGTTCATTACAGTTAGATATTACTCATACAAAAAATACTCTCAATTGGAAACCGCCATATTCAGTTGAACATGGTTTTAAACTTGCCGCTAAAAAGCACTCATTAAAATAATTAATGGACCTATAAATGATACGTTTACTCGATTTTTTGTTTTCACTTTTGGGCTTGATCTGCTTCATGCCATTTTTATTTATTTTATACATTATTGGTTTGTTCGATACTGGCTCACCTATATTTACCCAAGAACGAGTTGGTCGTAATAAAAAACCATTTATATTAGTGAAGTTTAGAACAATGACCCTCGATACGGCATCGGTTGCTAGTCACTTAGCCAGTACAACTTCGATTACTCCTTTTGGTGGTTTTTTACGAAAAACAAAGTTAGATGAACTCCCACAACTTTGGAACGTGCTAAAAGGCGAAATGAGTTTAGTTGGACCTCGTCCTGGTTTGTTTAACCAACAAGAGCTAACTCAAGCTCGTGATGCTAAAAATGTTTTTGCTGTACGCCCTGGTGTTACTGGTCTTGCCCAAGTAAACAAAATAGATATGTCGACTCCTGAACTACTTGCCAAAACAGACCGAGAAATGATCGATACTCTCACGATTGCTAATTACTTTAAGTATATATTAATGACTGTAACTGGCAGTGGTAGTGGTGATAGAATTAAATAATGATTTATTTAGATATAATATTTTTATTAATTTTTATATGAAATATTTCAAATTAGTTTCATGTGTCTTAAGTTGTAGTAAATGAATATAATCTTAGCGAAGGAGCAAAAGATGGATTTTTTGCAAGTTATTTTTTCTTTATCACGAGCCCAAAAACGCTTAGTGAGCCTTATTGTAGATTCCTTATTTTTAATGGTAGCTTTTTTTTGTGCCTTATTAGTCCGACTTGATGACATTAATGTATTAAGCAATTATGCCAATTGGGCTGTTATATTGACTGTTGTGCCTTTTAGTTTATTTGTATTTACTCGGCTAGGGCTTTATCGTGCGGTATTAAGGTACATGGGCTTACAAGCCCTTATAGCCATTTTAGGGGGCGTTGTTTTTTCAACGTTCTCACTGATATTAGTGTCGTATTATGCCAATGTTGCTATCCCTAGAACCGTACCATTAATTTATATTGCTTTTGCCCTTGTGCTTGTGGGCGGGGCGCGTGCGTTAGTGCGTTCGCTTGTGGGCACCGGGATGAAACGTATTGGTGAGCCTGTGATTATTTACGGTGCTGGTGTTAGTGGCAGACAGTTATTGACCTCATTAGTACAAAGCCATGAATATTACCCATTTGCTTTTGTTGATGATGATAAATCCTTGCATGGCTCTGTGATTCAAGGGGTACATGTTCATTCCCCGTCTATTATCCGTAAACTGATTAAGCAGAAAACAGCCACTAAAGTGTTATTGGCAATGCCCAGTGCTAGCCGATCTATGCGTCAAACGATATTGACCCGGCTTGAACCTCTAGCGGTACAGGTATTAACTATTCCTGCTATGTCTGATTTGGTTAATGGCTCCAAGCTTTATACTGATATTAAAGAAGTCGAAATTGATGATTTACTGGGCCGTGATGCTGTTGCGCCTAGACAAGATCTGTTGACTGCCAATATTAAAGATAAAGTGGTGATGGTGACTGGCGCGGGTGGCTCTATTGGCTCTGAGTTATGTAGACAGATTTTAAAACAGTCACCTAAAAAGTTAATTCTTTTTGAACTGTCCGAGTTCGCCTTGTATGCCATTGAGCGTGAGTTAAATTCCATGGCGAAAGAGCTTGGCTTAAACGTTAGAATTTTGCCTTTGCTGGGTTCTGTGCAGCGTGAGAATCGTGTGCAAGCCGTTATGGAGTCGTTTGGCGTGCAAACGGTTTACCATGCAGCTGCTTATAAACATGTGCCTTTAGTTGAGCATAATGTAGTAGAAGGTGTTCGTAATAATGTATTTGGTACTCTTTATACTGCTAGAGCGGCTATAGCGGCCAAAGTTGAAACCTTTGTATTAGTGTCTACAGATAAAGCTGTGCGGCCAACTAATGTGATGGGCACAACTAAGCGCATGGCAGAATTAGTGCTGCAAGCGTTTTCTCGTGAAAATCATCAAACTCGTTTTTGTATGGTTCGTTTTGGTAATGTGCTTGGCTCATCGGGCTCGGTTGTGCCGTTGTTTAGAACTCAAATTGCTAATGGCGGTCCTGTTACTGTAACGCACCCTGATATCACTCGCTTTTTTATGACCATACCAGAAGCATCGCAATTAGTCATACAAGCTGGCGCTATGGGCAAGGGCGGTGATGTTTTTGTGTTAGATATGGGTAACTCGGTCAAGATTGTTGATTTAGCTCAAAAGATGATCCGTCTAAGTGGCTATGAAGTGCGCAGTGATAATAATCCTGATGGTGATATTGCTATCGAGTTTAGTGGGTTGCGCCCAGGTGAAAAGTTATACGAAGAACTGCTGATTGGTGATGATGTTACCGGCACTGAACATGAGCGCATCATGACAGCTAACGAGTTATATCTGACCTGGAAAGAATATTCTGTCATCCTCGATCGCTTAGATGCCGCTTGTCATGATTTTGACCATGAATTGATTCGGGACATTTTACTTGGTACGCCAACTGGTTTTGCACCAACAGATGGTATTTGTGATTTAGTGTATCAACAAAAAGCCAAAAATAGCGCATCAGTAAAAAAAGTCGTTAACTTTGTTTCTTAGTTTTTTTATATTTTACTCTTTATTATTTATAACTGGTGATTTATCGAGTTTCAGTTAGTTGTTAGTCTCAGCTAGTTATTAATTTATGCTTATTACTTGTGAAGCATATAGTCTGTTTCGGTCTATTTGACAAGGATTTATTATGAAAGTTGTTATTCCAGTGGCTGGTCTAGGTACTCGTATGTTACCCGCAACCAAAGCTATTCCCAAAGAGATGTTGCCTTTAGTTGATAAGCCGTTAATTCAATATATTGTTAATGAGTGCGTAGCGGCTGGGGTTAAAGAGATTGTGTTAGTGACTCACGCGAGTAAAAATGCGATTGAAAACCACTTTGATAAATCCTACGAGCTTGAGTCAACTTTAGAAAAGCGAGTAAAACGTCTGTTACTTGAAGAAGTACAAGCGATTTGTCCTAAAGATGTGACCATTATGCATGTACGTCAAGGAGAGGCCAAAGGCTTAGGCCATGCGGTGTTATGTGCTTATCCGTGTATTGGTAATAGTCCGTTTGCTGTAGTGTTACCAGACGTTATTTTAGATGAGTATACTGCTAATCAAAAAACTGAAAATTTAGCGGCGATGATAGCGCGTTACAAAGCGACATTTGCTAGCCAGATTATGGTGGCTCCCGTACCTGAATGTGACGTTAACAAATACGGTATTGCCGATTGTAATGGGGTTGAAATAGCACCGGGTGATTCCGCTAAGATTAAAAGAATGGTTGAAAAGCCTGCTATTGGTGAAGCACCGTCTAATCTAGCGGTTGTAGGCCGTTATGTATTATCTGAAAAAATTTGGGCTTTATTGGCCAAAACACCCGCGGGTGCCGGAGATGAAATTCAGTTAACTGACGCGATTGATATGCTGATTGAACAAGATACCGTTGAAGCCTTTAACATGACCGGCAAGTCACATGATTGTGGCGACAAACTGGGCTACATGAATGCTTTTGTTGAGTATGGATTACGTGATGCCAAGTTAGGTGCAGATTTCAAAAAAAGCCTAGAAAAAATTATGCTTGAACAGTAAACGTTAATGTATTGTTAACACCAAAACCAACTCTTTGTAGTTGGTTTTTTGCTTTTGCTCAATGTCTGCAAGCTATGATGTTGTGTTGCTAGAACGATAAAGTCTTAGTAGTAAATCCGTACCTTGTACCTAGAAGCGATCCTTTAAGGATGCAAGTCGCACTATTCGCTTAGTGGTCTAGGCACTATTATTTTTATATGATTTTAGATTGGAGTTTTTATGTCTCGTAAGTATTTTGGTACCGATGGTGTACGTGGGAAGGTGGGGACGTTTCCTATTACGCCTGATTTTGCTATGAAGTTAGGTTGGGCTGCTGGCAAAGTATTAGCATCCACTGGCACCCAGGAAGTATTGATTGGTAAAGATACTCGTAGCAGTGGTTATATGTTGGAGTCGGCTATTGAAGCTGGTTTGTCTGCTGCTGGTGTAAACGTAGCCTTAATTGGCCCTATGCCTACGCCAGCCGTTGCATATTTAGCATCAACCTTTAGAGCTGATGCTGGAGTGGTGATCAGTGCATCCCATAATCCTTTTTATGATAATGGGATTAAGTTTTTCTCAAATTCTGGCACTAAGCTTAATGACGAGCAAGAACTTGAAATTGAAGCATTGTTAGATCAAGCCCTTAATCATAATGCGATGGAATGTGTTTCATCTGAATTGTTAGGTAAAGTCCGCCGTATTACTGATGCTGCTGGTCGTTACATTGAGTTTTGTAAAGGTGTGTTTGCTAAAGACTTAACTTTAGCAGGCCTTAAAATTGTCGTCGATAGTGCCAATGGCGCTGCTTATCATATTGCACCGAATGTGTATCGTGAGTTAGGTGCTGAAGTCATTAGTATTAATGACAAACCTAATGGCACCAATATTAACGACCATTGCGGCGCGACACATTTAGACAGCTTGCAAACTGCAGTCATGGTGCACGAAGCTGACTTAGGTATTGCGATGGATGGTGATGCTGACCGAGTGATGTTTGTTGATCATAATGGCCACGTAGTGGATGGAGACCAAATTTTATATATTCTGGCCAAAACAGCAAAACAACAAGGTACTTTAAGTGGCGGTGTTGTTGGCACATTAATGTCTAACCTTGGCCTTGAAATAGCGTTAAAAGAAATGGATATCCCGTTTAAACGTGCCAAAGTTGGTGACCGTTATGTGGTTGAGCAATTAACAGCCACTGGCTGGCGCATTGGTGGCGAAGGTTCTGGTCATATTTTGCACCTTGACCATGCCTCTACAGGTGATGCTGTTGTGGCATCGTTATTGGTATTACAAGCGGTATTACAATCTGGCCAGTCATTAGCTGAGATAGTCTCGGGTATGAAAAAGTTACCGCAAGTACTGCTTAATGTTCGTTTAACCGCTAACAATGCTGATGAAATCTTAGCGTCAGCAGCCGTAAAACAAGCTGTGATAGAAGCCGAAGCAGTACTTGCTGATAATGGCCGTGTGCTACTGAGAAAGTCGGGTACCGAGCCTCTTATCCGCGTGATGGTTGAATCTACCGATATTGAAATGTCACAAGCTCAAGCAGAACATATAGCAAAAGCGGTTCGGGCATAACGTTTAGGTAATGACCTGAAGATTAGCTTGTTCGCCACGGTCTAAACGTGGCGAACCTGAATTTATCTCATTGCTGTGTTTAACCGTAATACTTGGTTTAATTCAGATCAACTTGCTGAAAGAGCAATACTTTTACCTATAAAGAGAATGATAATGAATAATCATTATGGTCAATATTTAGATCGTTTAATTAACGAGGCTTAAGTATGAGAATATTGGTCACAGGTAAAAATGGCCAAATTGGTAGGTGCTTAGTTGAGCAACTTAGCACTATGTCAGATATCACCTTGTTGGCATTAGATCGTGACCAGCTTGATATTACAGACTCTATTAACGTCAATAAGGTTGTTGCAGAATTCATTCCGAATATCATTATCAATGCTGCTGCCTATACTGCGGTTGATAAAGCGGAACAAGAGCGCGAATTGGCTTATGCTGTAAATCGTGATGGCCCCTATAACCTTGCTATTGCAGCGAATAATATCAATGCCATTATTATCCATATTTCGACCGATTATGTTTTTGCTGGCGATAGTGTTGCAGCTTATGTTGAGACTGATGATACCGAACCTCAAAGTGAGTATGGCCGAAGTAAACTCGCTGGTGAACAAGCCGTTAAGCGAGCGTGTTCGCGGCATATTATATTAAGGACCGGGTGGGCATTTGCTGAGCAAGGCCATAATTTTGTCAACACCATGCTGCGCCTTACTAAAACCACAGACACCTTAGATGTTGTAGCTGATCAGTTTGGCAGCCCAACCTATGCGGGGGATATTGCCAACGCTATTATGATTATCACGAAACAGCTGGCTGATGGTAATCAAGCTTATGGGCTATATCATTATTCAGGTTTTCCTTATGTAAGCTGGCATGCTTTTGCTGAAAAGATATTCGAACTTGCGCTAGCCCAAGGTGTATTGAAACAGTCCATTCAAGTGAACCCAGTAACAACTCCAGATTACCCGACACCTGCAAAGCGCCCGGCAAACTCACGATTAAATTGTCTAAAAATCAATCAAGAATTTGGTATCGTTCAAAGTGATTGGCAAGCAGCGTTAGTCAGAATTGGACAGTATTCACGATAAAACTCATCGCTAAAACATTTCCTCATGCTATTTATAACAACTGCATTTGTGCTTGGTTACTCTGCTTTTTAATACCATCTTCGCTATATCCATGTGCCTCATCTCTTTGATACACAGCATAGTTCACCCTTGCTTATATACTTTTACCGATAATATTTTATGGAACAGATAAACTAAACCCCAGTATTTGCTCCAGTTAGTATTTTCGCTTTTCAATAGTTTCCTCCCTGTATCTATTCCCTGCGCTCGTTACCTCCTTTTATCGTCTGTTATCTCTCGCTATCTTACTCATCATCCGTTATCGCCACTTTCCATCGCTTTCGATCGATTTTAATCGTTATCGCCATCTATCTTTATCATTCCTTACCGATAAAGATTTCTGCCATAGGTATGAGTTTTCTATATTCCTGTGCTAGTGCCTGTTTAGCTTCTTCGTCGCCGTGGACGATTCTTATGTGGCTGGGTTTGTGATGCATACGTTTGACGAAGTTGATGAGGTTGTGTTGGTCGGCGTGAGCGGAGTAACCACTGATGGTGTGAATAGTGGCTTTAACATCAATTTTTAGTTCGTTGATATAAACGTATCCGCCTTGTGGGCCGTAGGTTTGTATGTCTCTGCCTGTGGTGCCTTTAGCTTGATAGCCGACAAACAGAACATCTGTGGTTGGTTTTGATAAAAAGCGGGCGAGGTAGTTGCTGATCCGTCCTCCTGTGCACATGCCAGATGCGGCGATGATAATGGCGGGTTTATTGACTGAATCTAAATAATTGATCACCGCAAGATGGTCTTGATGGCTGTCGATAGTCGTTAGCTGATTAAAGTCGAGTGGATGGCGTCCTTGGGCCAGTTTTCGTTTGGCTTCGTTATCCCATAGCATTTTGAATTGACGATACTTTTGAGTAAAGTTAGCCGCCATAGGTGAGTCGACGATAATGTCGATATCTTGCCATATTGGGTTGTTTTTATTGCGATAAATGATGTGTTCAAATTCGTAGAGTAACTCTTGAGTTCTGCCTATGCTAAAGGCCGGAATGAGCACTACGCCATTATCTTTTACGGCTTTTTCAATAATGTTTTTAAGTTGCTTGCTGCGATCTTTACGGCCTTGATGATTTTTATCTCCATAGGTCGATTCAATCACTAAGGTATCTGCTCTGTATGGGCTTTTGGGGCTCGCAAGTAATGGTGCATAGCTAGCGCCTAAGTCACCTGAAAACACCACTCTATGGCTGGTCTTAGCACTGTTTTTAGCATTAGATGTCGAGCTGGCCTTGGGGCCACTTAAGTCTATTTCCACATAAGCTGAGCCGAGTATATGTCCTGCTGGCTTAAATTTAAGTTTGGCTTTGGCGTACCTTAGTGGGTTTTCTAATGTATTTATCCCCGCCGTTGTTGGCGTCAATCTTGACGATGATGATTCTCCAAGGTTGATTGGCAGTGTTATCCACTGACCGTAATCTACTGCAACAAGCAGTTTGTTGAGTCTATTAATACAAGCTTGTATAAGTGTGGTATCGCGAGTGACACCGACTTTTAAAGCATCTTCTATGACTAAAGGTAATAAAGCCGCTGTTGCTGTTGTGGCATAAATCGGTTGGTTAAAGCCTGCTGCGAGTAAGTAAGGAATACGCCCGACGTGGTCGATATGGCAATGAGTAATAATCAGCGCTTTGATATTGTTGATATCAAAAGTGATTTGTAGCTGTTCTGCTGAACTTTGCCCGGCGGTTTCTGCCCCTTGAAATAAACCACAATCGATAAGATAGCTGCTGATATGCTTGCTGTGGTGATTCACATCCAGTTGGTGACATGATCCTGTTACGCCGTTTACCGCTCCGTGGTGAATGATCTGCATGTTAGTCCTTTAATTGTATTAAGTACGATTAGTTAACTTAGCAGTAGACATTGGATTTTGCGAGGTTCTGGGCTCTAGGTTCTAGGCCTCTACGCGGATAGTGCGCTGCGCTTCTGGGGACTGCTTCGCTGCTGAGAAAATAGATAACAAGCGGTAGCTAGCGAACTAGACCTTAGTGCGCGGTGCTTTATTTAGGTGCAATTGCAATGGATCAAGTTAAAGGTCATTTATTTAAGATGATTCGATAATGACTTACAACCACCATCAACCAACCGTAAGGTCGCCGACTAAGTAAAACTTAATTCAACATTTAGCGAGATTGCTGCAAAGCCTAGTACTTAGTATTCTGCTTTTTAGGCATGATTTATTTTGGTTAGATTACTAGAGGGATTAGATTAAGAGGATAATCATTCCTGACATCACGCCGGACATCATATCGCTCACCGATCTTGGTCAATTTTAAAGGCATGCTCATGCAAACAAGTCTTTTAAACCAGATAAAAGTGATTGTCTTCACGTCAAGCTTGTAAAGTTACTTCTATGCTGGTTAGGCTGTTTCTAGTCATGAATGATATTACCTTTAGGCAACGTCATTAAACTCAGATGCAACTCGGTCGCCAAGTGCATTCAACATTTCAACTTCACCTTTAAATACCGCCACGATTATTTTATCTACTTTATATTCCATTGGGATAATCACACGCCCGTTAACGCCCACTTCGAGATTGTATAACACTTCGGCTATGGGCTTAATTGCGAGTTCTGCAGGGTAGTAAAGTACTGTTATCGTCTGTGTTGTCATAGTTGTATCCATACATTGTCTGGGGGCCCAGATGATCCTTTCTTATATCAAATAGCTACAAACCTAGCGTTGTTATCATGATTTAACTCTTTCACAAATGAGAGGATTAACCGTACCGTATACTCAACACCTAATGAATCCGAATCATAGTCGTTTAGATGGATGCAGTAAAGCGCAACAAACCCTTATTCAACTGTTTAAAAAACAGTTGTTCTTGTTTTAGCCTATAGCTATTTTAGTGTGCGTAAAATATTGCAATCTTTTATCTGATGGCTTTTACAGCAGTAGGCGAGTGCCGCTAATAATTTCTCTAGGAGTACAAGTTCTCGCTGGGTTTTTTGATGTGAGCAAGTTGTTCGATAATGTCTTGTTAAAAGGAAGTTGTATTTTTGGTTGTTTCACGGCGTCATTCATTTTATCGTTAAGTATTATTGGGATGAATTGAAGCGAGTGCGGTGGAGAACGTCACTGATTAGAGGTTTTCTCTGTAAATAACGACGGCTCCTTAGATACGGTTAGGTTAGTTAATGCACCAAGTGAAAGTCAGAACCGTGGTTTTGAAGTGTTGCTGCATTACTATTGGGCGACATTAAGCTGACCGCAAGTTATTTGTAATTAGATGCCACAAAAGTTTCACCCGATGGAAAGGGGGCTGAAGGGCCATTGCATTAACTCTACGTCATTCTGGCTGTTTTGTTGCTATTGGGGAGCAGCATGGCAACTACTGATATCTGATCCGGTAACGATGGGTTTATTGCTAATGCAGGCGTAAGAGTCAAATTTGGTGATTAATCGCGTTTTACTAGTATATGTTGATCCGTCACAAAACAGATGAACCGTCAGTCTAATACTGACGGTTCCTATTTCACTCTCATTCTCATTTTACTATATCTCCTCTTGAATTTATTTATCCTTGTTAAACAATCATTCGCATATATAAAAGATGACAATTATTGATACACAAAAAATATGCATTTATCGGTCAGTTTTGTCACACTGTTTTATTAGACTACGACACATGATAAATAACTAAAAACAACTAAAAATAGCAATAACAAGGACTCTTCATGAAAGCTTTTACTCTGGTATTAACCAGTTTAGCCATTGCTCTATCTGGCATGGCTCACGGGGCAGATATAGATGCCAAATACATTCAACGCTTGGGCCCAGTTAACCAATCGTCGGCAACGCCATTATCAAAAAGTGCTCATGCAGATGCGCTACGAGCTAACCTAGTCGCTAACTTAGTTGCTAAGTCTGGACAAACCCAGGCAAAAACGGTTCAAGTATTTAATCAACAACTCACTTGGCAAGCAGCCTCTGCAAAGATTGAAGGAGAAGGTTGGTTAGCCTATAAGTTGCCGTTATCGACTCAGCGATTTACCCAAGGTACGTTAACCGTCAAAGGGCTTGAAAATCCGCAAGTGTATTTGAATGGGCAGTTGCTTAAATCTGCTGATAAAGTCGAACTTGAGCTGGCTAATGCTGACTATCAGCTGCTGGTGTTGGCTGATGGCCAAATGCAAGATGTGCCATTTAGCCTTGATTGGCAGGGCAAAAGTGAGGTTGATACCCTCGACTTTTCGGCCCAGAAATCACAGCGGGTGTCTGCGCAGCAATTGTTCGACTCAAAAGTTATCAGTGGCTTAACCTTATCCCCAAATGGTAAGTATCTACTGCAATCGACCATTGAATATCAAGCTAGCCAGGGTGACTCGGCTATTCAAGTGACCGAGTTACGTAAATTATCGGACAACAGTGTGATGTATCGCTGGCAAGATAATCGCCCAAGCAGCGCAGTGTGGTCGAACGACAGTAAACAGTTAGCCTTTGTGGCCAATAAACAAATTCAATTACTCAATGTGGCAGATTTAACCATTAATGTTGCCGCCACTGATGTTGATAATGTGTCGGGTTTGCAGTGGTACGCTGACAGCCTGTTATTTAGTTGGCAAAAACCGTTTAAGGCCGATGAGAAAGCGACCTCAAAACGCTTTCGTGCATTAGAAGACCGCTGGAGTTATTGGCGTGATAATAGCCAAATATATCAATTAGATGTGGCTTCCGGTTTTATTCGTCAGTTAACCGATAACTCAACCAGCACAGACTTAGTTGACAGTAATCTTGATAAGAATACTGTGCTACTGACGCGATCTCCGGTTGATTATTCTGAGCCTGCGCATTCATTAACCCAACTGATAGAGTTGAGCTTAAATGACTTAACAGAAACTGTGATAGGTGAATACCGAAGCTTTAACGGTGCGATATATGCCGATGATGGTATGTATATCACTGCTGGGCCGCGTTTTATGGACGGCACAGGAATACAAGACCCCAGCATTGAAGTGAATGATTATGATGGGCAATTATATTGGCGTGATGCTAACGGTAATGTCAGTGCGTTAAGTAAAGACTTTGATCCTGCGATTGGCAGTATGACTAAGCTTGAAAATGATGATCTGATATTGACGGTAACCGAAGGCGATCGCGCACCACTGTATCTATTTGATAAAAGTAACCGCCGTTTTACTAAAATAGATAGCGGCGTGGATATGGTCGACAGCTTTAGTGTCGCCATTGAGCAATCAAGCCCAACCATAGTTGTTGCAGGCACGTCTGCTACCGTGCCACAAAAAGCCTATAAAATGACCTTGAACTCAAGTCGCAAACAGATGTTGTTTGATAGTCAACAGCTAAACTATGCCAATACCCGTTTGGGCGAGATTGAAGATTTTGATTTCACTAATCAGCATGGTCACAATATTGATGGTCGAGTGTATTTACCCGCAGACTTTGATGCCAGTAAAAAATATCCTGCATTAGTGTATTACTATGGCGGGACTTCTCCGGTCGGTCGCCACTTTACTGGGCGTTGGCCATTTAATTTATGGGCGGCCGAAGGGTATGTGGTGTATGTGCTGCAACCTAATGGGGCCATCGGTTATGGTCAAGCATTCAGCGGCCGTCATGTGAATGCATGGGGCAAATACAGCGCAGATGACATTATTGAAGGCACTAAAGCGTTTTTAAAGGCGCATAGCTATGTCGACCCTAAACGCGTGGGGAATATGGGCGCATCGTACGGTGGCTTTATGACTCTGTATTTAGCCACCAAAACGGATATTTTTGCCGCGTCAATGTCGCATGCTGGGATCAGTAATTTATCATCTTATTGGGGACATGGCTGGTGGGGTTATGGCTATTCTGGTGTCGCCAGCCGTGGTAGTTTTCCGTGGAATAACCCTGAGCTCTACGTTGAGCACAGTCCGTTATATCATGCCGACAAGATCACCACGCCGCTATTGCTGATCCATGGCAATGCCGATACTAACGTGCCAGTGGGTGAAAGCCATTATATGTACACTGCACTTAAACTATTAGGCAAAGAAGTTGAATTAGTTGAGTTTAATGGCCAAGACCATCACATCAATACGCGCCAAGCACGTTTTGACTGGTGGAATACTACTATGGCCTGGTTTGACTTAAAGTTAAAAGATGAGCCTGAGTGGTGGAATAGTCTTTACCCGGAGACAAAAGAGCAGCAGTAAAAGTAAGTGTAAAATAGCCTCGCATTGCGGGGCTATTTTTATCTAATTTGTCGAGAAACGCCTCGTGATCAGAGTGAAGGGAAGTCGCGGGTAATTCACTGCGCGAGTAAGCTATTCAGATTGATACCAGTCACACCCTAGATGCTATATTGCTATCATGTTACGGATGGACTCTATTTCTTCCTAGCGTTTTCGCTTGATAGAGGCACTTATCAGCATTGTTGATCAGTTCATCGATAGTTTCATCTTCAGTGAGCTGAGATATGCCGATACTGATGGTGACCTGGATTTGATGTTTGAGAAAGTGGATGGTGTGGTTTTGCACACTGAGGCGAATTTTTTCAGCGATGATACCTGCTTGCTCTGCCGATGTTTGTGGCAATATCACCAGAAACTCTTCACCGCCCCAACGAGCAATGCAGTCCTGTTGCCTGACATTGTCCGTAAATACTTTGGCTAATTCCATTAGCACCATATCACCTGCGTTATGGCCATATTTGTCGTTGACGCTTTTAAAATGGTCGAGATCGCACAGCAATACTGAGAGCGGTTCATGATTACGATCAATACGTGCTTTTTCTTGCTGTAATACCGCAGATGCATTGCGTCTGTTAGCGAGTTTTGTCAGCGGGTCGCTCATGGCTAATTGTTGGTATTTGGCGCTTAATTCGAGCACATTGCGGTAAAACTGCATGCTTGAATATTCGTATAATGCAGATAAAAATGTCATGGTTAAAAATGACAGTATCAGGCGAAGTTTAAATTCTGGGGTATAAGCTTCATGTGCAACAAGATGCTGCGGTAAAAACATGATGATGCAGACGATGCAGAGAAATATAGCCAGGTTAATTAAGCCTAAACGAAAGCCTAAAACATAAACTGAAACGGGTGCCACAATAAAAATCCATAAAGGACCCGTTTGTGCGACTCCGCCACTAAAGACTAAGTAGAACATTAATAAATACAGTGAGTAAATGATGATAATCGCACTGACTTTAATATTGAATTTTTTTAACGAAAACAAGGCGATTAGATAGGTGGTACAGGCAACAAGGAGGATGAGGGTTAAGGTGTTGTTGTTACCCAATAAGCTAAGTAAGCACATACCGCCTGTGATCGAGGCTCCTACCAATGAAAATAACTTAATCACCCTAGCATGCAGTAGGTTACCGTTACTTTTACTTTGATCATTGATGGATGCAAGCAATTGTTAATCCTTAATCTCATTGAATTATCAGTTCAGTCGCAAACCATTTTGGGGATGCTGAAACAATACAAGGTTATGATCAATGGGTATGCATTTGGATTGCGCTAACGGGTTATTTATCTTAAGACACCTTGTAATTAAAGTGTACCTTAATTGTTAATTAAGGTGTATTTATATTGTGTGGTCATACGGATAAAAACATGATAATTAACTAGGTTTCCTCTAATATCATGCTCATTGAATATTCTCTTCAGCCATTCTTTGTCATTATTGCTTGCGGTAATATTTCAATTACAACATATGAGATAACCTTTTAGTGAGGGACAACTAAATGCACACTTTTCAAACGGTATATCAAGATAGTCACTGGGTTACTCCTTTGCCGCAACATGCTGACATCAATCTGGTGTTGGCCTTTGGTTCGCCTGAGCTCATGTTAGACAATAAGCTCAATGATGAGCTATCAAGCGCTTTCCCAAATGCACAGATAGTCGGCTGCAGCACTAGTGGTGAAATCCAAGATGATTGTCTGTACGACAACAGTATATGTGTTACTGCGATTGATTTTGAGCACACCCAAGTGCACGTCGTCAGCCATTCGATAAATCAATTTGCGCATTGTGCTGAATTGGCAAAGCAGTTGGTAAGCCAATTACCTCTTGATGGACTCAAGCATGTTTTGGTTATTTCTGATGGCCATTTAGTGAATGGTTCTGAACTGGTTGATGGTTTACAGCAATACTTGCCTCAAGGCGTCATGGCAACGGGTGGCTTAGCTGGCGATGGTGAGCGTTTTAGCCAAACCACGGTATGGCACAATAAACGCATAGAAAGTGGTCTGATTGTGCTGGTTGGACTGTATGGTGAACGGTTATCTGTTGGTTGTGGCAGTTTAGGCGGATGGCGTCCATTTGGGCCTAAGCGCCTGATCACTAAATCGACAAATAATGTACTCTATGAACTTGATGGTCGACCAGCATTAGATTTGTATAAAGAATTTTTAGGTGAGTTTGCCAGTGATTTACCTGCATCTGCTTTGTTATACCCGTTGGCGTTACAACAATACGGTGAGCAAGAACATGTAGTTCGGACCATATTATCAATTGATGAATTACAAAAAAGTATGTTGTTCGCTGGTAACATGCCCGAAGGTGCAACCTGCCAGTTAATGCATTCTAATTATGAGGACTTACTCGATGGTGCTCAACTTGCGGCAGATCAAGCTGGAGCGTGTTTTAAAGGAACGCCGCCAGAATTAGCCATATTAATCAGTTGTGTCGGTCGCAGATTAGTTTTAGGACAGCATGTTGAAGAGGAATTAGAAATTATTAAAGAAGGCTTACCAGCAAAATGCGCTATTTCAGGCTTTTACTCGTATGGTGAAATATCGCCTATTCAATCTATTGGTCGGTGTGGTTTACATAATCAGACCATGGCTGTGACGTTACTTTCTGAGAAATAGTGATATTAACCATGCATAAACTGCTAGTTCGTCAGCTTAAGCGTAACCAAAAAGATGAGTTATTTATTTCAGAAAATGACGCTCTTTTGAATTCTATATCCGATGCTTATACGCAACATGATCAAAGCGTAAAAATGTTAGAGCGTTCTTTATACCTTATTTCCAATGAGTTAAACGATCGTAACCAAACCTTAAAAGACCAGCTAGCCATGATGAAACAGGTTCAAGACAAACTTGAACATTCTATTGGTTTATTAAATGCTACCGTCAATTCCACCGGTGAAATTTTATTTGTCTATGGATTAAATGGCGAGCTGATGTCATTTAATACCATGGGGCAGGATTTTATTGACGATATCGGTTTTGAATCGGTGTCACATTGGGAGGATTTTCTTGGCATTATCAAAGATAAAAATCATATGTTGTCGATTATTGATAATCTCAACCAAGACCCATTTCAATACTTAAGTGGCACCATTGAGTTACTCGATAAACGCTTCTTTGACTTTAGGTCTCTTCCACAAATTCAAGACGATCAAATTTATGGTCGAGTGTGGTGCTTTCGCGATGTGACAACGCAAAAGCAGTATGAGGCGACAATTGAATATTATGCTTTTCATGATTCGCTTACCGGGTTGCCAAATCGTGCACTGTTATTGGACAGAATTAGTCATTCAATTGCCACCAGTAAAAGAGAACATAAAAAGCTTGCGGTGTTATTTTTAGATTTAGATGACTTTAAAAAGATTAATGATACTGAAGGTCATGACGCTGGTGATTTATTGTTGAAAGAAGTGGTAAGACGACTGCAAACACGCTTGCGTGAATTTGATACGTTATCCCGCCAAGGCGGTGATGAGTTTATTATTGTATTAGAACAAATCGAGTCTGAAATGACTATAAAACAGGTCTGCCAAGAATTGTTAGCACTGATTAAACAGCCTTTTACTATCGGTTCGCGTCAGTTCGTTGTGACATCGAGTATCGGTATATCACTGTTTCCTAATGATGATGACAATGCTAATGCGCTGATCCGCAAAGCGGATTTAGCCATGTATGAGTCAAAGTCATTAGGTAAAAATAGCTTCCATTTTTACAGTAAGGCGCTTGAGAAAGAAGCTTTAACCCAACTTGCTATTGAGCAAGAGCTGCGTAAGGCCATTGAAGATAATGCCCTGCATTTAGTGTATCAACCTAAAGTTGATTTACGCACAATGAAGATTGTCAGCGTTGAGGCACTATGTCGCTGGACGCAGCAAGATGGCACTGTTGTGCCACCCGATGTGTTTATTGCAATCGCAGAGCAAACAGGGTTAATTATTGATATTGGTTGTGTGGTGATTTCTAAAGCCTGTTTACAGTTAGCAACCTGGCGAGATGCAGGTATCACTGAGTTAGCTATTTCCATTAATTTAAGCTGTATTGAGTTTCAAAATGAAGCGCTCATTGCACACCTTATTGATTGCTTAAATCATCATCAATTAGAAGGTAAATATCTGATTATTGAATTAACGGAATCGATTTTTATGGAAGATAAATTCAATGTCAAAGACATTATGCTCAGGCTTAATCAGTATGGCATTACTTTCGCACTTGATGATTTCGGCAAAGGTTATTCATCATTCAGTTACCTACAGTTTTTACCGTTGCATTATCTGAAAATTGATAAAGCTTTTTTACAATTCGTTGAGAGCAGCAGTTCATCGGCAGCCATTGCCAAGACCATTATCGATATTGGCCATAATCTCGGTTTAAAAGTTATCGCAGAAGGGGTAGAAGACCAATTTATGCTGGATTACATTAAGACCTATGAATGCGACTTAGCCCAGGGCTTTTATCTGTACAAGCCAATGTTACCCGACGCTATCGCATCCATATATCTTGCCAATCATGCTTCTGTTGATGCTTAAAAGTGACAGTAAGCTATGACGAATTAGGTTGATTACCTACACAATCTCAACGCGCAACCACTCAGCACTTAAGCGTGGTTGCTGTTGAGTTTATTTGCGGGTCATTTTCACTGCTTATTATTAGCTATTATCGTCTTTGGATAGCGTTGCTAACCACGGCAGCAGGGCGCTAATAGTGTTGATTTGAGTTGTGGCAGATTCGGCTTGGTAACCATAAATACGAATACCAAATATTACCGTCATTAACTGGGCCGCGTAGGCTTTTGCTTGTATCTGGGGATAATATTCACTGAGGTAATCAAGGTAAATATGTTCAATTTTAGTCAGTTGGGCGCTGGCAAATTGATAAAGTTGATTCCCTTGTGATGCCAGCTCTAGCTGGGTTTTTATCAAAAAACAGCCACAATAATCACATGACTTTGATTGTTCAATTAGAGTATTTAACATCTGCTTAATTGCGTTGTTTACGCTGCTGGCATTGGCCATCGATAAGTGTATCGCTTCAATGGAAAAGGTGGCATAACGCGCTAGCGCAGCTTGGAATAAACCTTCTTTACTCTCAAATTCATAATATAAGCTGCCGGGCTTTAATCCGGTGGCTTTGGTTATTTGCTGAATACTTGTAGCGGCATAGCCATTTTGCCAAAACAAGGTAATCACCTTGTCTAATACGTCTTCTCTTGCAAAATTTTTCTTAGCCATGACATCGTTCCTCAACCATTTCTTGGTTGATAATATCACTACTTGAATGATTGTTCAAAAACTGCTTGTGTCTTCAGTGGAAAATGTCTATCTTGAATGCCTGTTCAGAAAAGAGTTTATGTAGATTATCTTGGCTAGCTTAAGTCCGTTACATGATGACGGTATCAATCTGCCCTTTAAGGAATCCTAATTATGTTAAGGCAAGTCTTTGTTGTGTCATTGTTGGCACTGCTTAGTGTTATTACATCAACTACTCGCGCAGGCGAATTTTCAGTTTTTCGTGAGTTAGATAAGCAACATCCACCCGGCAATATTGCAGTATCAGCTAATGGCCGGGTGTTTATGAGTAATCATCACTTTTACGGTGTAGATTCGAGAATAGTGGAGCTTAACAAAGACGGTTCGATAGTCGATTATCCTGATACTGAGTTTAATCAGCATCTTAATCCTGTTTTGGGTGTAGTCGTTGATGAACAGGGGATTTTATGGATGCTCGAAACGGCGTCTGCTGAAGGGGTTGGCCGACTTATTGGTTGGGATATTCAACAAAACAGCTTATACAAAATGATTACTTTAAAGGCTCCTGTATTGCCTGAAAACTCATTTTTAAATGATCTTGCGGTAGATAGAAAGCATGAAGCGGTATACATCACAGATCCCGCTGGTGGCAGTAATGCAGGATTAATCGTGGTTAACTTAACGACAGGCTCAGCAAAACGAGTGCTCGATGGCAGTATTTATACCCGCCCAGAAGATGTTGATACTGTGATTAATGGCAACACCTTGTCTATTGGCGGTCAACCGATCCGCATTGGAGTTGATGCATTAACTATAGATCCAGCTAATGAGTGGGTTTACTTTGGTGCCTTAAGTGGTGAAAAGTTATATCGGGTACACACTCAATATCTGCTTGATGCCAAATTGTGGCCTAATATGTTGCGCAGTAAAGTTGAGTTCTATGCCAACAAGCCTATTAGCGACGGGATCACCATTGATAATGGCGGCAATATTTATGTCACCGACATCAGTAACAATGCCGTGGGGTATATCGACACCGAGCGTCAATATCATATCTTGCATCAAGATGATGATAAGTTCAGTTGGTCTGATGGCTTTTCAACTACGGCCGATGGTAAGTTGTTAGTCACTGTGAATAAATTACATCAGTCTCCAGCGGTGAATAACCAGCAAGATAAAAGTGATGGTCGCTACTATATCATTCAATTTGATGCGTTAACTGATACGACAGTTGGGCGTTAAAGCTTGATAACTTGGAATTGGAACCTAGATGACTAGAGTGCTACGCTGCTAGATGCTATAAAAGCAAAGCCTAGATGACTAGATTCTAGCTGACTCGGTTCTATAACATCTTAACAGCGCAGCTGTCCCTAGCAGGACGTAGTCCGCCCTAGAAGCGCAGCGCACTATTCGCGTAGCGGTCTAGATTAGTAATCAAATTTCAAAACACGATATATTTCAATGTCTAGTTGTAAAAATCTCGTTTATCGTCCAAAGTTAAGCTCTGTGACTCTTAACTAATAATAAAATGGTCAGACTATCTAGTTATAAAAATGCGCTTAAATTGGGTGTTGGGATATTTGCTTTCGGTTTAGCCATTAGTTTTGTGACTTCTGTTAGCGTTAAGAATCAAAACAGTACTATCATTACTAAAGCACTTGATGAATTGTCAGAGCAAGTTGCTAATACGATTATTGATCGTATTGTATTGTATCAATATGGTTTGCGAGGTGCTCGAGGCGCTGTTGCGACTTCAGGCGAAGACAAAGTTTCTCGTGAAATTTTTAGAAAATACAGCTTAACCCGCGATATTGAAACTGAATTCCCCGGGGCGCGAGGCTTTGGTTATATCCGACGTGTGCCCGCAGCTGATGAGGCATTGTTTGTCGCCAGAGCGAAACTTGATGGCTGGCCCGATTACAGTGTTCGTCAGTTAACCCCTCATAATGAAGAACGTTATTTGATTGATTATATCGAACCCGTTGAACGCAATTTTGCGGCGATCGGTTTAGATATTGCCTCTGAGTCAAACCGCAAGAATGCCGCCCAGCAAGCGTATTTAACCGGTGAAGTACGCTTAACTGGGCCGATAACCTTAGTACAAGCTACAGGCCATCCGTTACAAGCCTTTCTTATTTTGATGCCAATTTACCGCACAGGTTTTACACCAGTAACTGCCGAGTTAAGGGAGCAGAATGCTTATGGTTGGAGTTATGCGCCATTAGTGGCCAATGAAGTGTTTGACCAAATTAATTTATCTCGCAAAACGACCAAGATATTGATTAATGATGTGACTGATAATCAAAAGAATGTCATGTTTTATGAAACCCATATTGATGATGCGAGTCCGTTATCGCCTTTTTCTGTTGTCGAAGATCGCGAGATATTTGGCCGTAAATGGCAAATATCTTTAGTGGCTTATCCAGAATTTATCAGTGGGTTACATTTAACCTCGCCTAAGATTATTTTTACTTATGGTGCGATTGTCAGTTTATTGTTTGGGGGGCTTATTGGCTTTTACAGCTATGCGTTAGCTCGTAAACGTCTTATTTTGGAAGACAATGAAAGACGAGCTAATATTTTAGAACATTCGCTAGATGCGATTATTAGTTTAGATTGTGATGGTATTATCACCAGTTGGAATGAGGGCGCGGTAACCATTTTTGGTTATGAAAAGCAGGAAGTCGTAGGCCTTAAAAAAACCTCATTTATTGTTCCTAGTGATGATTATGCCGCTGAAATTGAAAAATTTAATCAGGTATTGAACGGCAAATCATTGTTAAATTTTACCAGCCAACATAAACGCAAAGATAATCAGCTATTGTCTACATCGATGACCTCTTTGGCTATTTACAATGAGTTCGGCAAAATTATTGGTGTCAGTCAGACCATTAGAGACATCACGATACAACAGCATGCTGAAAAGCAAATTTTAAGCATTAATGCCAGCCTTGAACGAAAAGTAACTGAGCGAACTCACGCGTTACAACAGGCTCTGTCAGAAAATAAAACCCTACTGGATAACATTAATCAGCAGTTGCTTTATTCTGAAACCGATAAAAATGGCACTATTTTAGCGGTAAATGATTACTTTTGTTCGATATCTGGTTTGACTCGAGAGCAGATGATCGGTCACAAACATTCAATTGTAAAATCGAATCAACATGACGATGCATTTTGGAAAAAAATGTGGCAAACCATCCATGCAGGTCAGACTTGGCATGATGAAGTTTGTAATCATGATAGCCAAGGTAATACCAAATGGTTTGATACTGTTATTGCGCCAATAATGGATAATAACGGTGAGCTTGAGCGCTGTGTTGCGTTGAGAATTGATATAACTGAACGTAAAAATACTCAATTAGAAAAAGATGCCCTTAGTTCTTTACTCACAAATGTGCTTGCTGCTGCATCAGAAATTGCCATTATTTCAACGGATAATGACGGTATTATTAGCATGTTTAATCGTGGTGCAGAATTATTGTTAGGGTATCAGGCTGAAGAGGTTGTTGGTAAGCAAAGCCCTGCAATACTGCATCTTGCTGCTGAAGTTAGTCAGCGCAGTGTCGAATTAACGGAAGAGTTTGGTGAAGACATCAGTGCTTTTGATGTGTTTACTTACAAGCCTAGAGTCAAAGGGCCTGAAACGCGTACCTGGACCTATATTCGTAAAGATGGCTCTGAATGCCAAGTCTCATTGTCGGTATCGGCTATGCGTGATAATCGTGGGGAGATCATTGGTTATTTAGGCGTTGCAGTTAATATTGACACTATGCTGAAGCAACAAGAAGAGTTGTTATCTGCTAGCTATCAGTTATCCAAAGCGGCTGAAGTGGCAGAGTTAGGGATCTGGAACTTTGACATAAAAACCAACGAGCTACAGTGGAATGATCGTATGTTTAGTATTTATGATTATTCATTAGACATCAGAGGCCAAGGAGTAAATTATCAGCATTGGCGTAACAGACTTCATCCTGATGACATTGAAATGGCTGAAAAGGCCCTACAAGATTCGATTACTTTTAACATCCCTTATGCTCCCTTGTTTAGAATTATTACCAGCTCGGATCAGGTACGCTATATTCAAGCCGGAGGACAAATTAGTTTCGACAAATCAGGCGCAGCAGTGCGCATTGTTGGGATTAATCGTGACATTACCGAGCAACGCGAATTAGAGCAAACGTTACGTTTAGCCAAGGCGTCAGCAGATGCGGCTAATGCGGCTAAGTCTGCTTTCTTAGCCAATATGAGTCATGAAATACGTACCCCAATGAATGCAGTGTTAGGTATGCTTCAACTTATTCAGCATTCTGAGATGACTCGCCAACAGGCTGATTATGTTAGCAAGGCTGAGATTGCTGCCAAATCTTTATTGGGATTGTTAAATGATATTTTAGATTTTTCAAAAATTGATGCCGGTAAGTTAGATCTTGATTTGCACTCATTTGAACTTGAAACCGTCATGCGTGAATTAGCGGTTATGCTAGCCACCAACCTGCATAACCAAAATGTTGAAGTGATTTTTGATTTAGACCCAAGTATTCCCTATCTTATTGAGGGCGATGAGCTTCGTTTACGCCAAGTGCTGTTAAATCTGGCGGGTAATGCGATTAAATTTACGGCTGAAGGTCATGTCATTGTCGGTGTGCGTTGCAATACTATTGACGTAAATCAAGTCAACTTAACCATCTCTGTTACTGATACCGGTATTGGTATTAGTAAAGAGCAAGAAACTAAGATTTTCCAAGGTTTTGTGCAAGCGGAGTCATCAACGTCAAGACGATTTGGTGGTACAGGATTAGGATTAGCGATTACTAAACGTCTAGTTAATTTAATGGGCGGAGAATTATCATTAACCAGTCATCTTGGTGAGGGCAGTCGTTTTTGGTTTGATTTAAGCTTTAATATCATTGAATTAGAAAATAGTGATATTGTTATCGATTTACAGGGTAAGCATATTCTGGTTGTTGATGACAGTAAGATGAGCCGTAAGCTTGTAGAAAAAAACTTAACCGCCCACGGCGCTGATGTTAATGAAGCGCACAATAGCCATGAGGCGATTAAGCTTATTGAAAAAAGCATCTCTGCCAATAACCATTACGATGTGATTATTATGGATTGGTATATGCCAGGAGGTAACGGCTTAGAAACTGCCAATCGTATCCAAGCTATGTTTTCCCCAGCAACTGCGCCAGCCATTATTATGTTAACCGCCTATGGTGCAGAGGTGATGGAACAAACTAAGCATTATAGCCAACAGCCTTTTGTCAGTATGCTGACCAAACCTGTCACCGCCAATTTAATGCTTGAGGCTGTTTACCAAGCGATGAATGGCGAAGATAACGCGCCTCAAACGAGAAAGATTAGCAGTTTGGCCTTAAACGGCATTAAGGTATTAGTGGTTGAAGATAATGCACTTAATCGTCAAGTGATTGATGAGTTATTGCGACTTCAAGGTGCTGAAGTTACATTGGCCAAAAACGGTACAGAGGGAGTAGAGTGGGTGACTCAGTCAAATAATCAATTTGATATTGTGATTATGGACATGCAGATGCCTGTTATGGATGGACTTGAAGCCACGCGCCTTATTCGTGCAGATGGTCGGTTTAATGAGTTATCGATTTTAGCCATGACGGCTAACGCATCTGCGGCAGATAAAACATTGTGCCTGGCTGCGGGAATGGACGATCATATTGGTAAGCCAATTGACATGACGCTTTTAATACCTTGTATGCTTAAGTTGATAAATAAAGCCGATGTTACTCAATATCGTTTAACTGCAAATAATCTTGATGCGAGCTTGCTTGACGTGGTTAACGATAGCGATGATGATTTGATTATAGAAAACCCTGAGTCTATTTTACGTCGTTTTGGTGGTGAACTGGCATTTTTTATTGATGTGAAACATCATTTTGCCACTGAAATGAAACAACAATCATTGTTACTGACTCAAGCATTTGCTCAGCAAGATAGCGAGATTATTTGTCGTATTGCCCATACAATCAAAGGTACAGCGAGTAATATGGGCGCTAAGCGACTGGCTGCTTTTGCTGCCACGCTAGAAAAAAATATAAACAATGCGACTGCTGATTCAAATAGCGACTTCAATAAAAAAGTAGTCATTGATTCAGAAACTTGTTTAACAGAAATGCAAGATCATATAGACGATAGTATTCGTATGCTGGATTCGTATTTTCCTGATGAAAGCGCAGAATCAACCGTTGCTATTGTTGATAAAGTGGGCTTTTTCCCCACAGCAATCGTAAATTTGGATAAGATAGATCGTTTGATGGCGTTGTTAGTAGAGCAAAATCTAGATGCCATAGACTATCTTGAGCAGCTGCTTAGCAGTGGTGTGCCTAATGAACAGTGGTTAAGGTTGAAAACTCAAGTCAGTCAACTTGAGTTTTTGGATGCAGTCGATACATTAAAATCGATATTGAAGGAGTGATACTTGTTCATAGATAAGTATATTTCTGGCGCAGAGCCAGTTAGAGGTAAAATACTGTTAGTTGATGATCAGGTTGTCAATATCAAGATATTGCATCAACTCTTACAAGATGATTACGACATTTATATGGCTCGTGATGGTAATCAAGCCATTGAGATGTGTAAAAAAGTCAACCCGGACCTTGTGTTGTTAGATATTGAAATGCCAATATTAAATGGCTTCGATGTGTGTGCGCATTTAAAAAATGATCCCGACACACAAGAGGTGGCGGTTATTTTTGTCTCTGGTCATTTTGATGAAGATAAAGAAGTTAGGGGCTTTCAGTTAGGGGCGGTTGATTTTATTCATAAACCCATTAACCCCGTTATTACCAAAGCACGAATTAAAAATCAGATTAGCTTGAAATTAAACACCGATTTATTGCGCACTATAGCGTTAATCGATGGATTAACTGGGGTGGCCAATCGACGTCAGTTTGAGCAAGTTTTACCGGTAAGCTGGTCGCAATGTGCGCGTGAAAAACAGCCATTAACCGTTATTTTATTGGATATCGATTTCTTTAAGCACTTTAATGATACCTATGGTCATACCGAGGGAGATGTGTGTTTACGTTTAGTCGCGCAGAAGATACACGACACAGTAAATCGCCCTTATGATCTCGTGGCACGTTTTGGTGGTGAAGAGTTTATCTGTATTTTACCTAATACCGATTTAATTGGCGGGACTTATGTGGCTCAGCAAATTGTCGACAGTATTGTGTCTTTGAAAATCCCCCATATAAACTCATCCATATCTGCTTTTGTGACCATTAGCGCTGGCGTTTCAAGTGTGGTGCCTGAGTATGATATGTCGAGTACAACCCTGATTGAAGAAGCTGATAAACAATTGTATATAGCCAAGGACCGTGGCAGAAACAGAGTATTAGGTAGCCAAATACAAGCGACTCTGAATGAGTAGGACTTTTTAGATACTAAGCGGTTAAATATAAGCTGTTAGAGGTGACAGCGTGTGGCTTAGTACTGAGCAGTATTGCGGCTTAGTAGCGAGAAAATACTTTATACTTGAGCGACAATTTTTTGATGCAGATTATTCCATTGCTCAGGAAATTTTCCATCTAGCATATAAACAAATGCGATTAACTCTGCAATTAATAGGTACAGTTCTTTAGGCACTTCGTCGCCTAGTTCCAGAAGTTGTAAGAATTCACTCAAATGTGGGTCCTGGTGGATATGGATCCCTGCTTCTTTAGCAATCAAAATTATCTCTTCGGCAACTAAATCCTTACCCGTAGCGGTAATTTTGGGTGCGCTTTTACCATCAAAACTGAGTGCAACGGCCTGTTGTATTTTTTTCGGTTCTTGTGTCATTGTGCCCTCTGTTATGCCCTTGTTTTAACTAAATAGTGATCGCCTGGCAATAAGGTCGCCGGAATTGGGGCTAGCTGTGTCGTCAGCTTACCTGGGGTAAAGCCTATTTGAGTGATTTTATCTGATAGTGCTTGGTTAAAGCGCTCTACTTTTGTGAGCAGCATTTGGTTGTTGCCTTTGAATTGAATATCCAGCACATCGCCTTGTTTATTTGCACAAATTAATAATGAACCTTGTGCTAAGTTAAATTTGAGTTGTAACCTCCAGCCTGCTTTTTTGTCTTTATCTTGATCATTTTCTTGTTCGAATTTGCCCTCAAATTGCTCATCACGTTGATTAATAGAATAGGGCAAAGCAAAGTACCATGTCATGGCTTGATTAGGATCAGTACTTGCGTGTTGGTACAGCGCAATACTGCTGGCTAATTGTGCTAAAGAGTCTGCACCGCCTAATTTATCCAGCGCTGCTAATAAACCTGAATTGGCGCTGAGTTTACTTAAGGTTCGTTGTTGTAATTGTGCCAGATGGGCTTGAAGTTTGTCGCTGATCGCAGCCCCGGTGGATTTTGTTTTGACCCCGAGTAATAGCTGGAATAGGGTGGTAATTGCACTGCCTGAAAACAGCGCTGAGGGCTGTGAAGCGCCTGAGTGACTTATCTGAGGGTTCGCTAGGTTAAGTGCTGCTAAACTGTATAGCTCGCTGCTCAGTAAGGCAGGGTCGCTTAATGCACTTAATGGGTGTGGACTGATTTGGGGTAAATGTTTAAACAGTTCACTGGCGAGATTATTAGCCACTTGTTGTGTTAGCTGCTGCTTTATCGGCATTGCCCCTGCTTTTGATAAGGCTTTATTCAGCACTTCTATTGGAGCTGGGTCGCTGGTTAACTTATTGGTGGCCTCGTGATTGGCACTAACCGTCGTAGGGTTTGCTTTAAGTATACTTTGTTCCGTTGTGTTGCTTAGCTGAGCTTGTTGGTTTGTCTGTGACGACAGGGGTTGCTGTGTTAGCGCTGCCGTCGTTTTTACTGTATTGCTATCTTGAGCTGCTTTTAGGCTAAGGTTGCTAGAACTGGCATTGATGTTTAGTTGATTAGCGTCAGTTTTTGCAGGAGCGACATTGGGTTGACTAGCATCTGTTTTTGCCGGATTGATATTAGGTTGATTAGCTTCAGTTTTTGCAGGAGTGATATTGAGCTGACTACCTTCAGTTTTTGTAGGAGCGGCATTGGGTTGACTAGAATCTGTTTTCGCCGCAGTGATATTAGTCGGTAACGAAGTCGATTCGAGTTTTTTTAGAAACTGGCTAAGAATTTGCCCTGGTTCATTTTTGGTTATGATGATGTTGGCCGTTTGCAGTGGCTCGGTAATTTGAGGCGCGGTCAGTTTGGTTAAATTAACGCTGAGTTCTGCTATTACAGGCGTTAGTGCAAGTTGTAGTTGCTGATTTTGTAGCACGACTTTGGCTAAATATTGCCCTGAACTTAACGCGGAATTTGGCGCTAATGTAATGCTTGTGCCACTGGCAAACGTCAGTTGTCCTTGGTCTATTACTGCTGTAGGCAGAGGATAGCCCTGAGGCCTTGTCGCCAATGTTGCCAACTGTTGTGTTGATACGCCATTTTGTTTTGCCAGTGCTTCAAGGGCTTGCGGTAGTGCCAGCTGAATGGCTTGCGCCAACAGTATTAGCTGGGTGGAGACTGTTTGTGTTGGTAATGGGGGCGCTGAAACTGTAGACCCAGGAACAAGGGTTACTGGTGCAACGGAATTATTGATGAGTTCGGCTTGAACTTGTGGTTGATTAACGCTGGCTACGGCACGAGTTACAAGTTTGGCTTGGTCGCTCGCGATGACCACTTGTGCAGTTTGTTGTAATAATTTTTGCAGTTCAGCTGTCTTACTCAGTTGATACTGCTGATTTTCAATGGTGACATCGAGTTGTGCACTTGTTGGTGGTTGCGACACTTTTACAGGCAGTAATACCGAAGATAAATCTGATTTTGAAGGTGCTGAAGTCGACGAAGATGAAACCGATTTATCATTTGATGTTTTTGTGGGTACAGCATCACTATTACTTTGAGTTGGCTTGCGTTCTGCCACCGATGACTGACTTGCATCAGCAGGTTTAAATGTGACGTTATTGACCGCTTTTGGAGTCAGCGTTGTTGGCACAGCCATAGAAATCCTATCAAACAATCATGTTTATCTATCGAAATCAATCAATCTGTTAGTGAACAATATCAGCTTCATTTACAATTTTTTGATTGATATTGTAAAAAGGCGCAGTATCCTTAGCCCTCTGTTACCTTTATTGGGCAACTCATTATGGTTTTATGGCCATTTGCTGATCGATTGCGGCTAACAAACACGTACAAGCAAGGCCTAGTTATTGAATATTGTAAAATATTAGCCTAATACTAGCTTGCTAAATTATATCGACTTGAACAAAAATTGCTTTAATAAAAAGACAGAGTTAGCAGTTTATTGAGCAGGACCTTTTGTCATTTTAAAGAGAATTATATGAAGTATAAATGGATATTACTTCAGGTGCTTGTGATTAGCATACCTATGTATGCCCAAGCCGAAGCACCTCAAGTTGTCGCTGCGCCAGTACCTGCGGTTGAAATTAAATATAATGATCCTCTTGATCCATTTGAGGAGGTTAACCGCACTATGTGGGATTTTAATTATCTGTTTTTAGACAGATATATTATTCGCCCAGTCGCTCATGGCTATAAAGATTATGTGCCTAATCCGCTAAGAACTGGGGTTAATAATTTTGTTTATAACTTAGAAGAGCCCAGCTCCCTAGTCAATAATACTCTGCAAGGAAAGTGGAAATGGGCTGCTAATGCTGGTGGGCGTTTTACCGTTAACACCACCATTGGTTTATTGGGCTTGGTAGATGTAGCCGACATGATGGGGATGCACCGTAAACAGGACGACTTTAACGAAGTTTTAGGTTATTACGGTACGCCCAATGGTCCTTACTTTATGGCGCCATTTTATGGTCCAATTGTGACAAGAGAATTAGCCTCTGATTGGGTGGATGGTCTATACTTTCCCTTATCGGAGTTAACTTTTTGGCAATCAGTATTAAAATGGGGCTTAAAAGGCTTAGATGCTCGTTCTAAGGCCATTGATCAAGAACGATTATTAGACAATGCTCTCGATCCATATGCTTTTGTAAAAGATGCCTATTTACAGCATATGGATTACAAAGTGTTTGATGGTGATGTGCCATCAAGTCAAGCAGACGATGAGTTACTTGATGAGTATTTAGATGAGCTAGAATAGTCGAGGCATACAGGCACCTCGACAGTGAATGTCTGTGAGGTTGTTGTATGGCGCTAACTGATGTCGAGATCCTCTTTGTTGAAGATGACCCGATATTTCGCCATGTCGTTGCTAGTTTTTTGCAAGGACAAGGTGCTCGGGTTACTCAAGCTTGTAATGGCTATGAAGGTATAGCCCTTTTTTCTGATTCTATTTTTGACATTGTTATTGCAGATTTAAGCATGCCAGGCCTTGATGGCTTATCTATGCTTAAGCAAATGCAAGATATTAATCCTGCTATACCTGCTATTGTTATTTCTGGTAACGATGTGATGTCAGATGTTGTAGAGGCATTGCGCATCGGTGCCAGTGATTATCTGACTAAGCCGATTGCAGATTTACTTATTATTGAACAAGCTATCATTCAAGCTATGATGTCAGCTGCGACGCCTATGAACGTGTCTGGGCAATTTCATTTACAAGAAATGAATGAGCTTTCATATCAAGAACTCACTGATAATTTATCGCTGCTTGAGCAAAATGCTCAAGCAGCCAAAAGTGTTCAGCAGCAATTATTTCCGGCTTCACATATCTATTATCCTAAAGCGGATATCAATTATAGCCTGTTTAAAAATAATGATATAAGTGCCTATTTTATTGACTCTACTATGGTGGGCGATCATCATTTAGTTATGTATATGGCCCACTTTTCGCCAGAGGACAATAGTGCTGCTTTTGGCTGTGTATTACTCCGCAGTTTTATTAATCAAAAACTTAAGCTGTTTAGAAATGGCCTAAGTAATACCTTAATTGAACCCAAGAATATGCTGACGTATCTTAATGAACGTATGGTTAAGTCAGGATTACATATTCATACCGATATTATTTATGTGTGTATCGATTTGAGCCAGTATTTGTTATCAATAGGCCAATCAGGTAAGGGCCTGCGGTGTTATTTACGCAATGGCAATATACTCACGCCCTTAGCTTTGCCTGAATCAGCGCCGCTTGGTAGCGCGATGTGGGATAAGCCCAGTATGCAAGTTAGAACTTTACTAAGAGATGAACAAATTTGTATTGGTACACATTTCTATGAGCATAAACAACAATTGCTTGATAATCGATTTACAGGCTTAGTGTATCAGTCAGATATTAAAGCGGGTGGCTTTATGCAGTTAGCGTGTCGCTGATCATTGTTAGAGGCTATCTAGACACTAGAAATCTAGAGCGCTGCGCTGCTAGGACGCTTCGCGGCTAGAGGCTATAAAAGCAAACAGCATAGCGAAGCGATTTATAAAAAAATCCCCTCACAAGAAAACTTGGAGGGGATGTTATTAAGAGTAACAATTACGTCAACACGAATTAACGTTGAATACCTTCGTGTTCAGCTGTGACTGCAATCTCTTCTTCTAACACTTCTTCTTCAGTGTCATTTTTACTTTCAGCACCGTGCATCCAGTCAACCAATTTGTTTGACATGAAGTACAAAATAATCCCTGAAATAACCGCAGTAATACCGATACCAGCAAAAATAGCCATCGCGTTTGCTAGCTGCTCTTCTACTTCACCGCCATGACCAATCAATGAACCAACTAGGCCACCAATTTTATTGGCTGCAGCGATAAATAGGAACCATGCACCCATCATTAACGAAGCGATGCGCAGTGGAGCCAGTTTGGTTACCATTGATAAACCAATAGGTGATAAACATAATTCACCCATGGTGTGGAAGAAGTAAGCTCCAACTAACCACCACATGCTTGATTTAACCGAAGCGTCGCCACCCATTTCGAATACAGCGCCCATCATAAATAGGAAACCAATCGCCAATAAGAATAAGCCTATAGCAAACTTAATTGGTGAGTTGGGTTCACTTTTACCAAGACGAATCCAAATTGAGGCAATCACGGGAGCAAAAACAACAATGAAAATAGCATTGAGTGATTGGAAATAAGTGGTAGGCACTTCCCATGAGCCAATCATACGGTCGGTGAAATTGTTGGTGAACAAGTTCATTAAGCCGCCAGCTTGCTCGAATCCCGCCCAGAAGATGATGGTAAATAAACCCATTACCATAATCACTTTAATGCGGTCACGTTCAATCTTGGTCAGTGGCTCACTTCTGATTTCACCTTTGGCTTCATTTTTTCTTTGTTCTACTCTTGCAGCCGGTTCAGTACCGATATCGCCAAGTAATTTTTGAGCAAAGAAAAATTGAATAATTAAGGATAAAATCATACCAACACCAGCGCAGAAGAAACCTGCTTGCCAGTTGTTGATGAACACGTCTTTACCATCGATAACAACGTCATGACCAAATGAAGTGTAAGCCCAGGCAACAATAAAGCCTGATAAGGCCGCACCTAGGTTGATCCCCATGTAAAATATCGTAAATGCACCGTCACGACGGTGATCACCAGCAGGATATAAATCACCTACCATGGTAGAGATATTGGGTTTAAATAGACCGTTACCTAAAATTAGCGTTCCTAAACCAATATAAAACACAGTGGTTTCTAGGCCTGGCATCCAGCTATGCGGTGCTGCAAGTGTAAATTGACCTGCTGCCATTAAGAAGCCACCAATATAAATGGCTTTACGTTGACCTAATACGTTATCAGCTAACCAGCCACCAATTAATGGTGTCAAGTAAACTAAACCAGTAAAAGTACCATATAGTGATAGTGCGTCTGCTTGGGTCCAGCCTAAACCGCCACCTGCTTGATCGCTTTGCACTTTATCGACGAGATAAAGTACTAAAATTGCACGCATGGCGTAATAACTAAAACGTTCCCATAGTTCTGTTGTAAAAAGTAAGAACAACCCCTTAGGGTGCCCAAACAATGTACCTTGAGGTTTTGCGTCACTCATTAAGTCTTCCACCTTAAGCTTGTGATTGCCTGTGAGAAAAATATCGTCACAGAAATAATTGTTTGCAAGAGTTGTCTATGACTGACTTTTCCACGAACACCTGAAATAACGGGTATTTGAATGTGATAAAGCAATACTGAGCAACTTTATTGTCTATTTTTTATAATAAATAATGTCATTTTGATGCTAAAAGCTGACCAAACATCAAAAAGCTAACCTTATATACCCTTTAAGAGGCGACAAAGTCAATGTTAATGCGGGGAACAGAGAGGTTAAGCTTGTTATCAATTGTGTCCAAGTAGACTGTTAACGTGCTTGAATGTTAAGGGATTGTTTTTAAGCTTGCGCGATAATAGCACCTAGGCTGATAAGGTTTTCTAAGCTGGCGCCGATATCCTTATCATGCTTAAGTGACATTAGCGTGAAGCCTATCTAGCAAGGTATTGATTATAAAGTGTTGTCTTTTAATTTAACTTATAAACAGGTAAAATACGTCTCATTAACATATTTCGATGTCATGTCGAAGGGGTATTTATGGCTATCATTCGTACGTTGACATTGATCTTAATGGGGTGTTTTATCTTCACAGCCCATGCTTGGGTTGATACTGATTTTGACGGGGTACCAGACAAAAAAGATGCATGTAATGACACTCCTGCTAATAGTGTTGTTATGGCAAATGGCTGTATTGATACTGAGTTGTTGATTGTCGATGAAGATGCCGAAGATGATAGCGCTTTTGATGCGGAGCTAGGCGCAACAGTTACTAATAATGCTGCTCTTATCGCTGAACAATGTCGTCAACAGCGAGATCTCTCTGTGGCTGTTGATTGTTTTGGGTCTATTCTTCAACCAGTATATTTTGATTTCGATAAATCAAAGGTATTGTTAACTCAACGACCAACCTTAGTGAGAGTGCAACAATATATTGAGCAGCACCCTGAGGTTGTCATCCGTTTAGAAGGGCATACCGATAGTATTGGTAGTGATGCTGTCAACCAGGCGCTATCACTTAAACGTGCTGCCACGATTAAAAATTTGCTGGTTAATGAATACCAATTTCAGCCAACGTCGATTGGGATTGTTGGAATGAGTAACAAAAATCCGGTCGCTGATAACGCCACTGTAGAAGGGCGGCAGCGTAATCGACGTGTAGAGTTTATTATATCGGCAGAATAATACTGCTATTTAAAGGGAGAAGGGAATGGAAAACATAGAAGGTTTAGATGCTTTAGTGGAGCAGGCACCTGAGTTTTTGATGACTTATGGTCTTAAAGCGCTAGCTGCTATTGTTATTTTTGTCATCGGTAAGTATTTTTCCGGTGTAGCAAAACGCATAACAACCAAATTACTGACAAGCCGCAAAGTGGATGCAACAGTTGTTTCGTTTGTGGCAAACTTAGCGTGGATGTTGGTCTTTGTATTTACAATTGTCGCTACACTTGGTCAGGTTGGCGTGCAAACCGCTTCACTCGTTGCAGTTATCGGTGCTGCGGGTTTAGCGGTTGGTTTAGCATTACAAGGTTCTCTTTCAAACTTTGCATCAGGCGTATTAATGGTGCTTTTCCGCCCATGTCGTGTTGGTGACTTTATTGAAGCGGCTGGTGTTGCTGGCGTAGTTGATGAGATAACGATTTTCTCTACCCGTTTACGTACCGGTGATAACAAAGTTATCATCGCGCCTAACTCTTCGATTATGAACGGCACGATTACCAATTACTCGGCATTAGAAAAGCGTCGTATCGATTTAATTATCGGTGTTTCGTATACTGCTGATATCGCTAAAACTAAGAAAGTATTAGCAGATATTCTTGATAACAATCCACTGGTATTAAAAGATCCAGCTTATACCATCGGCCTAGCAGAACTCGCTGACAGTTCAATTAACTTTGTGGTTCGTCCATGGGTTAAAACATCAGACTATTGGCCTGTACGTTTTGAATTGCTTGAGCAAATCAAGAATGCACTAGATGCAGCTGAAATTGAAATTCCATTTCCACAAATGGATTTACATGTCAAAGAAGTTCCAGCAAAATAAAATTGCAGGCAATTTAATATTTTAAAAACCAGCATTTGCTGGTTTTTTTATACAAGGAGTTTTTCCATGAAGCTATTTTCAACCTTTGCGGCGATCACACTATTATCCTCATCTGTTATAAGCGCTCACAGTTTTGCTGGCGAAAAAACCATGATTACCATGGGCGGTAACCCGGTTGCATTAGAGGGTAAGATGCCGAGCTTAAATAAGACTGCACCATCATTTACAGTGGTTGATGATAAGTTTAACCCAGTAAGCTTAAGTGATTTTAAAGGCAAAACAGTACTGATTAGTGCTGTACCAAGCTTAGACACTGGCGTATGTGCGTTGCAGACCAAGCGGTTTAACAAAGAGTTTTCTCAATATGATGCTGATGTTGTCATGCTAACCATTAGTGAAGACTTACCATTTGCCCAAAAGCGTTTTTGCCGAACTGAAAATGTAGATAAAATTAAAGTGTTATCAGATTCAGTATGGCGTGACTTTGGTGATAAATATGGTTTGTTAATTAAAGACCATGGTTTATTGGCTCGTTCTATTTTTATTATTGATCCTCAGGGTATTTTAAAGTACCAAGAGCTAGTAACTGAAGTCAGCGAGCACCCAAACTATGATGCAGCTTTAGCGGCATTAACAGAAATATCGTCACTCGCTAAGTAATGGCTGAGTGAATGAGGATAGAGACGCAGTATGATTGATTTTCGAAGTGATACAGTGACTAAACCGACACAAGCAATGCGCTTAGCCATGTCGAATGCTGAAGTTGGTGACGATGTTTATGGTGATGATCCGACCGTGAATAGTTTACAAGACATGGCAGCCGAGATGTTTGGTTTTGATGGTGCCTTGTTTGTGAGTTCTGGTACCCAAGCTAATTTATTAGCTTTAATGTCCCATTGTGAACGTGGCGATGAGTATCTTTGCGGTCAACAAGCTCATAACTATAAGTTTGAAGGTGGAGGAGCTGCAGTATTAGGCAGTATTCAACCTCAGCCGCTGAATAATCAAGCCGATGGCAGCATTTTATTGCAAGATATTGAAGCCGCAATTAAGCCTGATGATGTTCATTTTGCTCAAACTCGATTATTGAGTTTAGAAAACACCATTGGCGGTAAGATATTAAGCCAAGACTATTTAGCCAAAGCACAAAGCTTGGCGTTTAATCGCGGTCTGAAAGTTCATTTAGATGGTGCCCGTGTGGCCAATGCTGCGGTTGCACAAGGCATTGGTATTGCCGATATTACTCAATACTTTGACTCTGTATCGATTTGTTTATCAAAAGGCTTGTGTGCACCGATAGGCTCGATTCTGTTGGGTGATGAGCGCTTAATCAGTAAAGCGACACGCTGGCGTAAAATGCTCGGTGGCGGAATGCGACAAGCAGGTATTATTGCGGCAGCGGCTAAGCTAGCGTTAACTGAGCAGGTTGACCGTTTAGCGGATGATCATCACAACGCGAGTACTTTAGCTTTATTGTTGGCAGACATGGATGAATTTACTGTTGATGTGAGCGCAGTGCAGACCAATATTGTCTTTGCTACATTGGCTGAACATATCGATCCTAAAGCCCTTGCGCTAAAACTGGCTAACAAAGGTATTATCATTAGCCCGAACAGGCAGTTACGCCTAGTGACTCATAAAGACATCAGCGCGAATGACATTAGTGTTTTTGTGAACACGGTAAAGCAAATTATTCGTTAATCATTAGTCGTTAATCATCTGCGGTTCATTATCAGGTAAAGGCCACACTCAGTGTGGCCTTTACCTTTTTTGGTGCGTGGTTGCATTTATTTTGGGCATTTTAATCATATATTTATTAAGGTTATATTTTATCTATATGATTTTTATATAATAATATACTTGGCTTAATCATTGCTAATTGTTTAAGTGTATGCGCCTAACGACGCAATATTAATCGGTTAGATAATGAGGTCACTATGAAATATTTCTCACGTCATATCATCATGCCTGTCCATCTCAATAGCACTAAAAGCTTATGCTGTGGTCAATTGTTAAGTTGGGTCAACGAGGAAGCGACTATTTTTGCCAGTTGCCAAATGCGCAGTCAATTCCACATCGCTAAAGTTATCTCGGAAATTAGTTTTATGGCGCCAGCACAAACTGGTGACATCATTGAGTTTGGTTTTGAGTTAGTGAGTTTAGGTCAAAGTTCAGTAACTGTGCGTTGTAAAATACGCAATAAAGTGAATCATGCACCGATTGCCTTTATTGATAAAATGGTATTTGTTAACGTAAATGAAAATGGTTTACCTATTCCACACGGTATGCGAGCCAATGCGGCTTAGTTGTTCTATTACTCACAGTAGGGTTGCGTTTATGTTGATTGAGCTGAAGATAAACAGCAAAAAATAAGGAGCTATGATAGCTCCTTAATATTGATGGTAAATAGACTTGATGTATTACTCGACTTTAGCGATACGCTGTTGATAATCATTGATTAAATGCTCCATTATTTGATTTGGAGAAGCATCTTGGCAGCAGTTGTCTAAATAGATTTTAAATGTGACAAGGGCATGGCCATCATGCTTAAGGCGGCTACTTTGCATGGCAAAATAGGCTTCTTCATTATCGGCTTTTCGAACCACAAAATCGTCTAGTTCAAATGATTTGGTGCCTGAGAGGTTGTGCCATTTAGTGATACGGTCTAGAGCAATTTCACAAGATTGGTTTACTTCGATATGGTTGAGCCATGTTGCCGTTTGTTCGTTTTCTTTATAGTGCGGGCATCGAACGGTGTAATTATATATATGAGTAATCGCTGTCATTGTTTACCTACCTATTCGCTATCTAAGTGTTTTCATCATAGACCTTATTTTTTGTATTGGTCAATCCTTATTTCAAGAACTTAGATCTAAGCATCACTTTTTACTAAATTAAAAATAAGCTGTTGTCATTGTTGGTTTTTTACATTAAACACCAGCTAAAAAAGCCCGTAAATAAATACGGGCTTGGGGCTGCTTAACTAAACGAATTAACCTTAATTCGACCTCAGAGATAAGTTAGCTAAAGTTGACATACTCATCCCTTTATATCGGTTTATGTTCTGTTATTGAATTTTATAGCGCGTTAGTGAAAATTTGGCAAATTTCTGCGTGTGTAGCCTGTTTTGGATTTGTAAAACCACAAGCATCCTTAAGGGCATTATCTGCTAGGGTAGGAATGTCTTCAGCTTTAACACCTAATTCAGTTAAATTTGCAGGGATGTTTACTGCTGTAGACAGTTGCTTAATGGCATCGATTGCTGCTTTAGCGCCTTGATCGTCTGTCATTGCTGTGATGTCGATGCCCATTGCTTTGGCTACGTCAGCTAAGCGTGCGGGTACGACTTGAGCGTTATATGTTTGAACATGCGGCAGAAGCAATGCGTTACATACGCCGTGTGGTAAATCATAAAAACCACCCAGTTGATGTGCCATCGCATGCACATAACCTAGGCTGGCATTATTAAATGCCATACCCGCGAGAAATTGGGCATAAGCCATATTTTCACGAGCTTGGATGTCATCGCCGTGTTTTACAGCATTGATTAAGTTAGCTTGAATAAGCTCAATGGCTTTTATTGCACATGCATCTGTGATCGGATTGGCAGCAATAGAAACATAGGCTTCAATGGCATGCGTTAATGCATCCATACCTGTGGCTGCTGTCAGTGATGCTGGCTTTTCAAGCATCAGTTCTGGATCATTTACAGAAAGTATTGGGGTGGTATTTTTATCGACAATGGCCATTTTAATGTGCCTTGCTTCATCGGTAATAATACAAAAACGGGTCATTTCGCTTGCCGTGCCGGCAGTGGTATTAATGGCCACTAATGGCATTTGTGCCTTAATTGAGACATCTACACCTTCATAATCTTTAATGTTGCCGCCATTAGTAGCAACAAGCGCTATGCCTTTAGCGCAATCATGAGGCGAACCACCGCCTAATGAAATAATAAAATCACACTTATGACTTGTTAATAGCTCAAGGCCAGCGGCAACATTACCTGTAGTAGGGTTGGGTTGAACACCATCAAAAATAACCACTTCAATCCCATTAGCATTGAGCTTTTTAGTCACCTTAGCCACTAAACCAATACTCACTAGTGGTTTGTCGGTAACAATTAGTGCTTTGGTAAATCCAAATGCGTTGATGTCTCTAATGGCTTCATCTACGCTACCTTGACCCAGAATGTTGACGCTTGGAATAAAAAATTTAGTCGCCATATTGATTGTCCTTTATATAAGATTGAATATTCTCTGTGGTAAACGTAGCAATAACACCAACAATATTATGTGATCTGAATCTGATTAACGGCGATTAAAAACAATTATTGATCTGATTTTTCTTACTGTTTATATCAAGAGTTGCAGAAAATTTTAGATGAATATTATCTTGTTTATATATAGAATGATTCACGGTAAAACATGAAGGGACCATGGTTTTAGATTGTTTTTACATGACTAGATCGAGATAGCTTGGATGCTAATGTGCTTATTAAGGATAGATAAGGGAAATATATAGATGTTGAATCTAAATGTTTTTTTCTCAATTTTAGAAAATTCAGCGCTACTTCTGGCGCTAGTTTATGTTTGCTCACTCTCTCCTTTGTATCAACGTAAAGTGGATCCTGCCCTGTGGCCATTTTATATTGGTGCACTTGTCGGTGTTATTGGCATCATTATCATGATGTTTCCACTGGTTGAACAACAGCCAATATTGTTTAATGCAAGCTCAGTAGCGATCAGTTTAAGCGGATTATTCTTTGGTGCTATTCCTACTGCTATCGCCATCATTATTATGGCGCTATACCGCTATTTCTTGGGCGGTGAAGCGGTCGCGGTGGGCATATTTATCTTGATTAGCAGCGCTATGATAGGACTAATTTGGCGCCGATTTCGGGTGGATAAATTAGATCAAATTAGCTATGTTGAGTTTTACCTTTTCGGTGTAGCAGTGCATGCGGTATTACTGAATTGTTTATTTTTATTACCTTCCGAACAAGCGTTAGCCATTTTCACTCTTATGTCACTGCCTATCATGACGGTATTACCGTTACTGACGCTGATCATTGGTCATTTTCTTAGCCAAATAGTATCCAGTAAAAACGATATACAAGTTAAACTTCAAGACGATTTTCTATTTAAAAATCAATTTGATATTGGAAATATTGGTATTTCCATTAGTACAAAAAATAAATATTGGCTGCGAGTTAATCCTTATTTATGTCGTATGTTTGGTTACAGCGAAAAAGAATTAACATCGCTAACCTGGCAAGCATTAACTCATCCAGATGATTTGAATAAAGATTTATTACTCTATGAGGAAATGCTTAAAGGCCAACTCAACGAATACGAAATTGATAAACGTTTTATCGCCAAAGATGGTTCGGTTGTTTATACCCATATGACCATTACATGTCGTCGTCATATTCAAGACGATACTTTTTTGGTGATTGCAGCTTTTCTAGACATCACCGAACGAAAGCAAGCGGAGCAAGCTTTATTACACAGTAAAGAACAACTCGCTTTGGTACTCGATAGTAGTGAATTAGGCGTCTGGGACTGGGATGTCGTTAGTCATCGTATTAGCACTAATCGATACAGTGCTGAGATTTTGGGCTGTACCATGGACGAGCTTAATTTGCAGCCAGAGCGATGGATAGATGCAATACATGCAAAAGATAAATTTAAGTTTTTGCGCAGTATTAATGAAATTATAACAGGCCGCAGCATTAGTCAGCGTGTGGAATATCAATTAATTGATTCTCAAGGTGTGTGGCGCTGGATTTTACAAACCGGCAGCGTTGTTGATGTTGATGCTAAAGGTAAACCTCTGAGAGTGTTTGGCACTCATAGTGATATTACTGATATTAAACAGGTTGAAGATTCGTTAAGTATTGCCTCATCTGTGTATCAAAACTCCAGTGAAGCCATGAGTGTGTTTACTGCTAATGGCATTATTATTGATTCAAATCCGGCATTTTCTTTTATCACAGGATTTACTCAGGAAGATATACAAAATCAGCATTTGAGTATGTTTGAAACAGATCTGCAGCCTAAACACTTTTATCAGCAGTTAACACAGCAGCTTAGCCAACAGGGGCATTGGCATGGTGAAGTGTGGATGCGGCGTAAAAATGGTGAAAGTTACCTTATCTTGTTAACGATTAATTCAATCGTGAGCAAGAAGTCGCAGGCAGATCGATTTGTTGCGTTATTTTCTGATGTTACTGAGAAAAAACAAACGGAAGAGTTGATATGGCGCCAGGCCAATTATGATGCACTCACCGGATTACCTAATCGGAGGATGTTACTAACATTTTTGAATCAAGAGGTTTTATTAAGTGACCGTAAGCATAATCATTTTGCATTGATGTTTTTAGATTTAGATTACTTTAAAGAGATTAACGACACATTGGGCCATGATATGGGCGATGTATTGTTGCTTGAAACGGCGGCTCGTCTAAAGCAATGCATTCGAGAGACTGATGTTGTTGCTCGTCTTGGTGGCGATGAATTTACCATAGTACTGGCCAATCTTGAAGATACTCATGGTGTCGATCGCGTCGCGCAGCAAATACTCAAACAACTGTCAAAACCTTATTTATTAGGTGAGCAAACGGCTTATATTAGCGCCAGTATTGGTATCACTCTATTTCCTGACGACGCAAAAACAACGGAAGGATTGTTAAAGAATGCTGATCAAGCTATGTATTCAGCTAAAAAGCTTGGGCGTAATCGATTTAATTATTTTACCTCGGCAATGCAAGATAGTGCCCAAAAGCGGATGCTACTGATCCGGGATCTCAAAGTTGCTATCACTCAACAGCAATTTGAACTGTATTACCAACCCATTGTTGATTTAAGTTGTCAGCAGGTGATCAAAGCTGAAGCGTTAATTCGTTGGCATCATCCTACCGTTGGCGTTATTCCGCCGGCAGACTTTATCTCTATTGCCGAAGAGACAGGCATGGTAGTCGATATTGGTAATTGGGTCTTTTATCAGGCTTGTGAGCAAGCAAAGAAATGGAAAGCACAGTTTAATGCAGACGTTCAAATCAGTATTAATATGTCTTCTGTGCAGTTTAAAGATGAGTCGACTCAGGTTGAAGACTGGCTCAACTACATGCATTCGCTCGCATTACCGACCAATAGTATCTGCATTGAAATCATTGAAAGCTTATTGCTTGAAATTGAACCTAATGTTGAGGCTAAATTATTAGCTTATGCTGATGCTGGTATACAAATCTCGCTTGATGATTTCGGCTCAGGTTATTCATCTTTGGCCTATTTAAAGAAATTTAACATTAATTACCTTAAAATTGACAAAGGTTTAGTCAATAGTTTGTATGCAGAAAGTAATGAAAAGTATTTGTGCGAAGCGATTATTGCCATGGCCCATAAGCTTGGCATTGAAGTGATTGCCGAAGGTATTGAAACTGAAAATCAACGACAGTTAATGGAGCTTGCTGGTTGTGATTATGCCCAAGGATATATTTTCTCGCATGCCTTGTGTCGACACGATTTTGAGCAAAAGTATTTAGTTAATAAAGTAACACAACTAAAATTGACTAAGGTCATGTCACGTTAATGTCATCGCGACACCCTCAACACCTGCATCATCCAGCGTGATAAATGGTTGCTAACACCATTAATGTAATAGTTAATGGTGTTTAGATTAGTATACAATAGCGACCTATTTTTATTTGTTTTTACTGAGTCTGTTATGTCATTTACGTCGCTAGGATTATCGCCACTATTATTAGATGCGGTGAGTCAATCTGGGTATCAAACTGCTACTCCTGTCCAACAAGCTGTGATCCCACTAGCGCTAGATGGCCGAGATGTGTTGGCCAGTGCCGAAACCGGTACCGGAAAAACAGCCGCTTTTGCTTTACCGTTACTCAGCCATTTAATGGCCCAAGATGATGCGGATTTACCATCATCACATCGTTTACGTGCATTAATCATGACACCGACCCGTGAGTTAGCGATTCAGATTGAACAAAATTTAGTTAAATACAGCCAATTTATTAATCTGATTAGCTTAGCTGTGTATGGCGGCGCGAGTATAAACCCTCAGCGCAAAGCATTAGAGCAAGGTGTCGACATATTGGTCGCTACCCCAGGGCGTTTGTTTGACATTATTGGTCAACATGAATTGGATTTATCTTTTGTCACTCATTTAGTGATTGATGAAGCAGACCGTATGCTCGATCTTGGCTTTGTGAAAGATATTGAAAAAGTGAAGCGCTTAATTGCCAGACAACATCAAACCATGATGTTTTCTGCTACTTTTTCTGAAGAAGTTAAAACCCTAGCAGCTAAAATGCTAAACAATCCTGAATATGTTCATGTTGAAACCCAAACCACAGCGGCTAATGTTGTCCAGCAGGTGTATCAAGTCGACACCCGTCGTAAAGCCGAGTTGTTATCTGAATTGATTGGCAAGCATAACTGGCAGCAAGTGATGGTGTTTACCAGCCGCAAAGAAACCGCCGATCATTTATATCGCGAGTTAAGCCTAGACGGTATTAAGTCATCGGTATTTCACGGTGATAAAAGTCAAGGCGCACGCAACCGCGCCCTAGAAGAGTTTAAAACTGGTCAATTACGCGTGTTAATCGCTACCGACTTGGCCGCTCGAGGGCTTGATATTCAAGCGTTACCAAGAGTGATTAACTTTGAATTGCCTGAAGAATGTGAAGATTATGTTCATCGTATAGGGCGCACTGGCCGTGCGGGATTAGGCGGTGAAGCGATTTCGCTGGTCAGCCCGCAAGAGCTTGAGTTACTTGCCGCAATTGAACTACTTATTGGACAGTCTTTACCGTTACAGGTGCCAGTCGGATATGAAGAAGGGGCGCCACTACCAGCTAGATACCGGGATGTGGCGATTGAGAAACCTAAAAAAGTACTTAAGTATAAACGGGGCAAGCCATCGCAAACTGATGCTAAGCCGACTCGTAAAGGTAAATATTCTAAAGCGAAAAAATGATCACTAAACCGATTAATACCAATATCATTACCGGTTTTCTGGGCGTGGGTAAAACCACACTCATTAGCCAGTTATTAGCGCATAAACCCAAAGATGAAGTGTGGGCTGTGCTGGTTAATGAGTTTGGCGAAATAGGCATAGATGGTGGATTGTTAAATGCCACAGTCGGTGATAATCACGCATCTGAATCATCAAAAAAACAGCCTGCTGTGGTGATAAAAGAAGTACCCGGTGGTTGTCTTTGTTGCGTGTCTGGCTTGCCAACACAAGTGGCGATAAATCAGCTTATCCAACAAACAAAACCGGATCGATTACTCATAGAACCCACAGGGTTAGGTCATCCAGCCGAAATTGCTAAGTTGTTAACATCTGAATATTATCAGCATGTTATTAAGCTACAAACCAGTATCTGCCTAGTGGATGCCCGCAAAGTTGGCGATCCACGCTATCAAAACCATGATACGTTTACACAGCAATTACAGCTGGCTGATGTGCTACTTGCTAACAAAGCACAGCTTTACACCGCAAACGATCATCTGCAACTGCAGCAATTCCTCAGCAAGTTATACTTACAACACACGCCACTTATCACAGTCGCTAATCACTTCACTGATATTGACTTGATCCAGCAGATTTTGGCGTACTTAAATGTCCCGACAAAGTATCGTTGTCCAACAACGGCACAACGCTTATTGGGCCGAAAATCGCTTGCAGATAATTGGTTTTCGAGCGAGCCACCACTGAGTGATATTGATGCCGCTGAGGTTTCTGCTAGTGGTTTTATTCACAAAACCAATCAAGGTGAGGGTTGCTACAGCAGTGGGTGGATATTCTCCGCGGTGCATTGTTTTCAGTTTGAGCGCTTTATGGCCTGGATTGACACGGTTAAAATAGATAATGTATTGAGGTTAAAAGCGATAGTGATCACTAGCGACGGAGTATTAGGGGTCAATATGGTTGATGGCTCGTTAGCGCTAAATGAGCTTGATGATACTCTAGACTCACGGGTAGAAATTATTAGTGATATACCACTTGAGCATCAAAAGTTGCAGCAACAGTTACTGGCGTGTTTATTGAACTAATTTTATTAAATTAGCGTTAATAGGACAACTTGATTGGGGGGAATAATTCGTTTCATGACGCCAATTAACCTTGAGTTCGGAAATTAGCGTTAAGTATGGTAACAAAAAATAAGGGCATTGATATCATATCAATGCCCTTATTATTTTCGCTATTTACTCTGATGGCCGGTTAATTTAACGGGTACATTCTTCTAGTAAATATGCTAAATGGCGGTATGAAATACCACTGTGTTGGGTTAAGCCTACCTCACACATTCTGTTGGCGTAGTAACCTTCTTTAGTTTCAGCAGGGATAAGCTTTTTAATGTTACGCAATGCGCTGGCATTAATTTCAGGCTTATAAAGCCCTTTCTCACCAGCATAACCACAACAAGTAATGTCTGCTGGTAACACGACGTGGTTAGCACACGCATCAGCAATTGCCTGTTGTTTAGGTTCTAATTTCATCTTACGGGCACTACAGCCTTGGTGTAAAGTGACATTAGATTTCTTGGTTATGGTCATCTTAGGTAGCATCTCGTCGTGCATAAACTCGACTAAATCGGTTATTTTGACCTTAGGATTACCGGTTAAGGTACGATAAGTACAAGACAAGGCATCAACAATAATAGGCACCTTGCCATTATCAGACTGTTTACTCAGTGCATCAATCAGTTCATCACGCTTAGCATCGGCGTTTTTAAAATCACCTTTTGATTCCCACATCTGACCGCAACATAAATGGCGGGTGTTTTCTGGGATGATCACATTGTAACCAGCCCGTTCGAGCAAAGTGATAACGACTTCAGGTAAGGTGAGGTTATCAGGATCTTTTGGTGTTGGACCAAAGGTTCTGCCACCGCATGCTGGGAAGTATAAAACTGTTTTCTGACCCGGTTTGTGAGCCGATGGTTTTGTAACTTTACCGCCTTTAGGGAAGTCAGGGTTCCAATATGGCACTTCTTTGGAAATAAAGCGTCCTGCTTTCATCAAGGAGTTAGTAATGCTATCGCCGGTTATTTTGTGCACAATGCCTAAAATATCGAAACCTGTACTGATCACTTGGTTTACTGCGCCAAAATGTTTGGCTTGGAAGTCGAGTACTTTTTGCTCTGTGGTAGTGATGTAGGGGGTACGCAGTTTACGTACTAACTGACCCATACTGTTATCAACTGGGCAGGCAATAGTACATAACTGACATGCTGCACACGTATCAACAACATCATATTTAGCACTGGCACGCATTTCGGCTGCGGCTTTTTTATCACCAGATTGCTCTAAACGTTCAATTTCACGTAGTACCGCAATTCGTTGTCGTGGAGAGAAGTTGAGTGCCGAAGTCGGACATGTTTTCTCGCAAAAACCACACTCAATACATTTGTCGACGAAATCATCAACAATAGGGCAAGGTTTGATGTTTTTAACATGTACCAAGCTATCATCGTTAAGGATAACTCCTGGATTTAACAGTTTACTTGGGTCGAATATTTGTTTGATTTGCTTCATTAACGTGTAAGCGTCAGTACCCCATTCCATTTCAACAAACGGGGCTACAGCGCGACCGGTACCATGTTCTGCTTTCATCGAACCGTCGTACTTATTGATCACCATGTCAGCGACATCTTTCATAAAGCCTTGGAAGCGATTGATGTCATCTTGTGAGGCAAATGTAGGCGTGATAATAAAATGGAAGTTACCGGCTAAGGCATGACCATAAATTACCCCTTCAGGGTAACCGTGCTTATGGAACAAGGCGGTTAAGTCTGACGCTGCACTGGCTAAATGCTGTAATTCGAATGCTACATCTTCAATAATGACGGATGTACCTTTTGGTCTTGCACCACCAATAATAGGGAATAAACCTGAGCGCATTGCCCAATACTGGCCAAATACCACTGGATCATTACTAAATTCTGTTGGGCGCTCGGTGTCAATATGGGCAATTTTTTGAATAACATCTTCAGTGTATTTCACTAATGTTTGTGGATCATTAGCGCGACACTCAATCAATAAAATAGCCGAACCTTCAGGTAAATCACTTAACCACTTCGGCATACCGGTTTTTCCGGTAACCGACTTAATTGATGCCCAGTCAAGCAATTCTGCTGCGGCAACACTATCGCCTTTAATAGGGGGAACCGCTCTGGCGGCATCTTCCATATTAAAAAATACTGCCATGGCAGAAGCCTTAAATTGCGCTTCTTCAACTGTGTGATAAGTCACTTCATTGACAAACGCGAGTGTACCTTCAGAGCCAACAATTAAATGATTAATTAAATCGAATGGGTCACTAAAATCCACCAGTGCGTTAATGCTGTAACCCGTGGTATTTTTAATTGAGAACTTCTTACGGATTCTGGCTGATAAGGTTGGATTATTCTGTGTTAGTTGTGCTAAATCGGTTAATGCTGCAAGTAACATTGAATGCGATTGACTAAATGCTGCTTTAGAATCTGGGCAACCCGTATCGAGTTCAGTTCCATCGGCGAACATTAACTTAGCAGACTTAATTGTTTGATAACTGTTTTGAGCCGTACCACAACACATGCCAGATGCGTTGTTTGCTACCATACCCGCAATTTGAGCCGAGGCTAATGTTGCTGGATCTGGGCCAATTTTTTTATTGAAGGGTTTTAATGCCATGTTGGCATCAGAACCAATGACTGCAGCACCTAGAGTGATCGATGTTTTATCTTCACTAATGTCTATGTTTCTAAAACCATCATGACCCAAAATAAGTAAAATGCCTTCACCAATAGCTTGGCCAGACAAACTGGTGCCCGCGGCGCGGAAGGTCACTGGGACATTATGTGCATTGGCAATATTGAGGGTTATTTTAACTTGTTCTGGAGTATCAGCATGTACCACAATTTCAGGCACAATCCGAAAATAACTGGCATCTGTAGACCAAGCAAAACGACGCACTGGATCGTTAGATACGGCCTGGCTTCCCAGTTGTGACGTTAACGTGTCCATCACTACTTGATAATTAATCGTCATAATATGCTCTCTTAATATTTGAATATACAGCAGGAATAGTGTGCCTGCTGTATTGTTATCGTTAGAATAGAAGCCACTTTACAGTGAATTAAAATCCACCCCAGAGAACGGCAATGGTACCTGCGACTAAGGCATATCCAATTGCGATAGGCATTGTTTTACGAATAATTTCAGATTCACGGCCAGCCATACCCACAACTGTAGCAGCAGCAACAACGTTCATGACACACATCATGTTACCCGCATTTGCCCCAATACCTTGAAGTGCGAGTGCGATGGCGTGATTCATACCAATGTTGTCGGCAACAGAATACTGTAGGCCTGAAAACATCATGTTTGAGAAGGTTGCAGAACCAGACAAAAAGGCACCAAAAATACCGACGATAGGCGAAACCCAAGCCCACACTGAGCCCATGCTATTCGCCAATAAGTCTGCTAAGGCCACAGGCATTGAAGCCAGACCAGCACCATTTTCACCTGAGTTAAGGAATATTTTCACCATAGGTACAGATGCACCGAGTGAAATAATAGTAGGCAACATCGATTTGCACGATACGGTAATTGATTGCTTCATCGTGGCAGGTTTCATTTTAAATAACATAAAACCGAATAAACAGACGACGACAAAGAAAATACCAGGCGCATACAAGGTTGCAAAACCAGCTTTAAGCTCAGTACCTAATAAACCCGTCCAACTGATATTAAAGCCGAGTAACCAGGTTTTAAATGGAACAACCACGCGAGATAAAACTAACAACGCGGCCATAATGATGTATGGAGACCAAGCGGCAATTTGTGAAAATTTAACCGGTGTTTGGTTTAGGGCTATTTCTTCATCTGATTTATGATCGTTTTCGCTGAAGTCACACCAAGGTTTTGCCGGCAGTAACCAGCCTTTTCTGGCGACAGGGATAACTAACGCCATGCCCACAAGAGCACCAATAACGGATGGGAATTCAGGGCCTGCAAAATAGTTAATTAACCATGCTGGTATCGTAAAGGCGAAACCTGCAAATATGGCGAATTTCCAAACTTGTAAGCCTTCTTTGATTGATTTGTTTCGACCAAAAAAGCCAGTTAACACACATACCATCACTAACGGAATTAATGTACCCGTAAATAAGTCAATGGTGATCATATGTTTAGCTATAAACTGTGCGTAACCTGCAAAAGTGCCGCCATGTTCAGCAATTTGCGTTGCTGCCATGTTAACGCCGCCTTCCGTTAGACCTTGTTCCATCCCAAATAGAACTGGTAAGCCAATTGCGCCAAATGATACCGATGTTGAATCCGCAATCAAGGCTACTACTGCTGCTGCAATAGGGGGAATACCGAGTAACACTAGCAGCGGTGCACCGATTGCTGCAGGTGTGCCAAAGCCAGCGGAACCTTCAATAAACGAACCAAACAACCAACAAATAATAATGACCTGAACACGTGCATCGGCACTAATGTTAGTAAAGCCTGAACGAATAGTGTCCATGGCGCCAGAATATTTAAGGGTATTTAATAAAAACACCGCGCCAAAAATAATGGTTAGCGGTGTTAGTGCAGCAAGAAGACCTTCAACAACCGAAGCGGCAAGAAGTTGTGTATCCATTTGCCATATAAACATTGCTACAAGGCCTGTAGCAACCATTGATATGGGCATTGCTTTGGACGCTGGTAAGCGCATAAGCACCAAAAATACCATTACGCTAATAATGGGGGTTAAGCTTGCTAGTATCTGTAATATTGTCATGCATACCTCGAATCACTATAAGTGGGTATTGAATTGTTATTATTTGTTAGTATTTGGCTAACTAGGGCGTAATAGACGTTATTTAAGTGTTAAGGATGTTGATCGAGATCATCTAATACACGAGAAAGTGTAATCGTCGACAGAACTGTGAGGCGAGTCAGTATGAGGTTATTAAGTGCGTGTTTGAGATCACGCTTTTTAAGGATGCAACAGGTCATATAGAGTAAACCAAACGAGTTTTCGATTGGCTTTACAATATAATTAATTAGTATTTGGTAATGTGAAGAAGCTCACTGGAAAGGGAGGTTGGCTGTGACTTAGATCAAACTGTTAGAAAAGTTTACTGCCCCAGCCTAATTTATTGCGCAATACATGAAAATAATTATGTCCTTTGGGATGAATAAGTCTTAGGCGTTCATTTGAACGGCGAATTAAGATTTCATCACCAGGTAATACCGCTAAATGGACGTGGCCATCACAACTGACCTCAAGGTTTTCACCGTTATCAGGTGACACGACTAATTTAATCGTGCTGCATGCATCGACGACTATGGGGCGGCAAGACAAGGTGTGCGGGAACATGGGCACTAAAATCAGGGCTTGTAGATTAGGGGTTAAAATTGACCCACCTGCTGATAATGAATATGCCGTAGAACCTGTTGGTGTCGAGACAATCATGCCATCTGCGCGTTGGCTATACATAAATTGGTCGTCAATATACACTTCAAACTGGATCATATGAGCAATTTTGCCCGGATGGAGCACAGCTTCGTTCACCGCGGTATTACTTGCGGTTATTTTTCCGTGGCGATGAACTTCAGCCTCGAGTAAAAAACGGTTTTCGGTTTCAAATTCGCCGCCAAGTACTTTGGATAAAGCTTCTTCGAAATTATCAGGAGGTAAATCGGTTAAAAAGCCTAAATTACCTCGGTTTACCCCAATAACCGCCACGTTGAAACGTGCTAATACCCTTGCAGCACCCAGCATATTACCATCACCGCCAACGACGATTGCTAGATCACAATGCTCACCCATTTCAAGTAGGTCCATTGAACAAACATCAGGCCCCAGCTCTGAAGATACTCGTCCTTCAACGATAACTTTAAAGCCCTGCATGCTCAACCAATGATGCAATCGGGTTAACGTGAGGTTAGTCCCTTGATGATGTGGTTTGCCGATGAGTCCGATAGTCTGGAACAATTTAGTCATATTCGCGTTTGTTATGCCTTTAGGCCTTGAAACATAAGAATTGATCCCCATAATATACTCAAACTTATTAGAAGTGTGAGATTTGCTGTTAATTTTCAGCAAATGGCCACTTTATTTATTGTCGTAGAATACGAAATAACGCATTTATGAGCTGGAGCGAACATGAGCAACGAATCGAACAATACATCGCAAGATCAAGTAGAAGATCAAATTACTTCTGAAGTCGCGGCTGATGAAGTTAGTTTGATGGATGAATTAACCCAAGCAAATTTTCGTATTGAAGAATTAGAGCAACTACTGGCTGAATCTGAAGCTGCGTTAGCTGAGCGTAAAGATGTTGAAATGCGCGCAGCAGCAGAAACACAGAACATCCGTACTCGCGCGGCAAAAGATGTCGAGCAAGCGCGTAAGTTTGCCTTAGAGAAGTTTGCTAACGAACTGTTACCTGTCATCGATAATATGGAACGTGCCTTACAGGGAACCAATCCTGAAGATGAAGCGACCAAGGCGATTTATGAAGGTGTTGACCTGACAATGAAAGGCTTTTTAACGTCAGTGGCTAAGTTTGGCGTAACCCAAGTTAATCCTCAGGGTCAAGCATTTAACCCAGAACATCATCAAGCTATCGGTATGCAGCCTAGTGCTGAGTTTCCAGCTAACACTGTGATGATGGTCATGCAGAAAGGGTATTTACTGAACGACCGTTTATTGCGACCTGCTATGGTAATGGTATCTCAAGGCGGTGCAAGTGTGGATGTTGAAGCTTAACGTTTAAGCCGATACCAGGTCGAAAGACTGAATCAATAGACACAAAAAAGGACTGAATTTTCAGTCCTTTTTTATTAGCATCATCAGCGAGTCATGCTCATAGCACACTTAACCGCCGTTAAACCTTAGGCCATAAAGGCTTGGATTTGGGCTAAAATACCTGCTGCATCGAGTTGCAGATCTGCGATTATCTCATCTGGCGCACCGTGCTCAATAAACTCATCAGGTAAGCCAATTTGTAACACGGGTTTCACAATCCGCATTTTATGTAATGCTTCAATCACTCCTGAGCCTGCACCACCCATAATCGCATTTTCTTCTACCGTCACAATAACATCATGGCTGTTAGCGAGTTGTTCAAGCAAGCTTAGATCCAGTGGTTTAACAAAGCGCATATCAGCAACCGTGGCATCCAGCTTTTCTGCCGCATCAGTCGCTGCTTCAAGTGTGGTACCAAAGTTAACAATCGCAATTTTTTGACCTTGGCGGGTTAATACCCCTTTACCGATAGGCAATGCCATCATACTTTCTACTTGTTCAGCGCCTGTGGCAAAACCGCGTGGATATCGCACCGCCGTAGGACCATCTTGGTAACAATACCCGGTATAAAGCATTTGGCGACATTCATTTTCATCTGATGGCGCCATAATGATCATATTCGGAATACAGCGCATAAAGCTTAAATCGAATGCTCCTTGATGGGTAGGGCCATCGGCTCCCACAATACCGCCGCGATCAATAGCAAATAATACCGGTAAACGTTGCAAAGCTACGTCGTGAATAAGTTGATCATATCCGCGCTGCAGGAAGGTCGAATATATGGCGACCACAGGCTTTAGTCCTGCACAGGCAAATCCTGCGGATAAGGTGACCGCATGTTGCTCGGCAATCGCAGCATCAAAATATTGGCTTGGGAAGCGTTGTGAAAACTCAACCATGCCAGAACCTTCGCGCATAGCAGGAGTGATAGCCACTAACTTCTCGTCTGTGGCAGCCATGTCGCATAACCATTTACCAAACACTTGTGAAAACGTAGGTAAACCAGGTTTAGTGGTCGGTTTCTTAAACAGGCTTGGATCAAATTTAGGCACTGCGTGCCAGCCGATAGGATCTTTTTCAGCAGGTTCATAACCACGACCTTTTTTAGTCATGATATGCAGTATCTGTGGACCTTTGAGGTTACGCATATTACGCATGGTTTCAACGAGCGAATCGACATCGTGACCATCTATAGGGCCAATATAATTAAACCCTAGTTCTTCAAATAGCGTTGCAGGCACAACCATGCCTTTAAGGTGTTCTTCAGTACGCTTAGCCATTTCTTTAATGACTGGCATCCCTTTAAGGACCTTTTTACTGTTCTCTCTAATGGTGGTATAAAAGCGTCCTGACATCAGTTGTGCTAAGTGGTTATTCAGTGCACCAACGTTTTCAGAAATCGACATTTCGTTGTCATTAAGTACCACCAGCATGTCATTGTGCAAGTCGCCCGCATGATTAAGTGCTTCAAACACCATACCACCTGTCATGGCGCCATCACCAATGACGGCAACCACTTTACGACCCACAGCTTCTTTTTCAGCAGCGATCGCCATACCTAATGCTGCACTCACAGAAGTGCCTGAGTGGCCTACGCTAAAGGTATCGTATGGGCTTTCTTCACGCCATGGGAAAGGATGTAAGCCATTTTTTTGGCGAATGGTGTGCATCTGTTCGCGACGATCAGTGAGTATTTTGTGTGGATAAGCTTGATGGCCTACGTCCCAAATTAATCGATCGAATGGGGTATTGTAGACGTAATGAAGTGCCACAGTTAATTCAACTGTGCCTAAGCCAGAAGCGAAATGTCCGCTAGAAATACCAACAGACTGAAGTAAGAACTGTCTGAGTTCATCAGACACTTGTGGAAGTAAACCTTGAGGTAACTTCCTCAATTCTTCTGGTGTATTAGCTTTTGCTAGTACTGGGAATTTAGAAATATCGAAGCTCATAGCGAGATTGTCTGACTCTTTATTATAATCTTCGCTCAATAATGTAGTGGGCGAAGTCTGCAATTAACTGGCTATTGTATGGTAATTTAGTCAGCGCTGATAGTGCATCTTGTATTAGTTGTTCTGCACAGGCTTTGGCACCATCGAGACCAAGTAGTTTCGGAAAAGTGCTTTTATTCGATTGCTGATCGCTGCCTTGGGGTTTTCCTAGCTCTTCAGTGCTTGCGGTGATATCTAAAATATCATCCTGAACTTGAAAAGCTAATCCAAGCGTGTGAGCGTATTTCATCATGAGTTGATAGTGCTCATCGGGTATATCTGCAGCAATCAACGCGAGCTCTACGGCACAAGTAATCAACGCACCGGTTTTTTTATTATGTAATTCGGTTAATCTTTCTATATTGATACTGTGATCGGTAGCACTAAGATCAATTGCTTGTCCACCACACATGCCCTGGTACCCAGAGGCTTTGGCAAGTGCTCTCACCATGGCGATTTGCTGCTTTGGGTGTAAGTCATTGCTCGGAGCGGTGATAATTTCAAACGCTAATGTTTGAAGTGCGTCTCCAGCAAGAATTGCAGTGGCTTCATTAAAGGCAACATGTACCGTGGGTTGACCACGACGAAGTGCGTCGTTGTCCATAGCCGGTAAGTCATCATGTATTAAAGAATATGCATGAATACATTCAATGGCTGCGGCAGCTTTATCCAGCGCATTGATATTGACACCCAGCATATCACCGACACTGTAGACCAAAAATGGTCTAATGCGTTTACCGCCTAATAATGCCCCATGCAGCATGGCTGCTTTTAAATCTGGGGCGGCATCATCAAGCAAAGTTAAATGCTCGTTAAGAGTAACATTAACGCGCTTTTGGTATGTTGTTATCGCTTCAGCTAACACGTATCAAGACCTATTATTTAATACACACTCTGTGACGATTATTCACTTTCAACAGTGAATGGCACAAATTCAGCATCATCTTCATTTAGTAATATAGAGACTTTTTGCTGTGCTTGTTCAAGTTTTGCTTGGCTTTGTCTGACTAACTTAATACCACGCTCAAATTGTTTAAGCGCGTCATCCAGAGACACTTCGCCTTGCTCTAAATGAGCAACAATGGTTTCAAGTTCAGTTAATGATTGTTCAAAACTGAGGTTTTCTGGTTTTTTTGCCACAATTAATATTCCTTTCATTACGCGAGTGACAAGGTATATCAGCCCAGCGTATCGGTCAAATACAGTCGCTGGATATTTGCTCAACAGCACGCTTTGTTATTGAATTTTGTTTAGAATGTGCAAAAACAAGCTAAACTTGAGCCGAGTTTGTCCGATAACAAGTCATAATTTAAAATTGATAGCATAAAATAGTATTGAAACTGTTGCTGTAATACATAACGATGGGCAATATAGTTAAGCAACAATATGCCCCGTTGTTCAGGTTATACAGTATGTGCTCACAGCACGATAAAGCGGCACAAATAGGCAGCGCAATGACTGCGATTGAGGAGAGGTTGTGGATTTAGCTACCCTAATAGGTATTATTGGTGCTTTTGCATTTATTATTGGTGCGATGGTGACTAGTGGTGGTATCGGATTATTTATCGATGTACCGTCAATTTTGATTGTTGTTGCTGGCTCATTATTTGTTGTGATGATGAAATTTAACCTAAAACAATTTTTAGGTTCGATAAAGATTGGCATGAAAGCCTTCATGTTCAAATTAGACAAACCTGAAGATTTAATCGAACAAGCTGTCACCATGGCTGATGCAGCCCGTAAAGGGGGCTTCTTAGCATTAGAAGAGGCGGTTATAACTAACAGCTTTATGCAGAAAGCTGTCGATATGTTGGTTGATGGCCATGATGGCGATGTCGTGCGTAATGCGCTAGAAAAAGACATTACCTTGACAGAAGAGCGGCATAAAACCGGTATTGGCATTTTTAAAGCTATGGGTGATGTAGCCCCTGCAATGGGAATGATTGGTACACTTGTCGGCTTGGTGGCGATGTTATCTAACATGGATGATCCTAAATCCATTGGGCCATCAATGGCGGTCGCTTTGCTAACGACACTTTATGGCGCAGTGATCGCCAACATGATCGCTATCCCAATGGCGGATAAATTATCATTACGTATGAACGAAGAATTGCTTAATCGTAATCTTATTATGGATGCGGTATTAGCTATTCAAGATGGACAAAATCCACGGGTGATCGAAGGCTTCCTGAAGAATTATTTGGCTGAAAAATTAAGAAAAATTGATACAACGGACGGAGAGTAACTCATGGCTAAGGCCAAGTGTGATTGTCCACCAGCAGGCGCCCCCATGTGGCTTGCCACCTTTGCAGACTTAATGTCATTGCTTATGTGCTTCTTCGTGTTGTTATTAGCGTTCTCTGAAATGGACGTGATGAAATTTAAGCAAATTGCCGGTTCAATGAAGTATGCATTTGGGGTGCAAAACAAAGTTGAAGTAAAAGATATCCCCAAAGGCACCTCTGTTATTGCATTGGAATTTCGCCCTGGTCGACCCGATCCCACGCCTATTGAGATCATTAATCAACAGACTAATGAAATGACTCAACCAACCATAGAATATCAGGCTGGTGAAGATGACAATGCTGGTGGAACCCAAAAACAAAGCGGTGAACAGCGTGGCGGTAATGCCGCAGCAACAGCGCAGCAAGAAGCTGAAGCGGTTAAAAAAGATGCTGCATCTTCACAAGAAAATATTAACGAGCAAGTTAAGAAAATGGCTGAAAAGCTTAATGAAGAAATCGTCGATGGTGCGATTGAAATTGAGTCTTTAGGTCAGCAAATTATTATCCGTATTCGTGAAAAAGGCTCGTTTGCATCTGGTTCTGGCTTTTTACAACCTAAGTTCAAACCCATAGTGCGATCGATTGGTGAATTATTAAAAGATGTTCCCGGGGTGATTACGGTATCCGGTCACACTGACGGGGCCGACATTAGTAATGAGCTGTACAGTTCAAACTGGGAGCTATCAAGTCAACGTGCTGTTTCCGTAGCTCATGAGTTAAGAAAAGTCCCCGGCTTTGATGAGACACGAATGAAAGTGGTTGGAGAGGCATCTAATCGGCCATTAGTGGCTAATGATTCTAATGAGAATAGAGCAAGAAATCGTCGCGTTGAAATTTCTATCGAGCAAGGTAAGCCTAAAGAGTCGAATGAAATTGTAGTCTCGCAATAGTAACAACTCATCAGTTTACATCATTATTAGCGCAGTCTATGAAGGTTAAATAGATTGCGCTTTTTTGTGTCAAAAATGTGCTTTAACAGCCGTTTCATTTACAAAAAACAGATAAAAAAGTGAATATGTTTGGTTAATAGACATCATTTGGTATAATTGGCAGATTATTGCATAAGTTATGCTATTTACTGGATTATCTACACATCTAGCAAATAGATCTGTGTTGTTTTTTAATTTATTATCAAGGCATTACTGTCCTTTTTACTTAGCAAAACCGAGTGTGGTGCTATTTGATGGTGATACCTGTGGAACCCTGATGAAGTTTATTGTAAAGCTGTACCCTGAAATCATGATGAAGAGCAAGTCTGTAAGAGTGCGCTTTACTAAGATGCTCGAAACCAATATCCGTAATGTACTAAAAAACGTCGATGAAGGTGCCAAAGTTCTGCGTCAATACGATCGTATTGTAGTCAAGGTACCAATTGATAAACCGGAATTGTGTGATGCATTTGCAGACCGATTATCTTGCATTCCAGGTATTGCTCATATCGTACAGGTCAGTGAATACAGCTTTGATTCTATTGATCATATTTACCAGCAAACATTACCAATATACCGTGACGAAATTGCCGGTAAAACATTTTGTGTTCGCGTAAAACGTTCTGGTAAGCATGATTTTAATTCAATTGATGTTGAGCGATATGTGGGTGGCGGATTAAATCAGCATACGGATGCACTAGGGGTAAAACTTAAAAATCCAGATGTGACGGTTAATCTTGAAATCGATCAAGATAAGCTTTACATGGTCGAGCGCCGTATAGAAGGTTTGGGTGGTTTCCCAATGGCAACCCAAGAAGATGTGTTGTCGCTTATTTCGGGTGGTTTCGATTCTGGTGTATCAAGTTTTCAGTTTATTAAGAAAGGTGCGCGTACCCATTATTGTTTCTTTAATCTAGGTGGCGCTCAGCACGAGATAGGTGTTAAGCAGGTGGCTTATCATTTATGGAAAAAATATGGTGAGTCGCATAAAGTACGTTTTATCTCTGTGCCATTTGAGCCTGTTGTTGAAGAGATTCTTGAGCGCATTGATAATGGTCAAATGGGCGTAGTACTTAAGCGTGTAATGATGCGAGCAGCTACTCGAATCGCTGACAAATTTGGTATTCAAGCCTTAGTTACCGGAGAAAGCTTAGGACAAGTTTCTAGCCAAACACTGACTAACTTAAATGTGATTGATCGGAGTACTGAGTTACTGATTTTACGCCCGCTGATCACAATGGATAAACAAGATATTATTAATCAGAGCCGTATTATTGGCACTGAAGATTTTGCGAAGTCGATTCCTGAGTATTGTGGGGTTATTTCACAAAAGCCTACGGTTAAAGCGATATTGTCTAAGGTTGAAGCCGAAGAGATGAAATTCTCCGAAGACTTAATCGAACGGGTGGTTGCATCTGCTGTCGTGATGGATATTCGTGATATAGAGGCTGAAATGAATCAACAAGTTACCGAGACCGAAACGGTTAACAATGTGGCATCAGGTGAGATCATCATTGATGTTCGCGCTCCAGAAGAAGAAGAGCGAAGCCCATTATTGATCGATAATGTGATGATTAAAGCGATTCCATTCTTTAAATTAGCGACACAATTTGCTGACTTAGATAAGTCTAAAACGTATTTATTGTATTGTGACCGTGGGGTTATGAGTAAATTGCAGGCTTTATATCTTGTTGAGCAAGGCTATACGAACGTTAAAGTGTATCGCCCTTAACCACAGGAGCGGTTTGCGCGTGTGTTGGCCGCTTTTATCTGCATGAGTATTTAGGTCATAGCAAGTTGAATCTGCATACTTTTTAAGTTTGCATGAAACAGACGTAAAAAAACCGCATTGAATGCGGTTTTTTTTATTGTTTGGATAACAGGCTAAATCACAATCGTATTAGTTTGCTTGGACCACTTGTGAAGTTTTTTGTTGTTGTTCATTGTCAGCAACAAGAATGCTGTTAACATCGTTATTAATATCGATTTGCATGGCTTCAATACTTTGCGATAGTTCAGCATGTAAATCGGCCATATCGATAGGTTCTAGTTCAGTTGCTTGGGCTGTTGATAATCCGATGATGGATGTCAGCGCAACTGCAAACAGAGTATTTAGGTTGAACATAGGGGTGAGCCTCCAGGCTAATGAATCACATTTGGCGGACCATCCCAGTTACGTCGTAGAGAGTGTCCAACGGTATTTTTGATGCTGCTAATTTAACCAAACACAGTGTTCTTTACAAACGACAAAAAATAACCATAATCATTAGAAAAACTAATTATAAACCGAGAGATTGATCACTATGTCTAGACGATTACCTCCTTTGAATGCAGTTAAAGCATTTGAAGCTGCAGCAAGACATTTGAGCTTTACCCGCGCTGCAGAAGAGTTGTTTGTCACTCAAGCTGCTGTGAGTCATCAAATTAAGGCGTTAGAAGATTTTTTAGGGCTAAAGCTGTTTAGACGAAAAAATAGATCATTATTGTTAACAGAAGAGGGCCAAAGCTATTTTCTGGACATTAAAGATATTTTTATTGAGCTAGGAGAAGCGACTAATCGCTTGCTTGCTCGTAGTGCCGTCGGTTCGTTAACTGTGAGTATGTCACCGAGTTTTGCGATCCAATGGTTAGTGCCGCGTTTAGCTAAATTTAGTGAAAAAAATCCTGATATTGATGTGCGTATTAAAGCGGTAGACAGTGATGCAAGTTCGTTAACTGATGACGTAGATGTCGCTATTTATTATGGTCAAGGAAATTGGCCGGGTTTACGTGCAGACAAATTGCGTAATGAAGTGCTTATTCCGGTATGTTCGCCACTCTTACTCAATGGTCCTAAGCCACTAACGCTACCGAGCGATTTGAAGTTTCATACCCTACTGCACGACTCTAACCGTCAGGATTGGCAGGCATGGTTTAGGCAATGTGGCGTGACAGATATTAATGTCAATCAAGGGCCGATATTTAGCCATTCTTCATTGGTATTGCAAGCTGCAGCGCATGGCCAGGGAGTTGCTTTAGGTTATAGCGTACTTGCTCGGCCAGACATTAAAGCGGGGCGCTTAGTGTGTCCGTTTTCTGAAGTATTGGTTAGCAAAGATGCCTATTACTTAGTCTGCCAACAAAACCATTCTGAAATAGGCAAAATTTCAGCCTTTAGAGAGTGGATGGTGGACATGTTTGCAGAGGAGTCTCGAAGTGAGCTGCTTACCGGATAACACCAGGGGGTTGGCCCACGACTCCCTATTACAAGGCCCTAAAAGTGATACTCTGATTGTTTTTGCTCATGGTGCGGGTGCCAATATGCATCATGAGTATATGGCGACGATGACGGATAAGTTAATCGCGCAAGGCTATCAAGTGTATCGATTTAATTTTTTGTATATGCAAGCCAATATGCAAGATGGAAAACGACGTCCGCCTGATAGAGCGCCTAAACTCCTCGCGCACTATGAACAAGTGCTACAGGATATTAAGCAAAAAATCGCCCTTGGTCAGATCAACTGTCAGCGAATCATCCTGGTGGGTAAGTCTATGGGCGGGCGGATGTCAGCGACATTGACCAGTACCGATTATCAACGACAACAGCCCGGACTTGATGATGTCATGAGTAAAGTGGCAGCCATAGTCTGTTTAGGTTACCCGTTTATTCCCCTCAAAGGTGGCGAACCGCGTCTTGATCCTATTGTGCATAATGCTCTACCGATGTTAATTGTGCAGGGTGAGCGAGATAAGTTTGGCGATGTTCAGCAAGTGCCTACATGGACGTTAGGCGAGCATACTCAAGTGTGTTGGATTGGTGATGGTGATCATAGTTTGCAACCGCGAAAATCGTCAGGTTTTACCCTCGAGGGCAATCTTAATCATGCTATTGAGTACATTCGGCAGTTTATTTCGCAATTAGGCTAAGGCTTAAGTGCTATATGCTGTGTCTATTATGCTGATATCGGTATCAACGCCAGTAGCAACTTAATTACAGCTCTGATACTCATGGTGATGGCTTAAGTCTCGAAAATGAGCTTGCTTCGGTAGTATGATGGATGATTAGTTTATGTTGTATGAGGTTAAGTAAGATGAATAAAGGTCTATTACTCTTTGCCACTTTTAGTGGTTTTCTGGCCGTAGCACTGGGGGCTTTTGCTGCTCACGGACTTAAAACTATCGCCCCACCAGAGCTGGTGAACATTTTTAAACTCGGGGTCGACTATCAGTTTTATCATACCTTCGGATTGATTGCATTGGCTTTTTCTGCCCATTGGATCCCATCTAAGTTGATCAATTGGGCTGCTTATAGTTTTATTGCTGGGATAATATTTTTTTCAGGTTCGTTATACCTTTATGCTTTTACGGGCGCTAAATGGATTGGTCCAATTACGCCAATCGGAGGATTATGCTTCTTAGTCGGTTGGTTGTTATTTGCCGCGGCAATTTGGCATACAAAATCGCCTGAATAATGGCTTGGGTAAATTCTCCCACCTCGAGTATTTTTGGGTATAATGGCGGGATTATTATCTCGCGGTTATGCGAATATCCTTACGCTAAGGCTCCAAATGAAAAACCTATTCCTATTTTGTCGCTCAGGCTATGAAAAAGATTGTGCGGCAGAAATTCAACAACGTGCTGCAGAGTTAAACGTCGGTGGCTTTGTAAAAACAAATCTCAACGATGCTTATGTTATCTATCAATGTTTTGATGATAATGGTGCCGATACGTTAGCCAAGGATTTAGCGCTTAGTTCATTAGTGTTTGCGCGACAAATGTTTGCTGCCGGTGAGTTGTTGACTGATTTACCTGAACAAGATCGCGTTGGGCCGATTGTGGCTTCACTTGCCCAATTGTCAAAGTGTGGCGAGCTGCGTGTTGAAACACCTGATACAAATGAAGCTAAAGAATTATCGGCATTTTGTCGTAAATTGACCGTACCGCTTCGCCAAGGGCTAAAAAAGAGTGGCGCATTGCTCAATGCTGAAAATGACCGTCGTCCAATTATTCATGTGTGTTTCATTGGACCTGGTAAAGCGTATGCGGGTTATTCCTTAAGCCATAATAGTTCACCACATTTTATGGGGATCCCGCGCTTAAGAATGGCTACGGATGCGCCGAGTCGCTCAAGCCTTAAGTTAGATGAAGCCTTCGGTGCTTTTTTAACTAAAGAAGAACAAGAAACTCGCTGTCGCAGTGGCCTAAATGCAGTTGACTTAGGGGCTTGCCCTGGTGGTTGGACCTACCAATTAGTTCGCCGTGGCATGATGGTTGCTGCCATTGACAATGGTCCTATGGATCCAAAATTGATGGAAACCGGCCAAGTGAAGCATTACCGTGCCGATGGCTTTCGTTTTGAGCCTCCACGTAAAAATATTTATTGGTTAGTGTGTGACATGGTTGAAAAGCCTGCTCGTGTTGCTGAGTTAATGGAAGCATGGGCAATTAATGGCTGGTTTAAAGAAGCTATTTTTAATCTTAAATTACCAATGAAGAGCCGCTATAAAGAAGTGAGCACTATCTTAGAAACCATGGCCACCATTTTAACTGAAAATGAAATCGATTTTAAAATGCAGTGTAAACACCTTTACCATGATCGTGATGAAGTGACGGTACATTTATGGATTTTCCCAGAAAAGGGTGTGAGCTACGCATAAGCATGCAATAGTATCGCTAACAAAAAGCCCCTTATGCACTACTGCATAAGGGGCTTTTTGGTGAATGGCTGAGCAGGTTAATCGCTGATGAGCTGAATAAACCGTCAGCCTTACGCTTAGTTCTAGACTAAACGATCCAGTACAGCTTGAGTAAAATCGGTCGTGCCGTGAGTACCGCCTAAATCGCGAGTCGTACGATCGCCTTCTTCTATCACTGCCGATACTGCACTGCGGATCATTTCAGCTTTATCAGACATGCCTAAGTATTCTAGCATTTGAATCGAGGCTAAAATAACGGATGTAGGATTGGCTAAGTTTTTGCCTGCAATATCAGGAGCACTGCCGTGTACCGCTTCAAAAATCGCAGCATCGCGACCAATATTTGCGCCCGGTGCCATGCCTAAACCGCCCACAAGACCTGCACATAGGTCTGACAAGATGTCACCAAATAGGTTTGTCGTCACGATAACATCAAAGTTTTCAGGATTCATAACCAGTTTCATGCAAGTAGCATCAACAATCATTTCTTCAGTGGTAATGTCTGGGTAACGTAAGCTCACTTCACGTGCCACTTTCAAGAATAAACCTGAGGTTGATTTCATGATGTTAGCTTTGTGAACGATAGTCACTTTTTTACGATTTTCTTTACGTGCAAGCTCGTAAGCAAAGGTGGTGATTTGTTCTGCGCCTTGACGGGTAATAATACTCGTCGCTTCTGCAGTTTGACCATCATCAGAGATTTTTTGTCCTAAACCTGAGTACATACCTTCAGTGTTTTCACGCACGGTAATAATATCAATGTTTTCATAACGCGCTTGAGTGCCTTTAAATGAAATCACTGGGCGCACGTTGGCATAAAGGGCAAACTTCTTACGTAAGCTCACATTAATAGAGGTAAAACCTTCTCCCACAGGAGTGGTTAATGGACCTTTAAGAGTAATCCGGTTTTTCTCGATAAGATCTAAAGTACGTTGTGGTACTAATTCACCGTGCTTTTCTAACGCCGTTAACCCTGCATCTGCAAATTCATATTCAAAGTTACATCCTGCTTTGTCGAGGATTTTTAATGCTGAATCGATAATGCTTGGGCCAATCCCATCACCTGGGATCACGGTTATTGTACGTTTTGACATGAATAGTCCTTCCACGGTTGTGGTTACTGCAATTGATAGACCGTATACATGACACGGCTAGGTGACGATAAAAAGCGTCGTTTTTCTGCGGCGTATTTTAACGACTTTTAATGTTTATTTACAGAAAATAGTGAGTATTATCACATTAATTCCGTTATTTTTAAGTCAATTCTAATTTGATTGTTTTACTATGAACCTTTATTACAAATTGTTTACGTGTAAAGCATCTCAAGGCTGAATGATGTTGGTCGGTTTATGTTTTATTGTCGTGCATTAGCTTATTCGGTGAGCTTTTTTTATATAGACGACCTTGGTCGAATGCAATGCGTTAAATCGATTACAGACTGCTTAAGTCAACTGTTGACTCGTTAAGATTAAAGATGATCTATTTACGAGCCCATTACGATAATCTGTTCCAGTTATGGACTATGGGAACTATTAGAGGAAAACTGTGAAATTATTTAATTTAATTCCATTGGCAGTCTGTCTGTCATTGAGCGCCCATGCGGCGCCCCAACGTGCATTGTCTCTCGATGACATTATGCATTTTGAAACCCTTCAGCAGCCGGTTATTTCTGATAATGGCGCAGTGATTGCTGTACAGGCTACTCCTGATAGAGGCGATAGTCGTGCATTAATTCGTTTTAGTGATAATCGTAAACAATATGAAATTGCCAATGGCACCAATGTCCAAGTCAGTGCTGATGGTAAATTTGTTGTAGCGACAATTGAAGCGAGCTTATTTGACCGAGAAACGAAAAAGAAAGACGACTTGCCTCATCAAGTGGTGTTACTGAACACCGAAAATGGCAAGCAGCAGCAATTTGATAAGGTCGACTCCGCAGTATTTAGCGATGACGGTCATTTTCTGGTGTTAAAGTTTGACGTGGCTAAAGCTGAATCAACAGAGACTAAAACAACATCTCCAGCAGCTCAGTCCGGTTCATCAGCGCTTGAAGCGAGTATTGTTGAACATAGCGCCAAGACTGATTCTGCTCAGCCTCAAACTGAAAAAGCCGATAAAGGCGCTGATATTCAGCTGATTAATTTAGCCACTGACCAACAAACATTATTATCGAATGTGACTCAATTTGCCTTTGATAAAGTTGCACAACATTTGGTTGCGGTAGTCAACCAAGATGATAGTCAACTACACCAAGTCGTGTTAGTCACGCTCGATAATCAACAACAGCGTCCGCTTTACAGCAGTAAAAATGAACATATTGAAGCATTAGCTATCAGCGACAATGGCCAATATGTTGCGGTAACTAAAGGCATGGCAAGTGCTTTACGTTATGGTCGAGAGCATAATTTGTTGTTACTCGATGTACAAAATAATCAACAACAGCAGTTTGCTCCGACCAAGAAGTGGACATATAACCAATATTCAAGCTTACAGTTTTCAAAAGATGGTCAGCGTTTATTTGTTGGCCGAGTGCCAACAGTAGGGCAGCAAGCTGAATTAGCTGATTATCAAAATCCAAATGATGTCTTTAATCCTGAGATTATTACCGCCAAAAAACAGCTACGTATTTGGCATGGTGATGATGCCAAAATTAAGCCTCAAGAAGTTAAAGAATATGAGCAAGAATTAAAACGCACTTATCTAGCGGTTTTACACCTGGACTCAAATAAGGTTGTCCAATTAGCAGACCAAGTTGTGCCTGATGTGACCTATGGCGAACAAGCACGTTTCTTGTTAGCCAGCTCAGATGTGCCATATCAGAAGATGGTGACTTGGGCAGGCTTTTATCGCGATGTCTATTTAGTGGACGTTAACAACGGTAACAAAACGCTAGTGTTAACTCAGCAACCCAGTGATGCGATGCCGACGTTATCACCCAATGCCAAGTTCTTAGCTTATTACCAACAAGGTAACGTATTTTTATTTGATGTTGCCTCTCAGCGTCGGGTTAATTTAAGCGCAACTATTGCGACTCCTTTTGCTGATGAAGACCATGATTATCCCAGCGCAGCTCCCGGTTACGGCTTTGGTCCTTGGTTGGCCGACGATAGTGCGATAACGGTATATGACAAATATGATGTCTGGCAGTTTAATACTGCATCAAAACAAGGCTTTATGTTGACCAATGGGGAAGGGCGTAAACAGAAAACTCAATTTAGGCTAGTCGGCCTAGTCAAAAAAGATGAATTATTACCTGCGGTCGTTAACAATGCTGAGACTGTGTTGTTGCAAGGCTATAATCATCTATCAAAAGCGGATGGTTTTTTTAGCGCTAAAATCGGCGTGGCTGGTGTGAGTCGTTTAACTGAAAGTAATAGCAAATTAACCTTACTGGCTAGAGCGAATAAAGCCGCTGCAGTGGTATTTACAAAGCAGCGCTATGACTTATATCCAGACTTGTATGTTGCCGATAATACCTCACCACAGAAAGCCGTTCAGTTAACCACGCTTGATAAACAACGAGAACCATTTAACTGGGGCAATGCAGAATTAGTCCATTGGCGAGATGGCGATGGTGTCAAAATGGACGGGGTATTAATTAAACCAGCAAATTATCAAGCAGGCAAACAGTATCCCACGCTGGTGTATTTTTACCGCTTTATGAGTGACAGGTTATATGCTTTTCCTGATATGAAGCTCAACCACCGACCAAATTTTGCATGGTATGCAGACAATGGTTACGCTATTTTCTTACCCGATATCCGTTTTGAAATTGGTTATCCAGGCATTTCGTCAGTAAAAGCATTGACTGCAGGAGTACAAAAGCTAATTGAAATGGGCGTGACTGATCCAGATGCCGTGGGTATTCAGGGGCATTCATGGGGTGGGTATCAAAGCGCTTTTGCGGTAACACAAACCAATATCTTTAAAGCGGTTGTTACTGGTGCACCAGTGTCGAATATGACCAGTGCTTATAGTGGTATTCGTCATGGGTCAGGCTTAGCAAGACAGTTTCAATACGAAACTGGCCAGAGCCGAATCGGAGAAAGTTTATTTGCTGCGCCGCAAAAATACATAGAAAACTCGCCTATTTTTTATGTAGACCGTATTCAAACTCCAATGATGATCATGTTTGGTGATAAAGATGATGCTGTGCCTTGGGAACAAGGCGTTGAGTTATATCTGGCTATGCGCCGCGCAGGGAAGGATGTGGTGTTTTTACAATATCAAGATGAGCCACACCATTTGAAAAAGTATCCTAATAAGCTTGATTACAGTATTAAGATGAAGCAGTACTTTGATCATTATTTGAAAGGCACACCTGCTCCAGATTGGCTGCGCCAAGGCGAATCTTATCAGGAGTACAAAAAAGCAGATTAATGTTATAAGCTATTGCGGATGAACAAAAAGGCCCTAACTGTTTCGGTTAGGGCCTTTTTGCTGAATTTATTGATTGTCGAAAGTATTATTGCGGGGCTTTACCTGCGATAGGCAGATCAAAATATTGTTGCTGAGTATCTTGTCCCCATGCCACTAAAAGATTATCTCTGAACAACAATGGCGTACATTCTTCTTTAGTGGTTTCGCCATCTGACTTTACATGATGGGTGCGGTAATACATCACTTGATATTGACCATCAACACCCGTTTTAGCTTCGACAAAATCTGCGCTGCCTAATAAGGTTCGGATCTCATCAAGACTTTGGCCAAAGTGAATGTCACTCATTTTTTGTAAATTAAATGCTTGGCGATCGTCCCAAGCTCGGTCTTCTGGTTGAGGTTCATAAACAAAAATGACGACAGCGACAAACAACAAATAGGCTGTGAAAATGCCACCTATGATATAGCTTACTTTTGAGTTCATAATGCGTTTAATCCGTTATGCTATGAAGATCGTTTTTATTATTGGATGATTTATTATTACACTAGTTTGATATTGGTTTAGTTCTAAATTGTTTCAAATTAATATTCAACGGGATATTGCATTGTAACTGCGCTAATTTGTAGCTAATGCGGGCGATTTCTTTTCCTTCCGCTAACTTAAGTGCTTGTTTAGCGCCAAGGTTGTCTAGCGAACGATATAAATTAGCTAAGGTTCTGAACTTGTTGAGCAAGTCGGCTGCTGATTTTGGACCTATCCCCATAATGCCGGGAATTTTATTACCACTGTCTCCGGCCAATGCAATAAAGTCGAGCATTTGATATTGCTCTATTCCGAGTTTTTTCCCGTATTCTGTAACATCAAAAAACTGTTGATTAAAGTGATCCCATAAGGTGAGATTTTTGCTGGGTAATTGACTAAAGCCTTTGTCGGTTGACACTATGATAACCTCACCACTGTTACTGATCATCTTCATCGCGAGAGTTGCGATGACATCGTCAGCTTCTGATGGCGCATCGAAAGAGTTAATGTCTTGCTCGGCTAAAGTCGCTTTGATATTTACCAGGCCATCACTTAATGCTGTTGGCATTGGTTTGCGACCTTTTTTATAATCGTTATACAGTGTTTTGCGCCAAGAGGGCTCATTGCCGTCCCAGACAACAATACAATGAGTGGGTTGATGCTGTAGCAACATTTTTTTAGATGCGGCCAGCACACGTTCTTGTACGCTGGCTATATCGTTTTCATCTGGCAACACCGCATGAATACGGCGCACCAGATTAAGTCCATCGATAATGAGTAATTTATTCATTGGTTTTTATTATGTTGTAGCAGGGCACGTAAGCACTTCCTGGCAGTTTCATTCGCTGTTGTTTAACAAAAGCGTTTAATAGCTTATCCATCATCAGCATGAGTTTAGGATCACCTTTAATCTTAAAGGGGCCGAACTGTTGGATCAACTTGATTGTGTCACCTTTTACGTTACCGGCAACAATTCCTGAAAATGCTTTACGCAAGTTGGCGGCAAGTTCTGCTTTGTTATCTTGAAAGTAGAGATTTAAATTTGCCATAACCTCATGGGTTGGTGCAAAGGGTAATTGAAATTCGGGTTCAATTTTTAATGACCATTGATATTGGTACGCATCACATTTTTGTTTGCGATAGGCTTTGACTTGCTCCATACCCTGTTTCATTACTTGAGCCACTTTGACGGGATCATCAATAATAATTTGATATTTGCTTTGTGCTTCAATGCCTAACGTGGCACCAATAAATTCATCAATAACAGTAAAGTAGTCAGCACTTTCAGCCGGTCCCGTTAGCACCAGTGGAAAACATGAATCGCTATTGTCTTTATTTAATAAGATACCCAGAAAATAGAGTAATTCTTCTGCCGTTCCGGCTCCGCCAGGAAAAATAACAATCCCATGGCCTAAACGAACAAAGGCTTCGAGGCGTTTTTCGATGTCGGGTAAAATGACCAATTCATTGACGATTTGATTGGGTGGTTCAGCGGCAATAATACTTGGCTCGGTTAAACCGATATAGCGGGCGTTGTGTACTCTTTGTTTGGCATGTGCAATAGCGGCACCTTTCATTGGGCCTTCCATTGCGCCTGGTCCGCAACCAGTACAAATATCTAATCGGCGTAGCCCCAGTTGGTAACCCACATCACGTGTATATTGATGCTCAACTGCGTTGATACTGTGTCCTCCCCAACAGACCACCACATTAGGATCTTTCATTGGTGAGATTGCCTGAGCATTGCGTAAAATATCAAACACCACATTAGTAATGTGAGTCGCATTGCTTAAATCTATGTGTTTTAAATTCTCGTATTTATTACTGATATAAATAATATCGCGCAGCACAGCAAATAAGTGCTCTTGAATACCAGTGATAATTTCACCGTCGACGAAGGCTTTCATCGGCGGATCAATGAGCTCAATCTGTATGCCTCTTTCGCGTTGTAATATATTGATGCTGAAGGATTCGTAACGATGAAATAGTGCTTCAGAGCTATCGCTGATCAGGCCTGAAGCTAATACTGCTAGTGAGCAGTTTCGGTATAATTGATAAAGGTCGCTTTTTGCACCTTGTTTTAGTCGCTCTACTTCTAATTGAGAAAGCTGATCTAGGCTACCATTTGGACTAATCTTTACTATCATAAGCAACTCCTTTGGACTCGAGTAATTGATGCCGAGTCCAAAGAGAACTGTCTTAGGATGGGCTAGATATCAATAACGACTCGGTCCCTGCCGTTGTTTTTTGCTTGGTATAATGCAGCATCTGCTCTTTCGAAAGCTTCTTCAAGCGTTTCGTTTTCCATGACTTGTGCTGCACCTATAGATAATGTAACTGTAATTCTCTGATTTTTAAACTTAAATGGAATATTTTTGATTTTATCTTTTACGCGATTCAATAATTGAGAGATATTTTCATCAGTAATATCAGGTAATAGTAATACAAATTCTTCGCCACCATAACGGGCAACAAACTCACTATCTCGTAATGAGTTTTTTAAGGCCATAGCAATAACTTGTAGGGTTTTATCTCCGGTGCTGTGACCAAAGGTGTCGTTAATCACTTTAAAATGGTCTATATCAGTAATGGCTATCCATAATGGCGTTTTAAAGCGGACATGGTTGCGATAGTCTTGCTCCATTCTATCTTCTAATGCTGTCCTGTTTGCCAGTTGAGTCAGCGGATCGAGTAGGTTGAGCTTTTGATGTTCAAACAGTTTTTCTTTGTAATTGTTGGCTTCTTGACTCATCGAGTTGAGTTCTTTACGCATAGATTCAATCGACTTACGTAACAGTGTTTGTTCACGCTGCTCTAGGGCTTCTTTACGAGTAAGAGCATCACGAAGAGAGGATAACTGTATCGTTAGTTGGGTCTTTAATTCGTTAAGACTATCAGCATCAGCGACTAACTCGTCAGCGTTGTTAACGCGTAAATTAATCTCTTTATTTAATTGACCTTTAAGCTGCTCACTACGTTGGTTATTGTTATAGCTGTTATTGACGACATCGCGGACTATGGACAAGGCATCGTTAAGTGCAAATAAAAAGTCTTGTGATGCGCTTTTTTCACGTGCAATATTTTCTAACAGTAAACTCAATATTGATTGGTAAGAGTCGAGCAAACTGCTCAAGCTAATATCACCAAGTAATATTTCTTTTATGACTAGAATTTGGTCGCGTTGATCTTTTCTAAACTCAATTTCGGCAATCTTAGCAGCAAGCTCTTTGGCAAGTTGAACGTGCTGAGGCAAAATCTGGTAATCGTCTGCATCGGCAAATTCGTTTTTTAAAATTTCTTCATAGAAAAATATCAGCTTTTCGACTTTTGGGATGTATTCCCATACTGTATGAAATGGCTTGCCGAGTTCTTGTTTAAAATAAGTCAGTTCTTTTTTGAGTTTTTCTGGCGCTGAATCAATGCGTTGGATCTGACGGATAACTCGATTAAGGCCGTTACGGCTGTCTTCTAAACGCGTCATTGTTTGGTTGTATTGAGATTTTAACAAGCGTTCAATGTCGACTAATTCTGGCAGTGCTTCATCAATTTGTTCAAAATTGTGCATATGATGGCGCAATTTTGCCAGTTTATTGTCGAGTTCAATACATTGTCCTTTGCAGGCAAGACTGAGATGGGAGATAAATTGAATCAGTGTTTTCAATTTACCATTGCGATCGACGTTTATCTCTTCGAGAGCAAGTTTGGCTGCGTGGAGCTTTTGCTTCATCAACGAAATTTGTGTTATCGCTGTATTTGACTCTTTCATGTTGCAGTGCCTACTCTCATTTTTCATCTAAAGGCATAGGTTGCCGTGATTGTTGCCATATTGAAGACATAATTTCGTTTTTTCACTAACTAATCTCTGATCAGTTAACACTATAGTAATATTATCTCAATAATGTTGTGCAGCAAATCCAATTACCGTACAAAACAGTATAAATAACTATAATTGCCAGTTTATTACGCGATTAATTATTTGGCCAATTTATACTTTGGGCATGACGATTACTTTCTGCACGAATGATGCCGCGGTTAAGTGCTTGAGTCAGATTTAAATAAAGTGGCCGCATAAAAATAGCTGCTGGTGCAAAATTAAGTGGCCTCAATGAGACATAAGCTGGTTGCTCGGCAATATCCATTGCCGCGGCAAGCGCATATTGTAATGTCTCAAATTGTAATTCTGCACTAATACTGACATCAGGGTTGGCGAGCAAGGGTAAACTAATGTGGCCAATGCTGGCATAGTGTTCGGCCGATTTTTGCGCAAAATTTGGAATCGTAAACTGCGTTGTTTTTAATTGCTTAAGACTCTCAATGACGGCATTTAATATAACATCAGCATCATACTGTTGATTAAAATAGCATCCAATCAGTCCTGAGCGTATGGTAAATACTTGAGTATCTAAGTGCTTACTGAATTGAATATTAAATTGTTGCATCAATGCCGTTGATTCTGTGAGTCCAAGTTGAATATCAATATTATTTAATTCGTTGATATTTACCAAAGCTAATGTTTTAGGTTCGGTATTTTTCAGCGTGCTGATCAGTTGAATAAATGCTCGGTAACCTTGTGCTTGTGTTATGGGATCGATTGTATTTAAACGTTGTGCGTTAAGGTACTGAGTATTTCGCTGTTGAAATTTTCTGTAGATAAAAATCAATAAGATAATCGCAATACTAAAAATAAGTACTAATACTAAAATGATAAATTGGTTGTATTTATTTTTAGTCGTTTGCAGTTCCAGTTTATTGCGCATTAAACCCAGTTCAAATTTTAATTTCTGTTCTGTTAGCTCTGAAAAGTCACTAGGTTGTTCGGTTTTACTCTGTGAATTATTGACTAATTCGACTATCTCATCGACAGTTTTAAGCGCTGCATTAATGTTGTTAGTTTTGCGATATGCGGTAGATAAATACCCTAAAGCCTCGGTTTGCACCTCGGTTAAATGTTTCTTTTTAGCCAGCTTAATCGCTTTATTTGCATGCTCAATCGCGTTTGTCCACATGCCTTCGCTGGTTGTTATTTGAGCAAATAGGAGTTCGTTATGGACTAAGTAATGTTCTACTTTTCGAGCTCTAAATATTTCATTTGCTCGTTGCATTACATCCAATGACGCCTGAATATTATGCAATTTAAAATAAGCCTCACCTAAATTATGATATGTGAGCCCAATTGCAATTTGGTTCCCCATCCGCTCATTTACTTGCTGGACATTTAAATAATAATCGATGGCTTTATTCCATTCCCCTTTGCCTGCGAAAATCATCGCCATAACAGTTAATGATTCTGACAAGTAGACATCTTGGCCGATTACTTGAAATATTTCCGCCGCATTGTGGGCATATTTGAGTGCATCATCCCATTGTTCTAAATCACGGTAGGTCCGCGCGAGATTGAGCTGTGTTTGGGCTTTAATGCCAGGGTAATCTAAGATGTTGGCTAAACGAAATGCTTCACTGTAATGCTGCAGTGACTTTGCTTGATCGCCATTCAGATTGTAATAACGGCCTAATTGCGATTCGGCATCGGCGATAAAATAATTATTGTGTAACTGATAAGCCATTTCACGATAACGATTTAAATGAGATAAGGCTGGAGTAGGTTGAAGTAACAATGAATGTAACATGTTCAATTGTTCATGCAGTGTTAACTTGAACAGGGTGCTTTCTAAGCTGATATCGGCGTTAACCATATTCAACGCATCATTGAATTCAACGATCACTTGATTATATTCTTGGTTTTTACGTCCCTTAATCCGTGCTTTAAGCATAATCACCATGGCTTTTTCAAGCGTTGTTGATGCAATGCTGTCTAACTGCGATATGAGTAATTCTGCATCTTGGTACTTAGTTGGCGATGTGAGTTTTGCTTGTAAATTAAGGCGAGCTAATAGCTCTAAATCACGATGGAGTTCATTTGGTTGAAAACCTAAATTTTCAGCGACTTGGTCGAATTCTGCTTTGTTTGAAAAGTGCAAAGGAAACTCGGTCGTTCTCAATAACTTGGTATAAATTTTTTGAGGATTTTCTTTGAACAATATTTCTTGCTGTTCAATATCTCTTGCGCACACTGCTGAACTTAATAGTATTGAACATAATATGATCAGAGGAAAACATCGCAGCATAGTAAAAGATACCTTTTTAGGATTAAAAAATGTGGACGTCATTATCAGCTGGTATCGATGAATAAATTAACATTGGTTTGTCATTGATACTAAGTATTCTCACTCAGTTACAAATTGCCACTGTGTTAATGAGTCTAGATCGTTATAATTGTTCGGAATTTAAAATAAAAACAATAGAATCATACCAGAAGGAACCTAGAGTGAAACCTACTTCTCTTGCAATTTTAGCTAGCAGTGCCATTTTTTTGATGACTGGGGCCATGCCAGCCCTTGCTGATGTTGATTACCATATTGATATTAACCAACCCGCACACCATTTAGCTCAGGTGAGAGTGTCATTTCCTCAAACGGATTCGCAGGTGCTAACGGTTAATTTACCAGTATGGCGAACCGGCCGTTATCAAGTATTGCCTATTGCTGATGGGGTTAGATTGTTTAATGCGACCGACAGCAAGGGTCAGTCGCTACCTTGGAAACGCACTGCCAGTGGTGAATGGCAAATAACCTTAACTCAACCTACATCGGTTAAGGTGACATATCAGTTGCATGCTAATGAGCTTGGTGACCGATTACGTCACATTGATAGTAGCCATGCTTTCTTAGATGCCAGTGGTGTGTTTATGTATAGCCCTGCGTTTCGCCAGCAACCTATTACGGTCAATATGCAAGTGCCAAAAGGCTGGAAAAGTTATTCTGGAATGGAGAGCGACGGCAAGTCACATTCATTTAAAGCAGCTAATTATGACGTCTTAGTTGACTCACCGATTGAGACGGGAATAAGCCAGCACTTTAGTTTCGATGCCGATAATCGCCAATATGAGGTGGTTTTTTGGGGGGAGGGAAACTACGACACTACGCAAATTATTGCTGATTTAGGTAAAATAAGCGCTCAAGCGTCAGCTATTTGGAATGGTTACCCGTTTAAACGTTATGTGTATATGGTGCATGCTACTAGCGGTGCTCGCGGAGCCACAGAGCACCTGAACTCAACCGTTATTCAATTACCGCGATTTAACTTTCGTGAGCGAGAAGATTATTTACGCTTTATTAGTACCGCATCGCATGAGTTCATCCATACTTGGAATGTAAAATCGTATCGTCCTCAAGGATTGGTGCCTTACGATTATCAGTCTGAGAATATGACTGATTTATTGTGGGTCGCAGAAGGTTCAACCAGCTATTTTCAAAATCAGTTGTTGTTACGTGCTGGGGTTATGACGGCAAAAGAATTCTTTGATGATTTAAGCTTACGGATAGTACTTAATCAGCATAATCCTGGGCGTGAAACTCAATCGGTTGCAGAAGCCAGTTTAGGTCAATGGAGTAGCACTTGGGGCGATTATGCGGTTAACCACAGTGTGAATATTTATTCTGAGGGATATTTAGCTTCACTGGCATTAGATTTCAGTGTGTTAACTGACAGTAAGCTAGCGCATTCTTATCGTGATGTGCACAAGGAGTTATATGAAAACTTTAAAATTCCAATGGGCTACACTGTGGCAGATGTGCAAAACATATTAACTACTCTCACCGGCAAAGATTATCAACCTTGGTGGCAGAAATTTGTGAATCAGCCAGTTAGTTTAGAGTTTAATGATCTATTAGCTCAAGCCGGTTTGGTAACCACTTATGGTGATAAACCCAAAATACAAGTTGATACAGGCATGGGCTTATCCGGCTTATATGCTGATTTAGTATTAGTAACTGTGGCTAAAAATAGCCCAGCTTGGAAAGCCGGTTTAACGGCTGGTGATGAGTTAGTGGCGGTCAATGGTTTGAAAGTCACCGCAGACGGTTTTGCTAAACGCTTTAACGATTTTAGCCCTGGTGACACTGTTAAGGTGACGGTATTTAGTAATGATCAACTAAAAGATGTGAACATAGTGTTGGCAGAACAACCGAAAGATAAGTTAGCGATTACTGCGGTTGATAATGTGACTGCTGAGCAAAAAGCTTTCTTTAAAGCATGGTTAGGTATTGATTGGCCTTTTGATACCGAAGGTAAATGGATTAACGCCGACGGCGAATAAGCTCTTACGTATGACTGAGTTATTTTGTTGTAGATAAAAAAATGCCCTGAAATTCAGGGCATTTTTTATCGTGTTAACTTATGCCTGCGGGGCGGTTTCAATAAAAAATGGCTCTTTTTCAACTGCCGCTAAAAACAGTTTTAGCTTAGGGTAGTTAGCGATATGTATACGTTGGCGGAATATCGCCCAACTGAGGTAACAGGCTAGTCTTAGCTGCACATCATTAAAAGGGCCATGCAAAGGCAATTCAAATGTTTCAAGCTGCACTAATGTCGACTCAATTCGCTGCGCCTGTCTGATGGTGTAATCAAAGCGCTCAATATCGACCCCATCACGAGACAAGAAGAATAAATTGATTGTGCTGTCCAATGCTGTATTGATCATACAATATTGATCAAGCTCGACAGTGCTTTCAAGGAATGGCTTGTCCGACTTGCTGCGGATATATCGCAATATGGCACTAGAATCGGTTAGCGTTAACTCACCATCTTGTAAAAAAGGCACCCGTTTAGTCGGCGATAACGCCGCGCTGGTGGCGTGATCGGTTTCAATAAATTGGTAATCGAGCGTTGACTCAAGTAGCGCAATTCTACAATGGCGAACAAAAGGTGACGTATAACTTCCGTATAGTTTCATATTGTGTCCTTAGTTGGATTACACGCTTTGCTCTAGTGGACCAAAAGCTTGATTAACCGCATTAATAAACGCGACTAATTCACTGCCCATTAAGGCAAAATCTGCATCTAAACGGGCTAATGGGTCTTCTGTACCGACTTCATCATTACCTGCTCTAAATTCTTCAGAAAACTTAAGACGTTTAATCGTGGCATCAGATTGCATTAAAAAGGCAATCGACTGGCCAAAATGTAAGGCCAGTTTGTGTACTTGCTTGCCTGTTGCAATATGAGCGAGCACTTCATCTTCTTGGAGCACTTGTTGCTTAAAGCGTACGATACCGCCTTCATCAGAGTCAGACTTAAGTTCGGCTTCATCTTGCATCTCAAATGGTGCAGGAGCTTCACCCGCTTGTAACCACTGGGTTAACGTCGACTCGATTGGAGTTGCATAACTTAACGGGATCACAGGTAAGCTGCCTAAGGCTTTACGCAGTAATGCTAATAACTCTTCCGCTTTAGTCGCACTAGAGCTATCGACTAAAATCATTTCCAGTTCAGGCATGATAAGTGCGTGTGTCTGGCTACGACGAGAAAATGCCCGAGGCAACAACGTCGTGGTGATTTCATCTTTAATGGTGTCTTTTTCTTTTTTAGTGACTTTACGGTTCTCTTGATCTTCAATCTCCGCCACTTTTTCATCTAAGGCTTCTTTAATCACTTGGCCTGGGAGAATTTTTTCTTCTTTAGTGACACAAATTAAATGACGGTTTTCAGCACTGTGCACTAATGCTTGGCCTTTTTTACCTAAAGCATTTGAAAAACCAAACTTGCTGATGTCTTGGCTCGAACAAGGAGAAAAAGTGAAGTCAGCTAAGGCATTCTCTAATGTTTCGGTATCTGTCGTAAACGGTTTGTTGAAACGGTACAAGGTGAGATTTTTAAACCACATAGAAGGCTCTCATTAATTAACAGGAAAATTCAGTGACAGCAGTTTACGGTATAGAGGCAAAGTGGTAAACCATCAAAAAAACATCAGTCGCAACACAGGTTCAGTCATCAGGATGAGAATTCATTAAACTGTCACATTACAATAACTCAGCTTGAAACCCTTGCTGTATCGAGGTTTCCTATAGGGTTAAATGGTTTGAAACAGTCAGAATGGGGATTTCATCTATCAGTGAAATATTTCTGAAACATTTGCAAGGCAGAATTCATCTCGTTCCGATACAACTAACCCAGAATAACCATGACGATATATGCGTCGAAAGGATGAAATGATGAACGTTTTTTGCAAAACACTATTAGCCTCTGCAATCGCAGCCTCAGTAGCTTCAAGTGCATACGCCGCAGATCCTCTTCAAGTTTACGGTAAGTTAAACGTAACAGCACAATCAAATGATGTTGCTGATGTCACTGAAACGACAATTCAAAGTAATGCATCACGTTTTGGTGTAACCGGTGCGTTTGAGTTAAGCAAATCATTAGAAGCTTTCTATACTATCGAATATGAAGTCAACACAGGTGATGCAAACAAAGAAAACTTTTTAGCTCGTAACCAATTTGTTGGTTTAAAAGGTAACTTCGGTGCTGTATCTGTTGGTCGTAACGACACAATCCTTAAAGTATCTCAAGGTAAAATTGATCAATTCAACGACCTTTCTGGCGATATGAAAACCATGTTTAAAGGTGAAAACCGCATGGCTCAAACCGCAACTTACTACACGCCAGTATTTGGTGATTTCCAAGCGGGTGTGACTTATGTTGCCTCTGGTGATGCAGATCAAGTTGTTGGTAGTAACGTAGAAGGTGAAGATGGCGTGAGTATGGCGCTAATGTACGGTGATGCTGGATTAAAAAGCACACCAATCTACGCTGCAATTGCTTACGATTCAAAAGTAAAAGGTTATGACACTGCACGTGCTACTGTTCAAGGTAAAGTGGCCGGTTTAGTGATTGGTGGTATGTATCAGCAGCAAGAAAAACTAGACAGCGGTATTAAAGACAATGGCTACTTATTAAGCTCAGCATATGACATCAATGATGTTACTTTGAAAGCACAGTACTTAGACATGGAAAATAAAGGTAATTCATGGTCTGTTGGCGCTGACTACAAGTTAGGTAAGCCAACCAAGTTATTTGCTTTTTACACTGCAAACTCATTTGATTCAAACGATCAAGATGACAGCTACGTTGGTGTAGGTATCGAACATAAGTTCTAAATCTGTCGTTATTTGACGGTTAAATCTGCAATCAATAAAAAAGGGCTTTAAGCCCTTTTTTGTTATATCTAAATAACAGTAATGAATTTTTTATGACAAAATGGCGTATTTAATGCCAGAATCAAGCGTTATATCATAAATCTGTAACAAAAATGTCCAATAATAGTCCCGTGGCAAATTAACGTAGAAACCCAATATGACAGCTAGGATTTTAATAGTAGAAGATGAATCAGCAATCCGTGAGATGCTGACATTTGTGATGGATCAACATGGTTTTACGACAGCTGCTGCTGAAGATTTTGATTCGGCGATTGAGTTGCTTAAAGAGCCATACCCAGATTTAATCTTATTAGATTGGATGTTCCCTGGTGGCAGTGGCATTCAATTAGCTAAACGTTTAAAGCAAGATGAATTTACTCGTCAGATCCCAATTATTATGCTGACAGCACGTGGAGAAGAGGAAGATAAAGTCAAAGGCCTTGAAGTCGGCGCTGATGACTATATAACTAAACCTTTTTCACCTAAAGAACTCGTCGCTCGCATTAAAGCCGTTTTGCGTAGAAGTGCACCAACTCGGTTAGAAGAGACTATTGATGTGCAAGGACTGCAACTTGATCCTGTCAGTCATAGGGTGACTGTCGGTGATGCTGTGCTCGATATGGGGCCGACTGAGTTTCGTTTATTGCATTTCTTTATGACCCATCCAGAGCGAGTTTACAGCCGAGAGCAGTTACTCGATAACGTGTGGGGCACCAACGTGTATGTTGAAGATCGCACTGTCGATGTTCACATCAGACGCTTACGAAAAGCGGTCGAAGAGGGTGGACACGATAAATTGATCCAAACTGTTCGCGGTGCAGGTTACCGATTTTCAACCAGAATGTAATTCGTATTGGCAGCGCTAAAAGTTTTGTCATGCTAGACAGAGCTTTTAGAAACGCTTTTTTTGCTGTCTAGCCATAATAGCCTTTTTAGGCTATCTTGTGCTTCGTTGTTAGCCCTAATAATCAGTAACGGCACTGAATGTGTTGGCGGCGTTACTTTCGAATTTAGGTAGCCTATGTTTATCTCGTATTCTGGATATCGCTTATTTTTTCGCTTAGCGATGTTGCTTGTTCTATTTATGCTGGTCGGGGCTTTATTTGACCATGTTGTCGGCGTTATGCTTACGGGGACAATTGTATTGCTCGTGTGGCACTATCGCCAAATCGCTCGGTTAAACTTCTGGTTATGGAAAGATAAAAAGCTTACACCTCCTCAAGGTAGAGGAAGTTGGGAAGGGGTGTTTAATGGTCTTTATCGTTTACAAGGAAAAAATCGTCGTCGTGTAGGTCAACTTGCTACCTTATTGGGCCGCTTTCGCCAAGGAGCAGAAGCATTACCTGATGCTGCCGTTGTTCTGGATGCCGAGCACAATATTTTATGGTGCAACAAATTGGCTCAGCTAATCTTAGGATTTGTTTGGCCTCAAGATAATGGCCAGAGAATAGATAACCTTATCCGCCATCCTGATTTTTCAGTTTATTTAAAAGATGCCCAATATAACGAACCATTAGAAATTCCGTCTCCTGTCTCAGATAAGCGTTTACTTGAAATTCGAGTCATGAGCTATGGTGATCGTCAGTTGCTGCTAATCGCTCGAGACGTTACCCGAATACATCAATTAGAAGGCATGCGTAAAGATTTTGTGGCTAACGTGTCCCATGAATTGAAAACGCCATTAACGGTATTGCAAGGTTATTTAGAAATCATGCAAAGCATGGAGGATGCAAATTCACCTAACCAAAAACCATTATCACTAATGCAACAACAAACGACTCGAATGCAGTCGATGGTTGAGCAGTTGTTGGCATTGTCACGTATTGAAGATGCTGTCGATCTCGATTTATCGAAAATCGTCAATATGACGTTGATGATGGATATTCTTAAAGAAGAAGCTAAAGCTCTTGCTGGTACCGAATATACCTTAGTGTTTAATTGTGAAGCGGGGTTGAATACTCATGGTAATGAGTTGCAATTACGCAGTGCTTGCTCAAATTTAATTTCAAATGCAATTCGCTACACCTCTCCTGGGGGGACGATTGCGGTATCGTGGCGAAGTGTGGCAACTGGCGCACTTTTTTCGGTCAAAGATTCCGGTGTTGGCATCGCGCCGCAACATATTAATCGCTTAACTGAACGCTTTTATCGAGTCGATAATGCTCGCTCGAGTAAAACCGGTGGCACAGGCTTGGGATTAGCTATTGCAAAGCACGCTTTAAACCATCATCACACCGAGCTTAACGTTACCAGCGAGTATGGCAAAGGCAGTATCTTCAGTTTTATCATTCCATCTCATTTGTTAGTGCGACAATAGTTGCAGTCATTAATAAAAAAACAGCATTTATGCTGTTTTTTTATGACTTAATTTTGGCTAATCTTAGTTGAAATTGACTGATATGACTCAGGTACACTTGTGTTGCGAAAGACCGCTTACCAAGTAGGCTTGAGCTAAGCTGAACACATATATCTATCTCGTTTATCTTTGCATTATGCATAGGCTTAAGCTGTTGGTTTTTGTTAGGCTAAACTTTGCATTATCAAACATGTTAGCTGTCTGTGTGGCATTAGCTATCACTAAGCGCTAACAACAAGGGATAACAATCGCTAACAACCGACAACAAGAATACCCGTCATGATACTGTGACATATAGGTTATAAACCTTGCCAGTAAGTGATTAAGGTTTAATTTATCATTTTAAGCTCGCTAAAGTGTATCAATCGACTCAGCGTTTGCCTTCCTCGGTGAGCTTAGGCCGTTATACACATCTTAAGTGCGATAAACTTATACGGGGTAATTTTGTGTCATAAGCTTGTCTTGTCAGCATTATTGTGACAAGTAGTTAATTTAGTTAAGCTGGAATTGGCTATTGTTTATTATTTTACAGGCAAATTTATATTCGCATTGATTTTAAGTGTTTGATATTAATTGTGTTATTTTTTGTATTTGTTCATGTAATACTTTTGAACCTTGTGTCATCTAACTGTCACATCACCGTCATAGACTTGTCATCAATGAGGTCGATACTGACTACGTTTTAAAAACTTAGTACGCTTAATTCTGGAGCATTACAATGAAACTGAAAAAACTTGTCGGCGCAATTACTCTTACAGCCGCTGGCGTATTCTCAGCAGCATCTATGGCTGCTATAGATCCAACTTTACCATCATATGAAAAAACAAGTGGTGTTTCTGGTAACTTGTCTTCTGTTGGCTCTGATACATTAGCAAACATGATGACGTTATGGGCTGAAGAGTTTAAACACATCTATCCAAACGTTAATATCCAAATCCAAGCAGCCGGTTCTTCAACTGCGCCACCAGCATTAACTGAAGGTACTTCTCAATTCGGTCCTATGAGCCGCAAAATGAAGCCTAACGAAGTTGAAGCATTTGAAAAGCATTTCGGTTATAAGCCAACAGCGGTTCGTGTTGCTATCGATGCTTTAGCTGTATTCGTACACAAAGATAACCCAATTACAGGTTTAAGCATTGAACAAATTGATGCTATCTTCTCTTCTACACACAAGTGTGGCGGTAAAGAAATCAACCGTTGGGGCGATGCTGGTTTAGACGGCAACTGGGCAGCTAAAGACGTTCAGCTTTACGGTCGTAACTCAGTATCTGGTACTTACGGTTACTTTAAAGAAAAAGCATTATGTAAAGGTGACTTCCGTGCAAACGTGAACGAGCAACCAGGTTCTGCTTCTGTAGTTCAGTCTGTTTCTCAGTCACTTAATGCCATTGGTTACTCTGGTATTGGTTATAAAACTGCGGGCGTAAAAGCGGTAGCTATCTCTAAGAAAGGTGATAAGTTTATCGAAGCATCAGCAGCCAACGCAGCAGATGGTACTTACCCACTATCACGTTACTTATATGTTTACGTGAACAAGCATCCTAATAAAGACCTATCGCCAATGGATCGTGAATTCTTACGCTTCGTATTGTCTAAGCAAGGTCAGCAAATTGTTGAGAAAGATGGTTATGTTCCATTACCAACATCTGTGATTTCAAAAGATTTAGAGAAAGTCGGTATTACGCTTTAGTTAACTCACTTTCAGTAAACTAAAAAAGGCCTCTTTGAGGCCTTTTTTGTTTTTTAACGTTAAAAAAAATATAAAAAAAAGCAACCTAACTAAGAGGTTGCTGCTATTGCTAAGGGCAATGCTGTTGATAGATTTTTACAACTATCGAATAGGAGAATGATGATGAACAATAAGAAGCTACTTGGTACATAAAAAGTAATTCAAATTCGGTTCATATAATATGACTCATCATTTCTGAGTTAGTTCCCGATGATACTAAAAAAATGCATTTTTATATAAAAATAAGATTGGCAAAATAAGATGTGAGATTAAAACGTTTTATTTTTTAATGATTTGCATTCATTATTATCTAGTTATATTTTTCTGGTTTCTGGCGCTTTATTCGTCTTTTACCCGAAATACATTAAGGCATACATTGTGAATGTGATTTACTTCGCGTTATGTTTTAGGTTTATGCCATTAGTCGCATGGCAAACATCAAGTCTAAATTGATGGCTCATTATTTTGCTTTTCCTATGATCGATATTCCTCTGTGACCCAATACGGCACATTTTGATGATGCTAATGCTATTATCGTTACTGGATTTGATGTTTCTCTGCCAAGTAAGGGTTTTTTGTGACTGCAAAATGGAACGTACAACACGATTACCATTCAAGCGCCAATACGGATGCTTTATGTGTGCATCATCTTGATCTTAATCTCGTGGTTGATTTTGACTTACAGCAACTTATCGGCGTTGCCCGATTGCAATTTACGCGCACCATATCGGCAGTCTCATTAGTGTTAGATTGCCGAGATTTACTCATACATGGTATCACCGACAGTCAGGCTAATCCGTTGTCGTATACTATGAGTGATGTGAGTGACATACTCGGTCAAAAGCTGGTGATAGATGTTGGGGAGCAAGTAGATGAGGTGGTGATTGATTATCGTACATCCACAAACGCTCAAGGGCTTCAATGGCTTACACCGCAACAAACCTTAGGTAAAAAATTACCTTACCTATTTAGCCAATCACAGCCCATCAACGCGCGTAGCTGGTTACCTTTGCAAGATACCCCAAAAGCACGAATAACCTTTAATGCAACCATCAATGTGCCTCAGGGTTTACGTGCGGTAATGAGTGCCGAAAATATCCCTGACATGCCAGATGATGGTGTATTTACATTTTGCATGAATAAACCGATCCCGACACATTTACTCGCGATAGCGGTTGGAGAGCTAAGCTTTCAAGCAACAGGTCCCAGAAGTGGTATTTATACTGAACCCGGCATGCTTGCTGCGGCTGTCAAAGAATTTGAAGATACCGAGTCGATGATCCAAATCGCTGAGTCCATATTAGGACCTTATTCTTGGGGCCGCTATGACATGATTATTTTGCCACCAAGCTTTCCATTTGGTGGCATGGAAAATCCCATGTTAGCGTTTATGACCCCGACATTAATTGCTGGCGATAAAAGTCTTGTTTCAACTGTTGCTCACGAATTAGCTCATTCTTGGACGGGTAATTTAGTCAGTAATGCAACTTGGCGAGATTTATGGCTCAATGAGGGATTTACCACTTATTTTACTAATCGTATTGTAGAAGCGGTTTATGGCGAAGAGCAGGCAGAACTCGAATGGGTTATCGAGTACGGACGTTTGCAAGAGGAAATGGAATCTACTCCCTTAGTCAGTCAAACCTTACCAGCCAATGTGCAAGATCGCGATCCTAATCTGGCATTTAATCGCTTTACCTACGATAAAGCATCGATGTTTGTGCATGAGCTTGAAAGTCGATTAGGCCGAGCTGCATTTGATCGGTTTCTATTTCAATATGTCGATTATTTTTCGTTTAGCGCCATTACTACTGAAACATTTATTGATTATGCCAAGCAAACGCTGTTGGTGGAACATCATGATAAGTTAACGTTATCAGAGCTTAATGAGTGGGTGTATGGACAAGGATTACCCCAATGGTTTATCGGTCCAACTTCAAGCAGTTTAGATAAAGTTGAGTTAGCCGTAGAGGCTGTTATTAAAGGTACTCCAGCAATTGAGTTACAGGTCGATGGGTGGCGAGTTCACCACTGGCAGTATTTCCTCACCCAATTACCTCTAGTGGTAAGCCAAGCGGTATTATTAGATTTAGACGCTACATTTACGTTAACAAATAGCCCGAATGCAGAAATAGCCTGTGATTGGTATCGAGTTGCCATCCGTAATCATTTTGATCCTGTGTTACCTGCATTAAGTGGCTACCTATGCCGTATAGGTCGAGGCAAATTTGTTAGACCCTTGTTTGTTGAGTTACAAATAGCCGGTTACCAACAAGAATTACTCGATATTTATGCAAAAGCGCGCCCTGGCTATCATCCTTCTCTTCAAGTACAGCTAGACAAACTACTGATAATTTAAGTATTAACCTTTTTATTGCGTTGTTTTTGTCAAAAAATGATAAAAAAAATGGCAGCCATATTGGCTGCCAAAATAATGCTTTGCGGGTTGTTATTAACGGTGCGCTAGCGTGTTAATACTTCCCAATAGGGATGATGATGAACAATAAACTGTGTTGCAATAACTTAATCTAAACTGGCGTATGGCATAAGCCGCGTGAATCATTTAGCCGTATAATCAATTAACTCGGGGGATGAAGATTAACTCATTATATGGCAATCATTTGAAACTACATTTTATCCGTACAATTAATAAGACTGGGCATAATCAGGAAAGTTCACTGAAAAAATGATTTTTTTGAATTTATTTTACGTGAGATAAATCGCTTCAGTTATCGATGGACTTTTGCACAGATGCTGATCTCTTTTGAGTGAGCCTTTATCGGAGTGAAGCCAGTATTTTAATCATAACTGCGCCATTAGAGATCGAAATTTAACCTAACTCGCTTGGAATTGTTGAGCTATTAGCATTATTGATGCTGATAAATTCTTTGGGCGGATGATTAATACCATGTGTAAAAGGTTTTCACACATTAATGGCAAAAAAATGGCAACCAATGTGGTTGCCTAAGTCGTTCTTTGTAGGTCGTAATTAACGGTGCGCTAGCGTGTTAATACTGCCTAAATAGGGATGATGATGAACATAAAACGGTATAGCAGTAATAATCCTAACTAAAAACTTGTGATAAGTGATGTCAATAATTTAGCAATAATCAATTAACGCTGATGGAGAAGCTAACTCATTATGCTGCACTTACTTAAACTATATCTTACTCCGTACAATTAATAAGACTGGCTGTCATCAGGAAAGTTCACTGAAAAACCGATTTTTTTGAATTTAATTCATCAGAGTTATATTTTCGGTCTCTTCAGCGTATATCTTTGGGGATAATAGCTAAAGATCATGAGTATATAGGGTTTATATTATGCAATGAGTGGTTTTTTATTTAGTTTATCAATAGGTTGGTTTTTAGCGCTTTAGCTGGGTCTGGTCTCATAAGCTACTTTTTAAACTATTGTGTATGCTCAGGAAGGCGTCGATGTGATGCCAACAGATAAAGATTATTGGCAAATATAAGCTAAAAAAATGGCAACCAATATGGTTGCCTAAGTCGTTCTTTGTGGGTTGTGATTAACGGTGCGCTAGCGTGTTAATACTCGCCAAATAGGGATGATGATGAACAATACACATAAAGCTGTTGTAACAAGTAAATACAAACTAAACATTGGAGAACGGTTTAACGAGTTTGTCTCCTTACTGGTTACATATATTCTGACTAGGGGGATTGGTAAAAGTTCACTCAATGACAAAAAAATTTAAAAATAATTGCTGAGTAAGATTTCGTTAACGTTTATCGCTCAAAGCCGGTAACTAAGATTTAGCGGCAGATAAGCTTATATCAGGATAATGAGGTCATGTAATCCAGAGTGAATGATGTGTTTAACAAACATAAAAAAAGGCAATCAAATGATTGCCTATCGATCGACTTAGCGATCAAGGGGACCGCGCTAGAAGTCCCAGGGAGATGATGAACAAAAGTGAATATCACTGTTACTAAGTTTGAGTACCTGATGGTTAAAAAGTTCAATCTAAATACAATTTTTTATCGAAATAAAGATATAAATTTTATATTTTATAACTATCAGTAGCTTAGGTTTGTATTATTTTTGCTGTTTTTGAGATTTAAATTTGATGGTTAAATTTAAACATTGCAAAGGGATCTAACGCGTCAATTTATTTCTGTCTTCTTGGTAACAGTAAGGCGATTAATATGATATCAATCGCCTAGCGTAAACACCTATTGCGCACGTAATGATAATATTCGAGCATCTGTGGTGCTGATTAAGTGAGCAACTTTTCAATAATAGTATTAAGCTCTTCTGGCTTAGTGGTTGGCGCATAGCGCTCAAGGATATTCCCTTGTTTATCAACTAAAAACTTAGTGAAGTTCCATTTAATAGATTCACTTCCTAAAAGACCTTTGGCAGACTTTTTAAGATGTTGGTACAAAGGATGACTGTTATTACCATTAACTTCAATTTTGCTAAACAGTGGAAATGTTACGCCAAAATTTAGTTGGCAAAATTGGCTGATCTCATCTTCGTTACCTTGTTCTTGTTTACCAAATTGATTACAAGGAAAGCCCAAGATAACTAAACCTCTATCTTTATATTGCTGATATAAATCCTCAAGTGCTTTGTATTGCGGAGTAAATCCACATTTACTTGCCGTGTTAACAATAAGCAAGACCTTATCTTTAAACTGCTCCATGACAAGGTCTTTGCCTTGAATATCTTTTACGCTAATAGAATAAATTGCTGCAGTCATCTGATGCTCCTTTATATGAAAGATAGACTATATTATAAACATGATTAGTTGGCAATTAAGTTGTGGGCAATTTAATTTATCTGTTTGCTTATCAATACTAATTTCAATATAGTTTGCGCATATTTTACTACTAAGAATTAAGGACGGGCTTATGAATGATGTAAAGAACGAACTTAACTCTGAAGATGAAATCGACACCAGTTCGCAACCACAAGCAGATGTCAGCCAAGTGGTACATTTGTTAACTGAAGCAGAAGGTGATGAGCAGGCTGAAATGTTCAGTGAGATCTTAACTGAAGCCGAGCCGGGCACCATTGCTCTATTACTCGAATCGTTACCACTGGATGAGCGTTATGAACGCTGGCAGCAAGTTGATGTTGAAGAACGTGTCGACGTTTTAAACTTAATGCGCGCCGATCCTCGTTTAGGCATTGTAAAGAAAATGCCCGACGAGGAATTAGACTTACTCTTTTCTCAATTAAGTCCTGAAGATCTTATTGAGTGGAGTGATTCGTTACCTGACAATATTACTGATCGTGCATTAGCTCAGATGGGCGAGCGTCAGCGTAAGCACTTCGAACTGTATGATCAATATTCTGAAAATGAAATCGGTCGTTATGCCGATCACCAGATGCTGGCATTAAGTCTTAATTCTACCGTCGCACAAGGACAACGTTTTTTTCGTCGAATCGATTTAGATTGTAATGACCACCTATTCTTGGTCGATAGTAACGATAAATATTTAGGAACAGTGCGGCGTTATGACGTATTCAGAACGGCAGATCTTGACACTCAACTGCACGTCTTAAAATGGGATGACAGCCGAGTTATCTCTGCCGATTCATCTTTAATTGAAGCCGCCGAAGCGATTGAGCATAGTCGTGAGCTTGAATTACCAGTTGTTGATGAAGACGGTATATTGATTGGCCGCATGACATTGCGAACAGCGACAGCCTTAGTGCGTGAACATTATGAAGCACAACTAATGGCAACCGCAGGTATGGATGAACACGACGATTTATTTGCTCCAATTGTCATTGGTGCCAAACGTCGTGCCGTGTGGCTAGGGATTAACTTACTTACTGCATTTTTAGCTTCTGCTACCATTGGTTTATTTGAGAATGTATTGTCGCAGGTTGTTGCATTAGCGGTATTGATGCCCATTGTGGCATCAATGGGGGGTATTGCGGGGAGCCAATCATTAACGCTGATGATCCGTGGTATGGCAATGGGTCAAATTTCAGCTGGTAACGTCATGTCGTTGATGAAAAATGAGCTAGGGATCGGTGCGCTTAATGGCATGCTATGGTCAATTGTCATTGGTATCATTGCGGGTTGGTGGTTTGACGATACGATCATGGGTATTGTTATTGCTTGTGCAATTTTAATCAATATGGCGGTTGCTGCTATTGCCGGGGTGATGGTACCGATGATTTTACAGCGTTTTAATCAAGATGCGGCTTTATCGGGATCGGTTATTCTTACCACTGTGACCGACGTAGTAGGTTTTTTTACCTTCTTGGGATTAGCGACCATACTGTACCTGTAACAGAAATACTCTAATCACTGATTGCTCACGTTTTACAGCATGAACATCCACAATAAATTAGTTTGTCTAAATGGTCTTGAATTGCTCAAGGCCAATTTTTTTAGGCAATAAAAAAGCAAGTTTCAGGCAACTTGCTTTTTAAACTTGATGAGAAAATCCTGATAAATTACTTCCACTTAGCAGGTGCAAACTCCGTTTCAGCATTATCGTCAAAGTAACGTCGTTTAGTATCTCGGCGGCGCTGTTTTACTTTTTTCGACTTCGGTTTTCCCTTGATGTTATCGCCCCATGGCGCATCATCTTCATCAAATTCAAATGAGTGTGACATTTTCAACATTCCAGATAACTGTACCTCTGTTGGTACAGCCTCTTTTTACCTAAAGTTAATAATAAGCTAAAGCGAAATATTTCATCCTTGATGGTAAAAATTATTGCACGTGAAAATGACATTGAGATGACAATTGAATCTTTGCTAAAAATAAATCATCTTTTCTTTGTACGGGTTCATGCAGACAAAATGTTAATTACAGTTACTAAGGTTTTGCAATAGCAATGATCAGTGATATATGGCTGTCTAGCGCGCTAAATGGAGGTCTTGTGATGATTAATACACATTGTTTTGATGTTATAGGCAAGAGTCAATTAGCCGATGCAAAAAAGCTTATCACAGATGCTGGTGTTGTTATTGCTTGGGTAAACGCTTATCAAGTGCATATAGCTGCATTACGCCAATAGTAAATAGCATTTTGTGAACACTGTTTTCATAGATTGTGCGTAACAGCGTCAATCATTATTGAATGCCAAATTAAGCCTAATCACTCTGAGTATCACAAGCGTTATGAAATTATTCTGTGGTTGTTGTTTGCTGATCTAATGCTTGAATTTTATTAACTCTATATCGCTGTGCATCAGGTCCTTTAATCCGCCGGGATTTAACATCTAATAGGTATAAGTGATCTGAATAAACACGGTAAATATGACCACGGTCTAAGATAATAATATTACCGGTTTTATCCCATTTAAAGGTACCGCTTCCTTGAAAGGGAATGTTATCAGTGCCTAAACGGACTGTATAGATGGTGTATTTGTTTGGTTTGATAAGTTCTAGTGTGGTGTCCATACCATCACAGCTTGGGCATGGAAATATTCCATGGTATACACCTTGCCATTGCAAGTCTGTTTTACTGCTTGTTGTGGTATTAATATTAGAAGTGTCTTGTTGGCCGCAGCCAAGTATTATTAGTATGAATATCAACCATACATTTTTCATCTAAAATCCTTTTAGATACAAAATTGTCGTGCATATGACGCTCGGCAGTTCTGGGGTGATTCTTGTTAAGTTAAAAATAAGCCATCTACAAGAGTACTATTTCTCATCATGAATATTGCAATATGATCGATTTAATTTATGTTCAATCGGTATCTCAAGACCCATTTTAGCAGTGGTGCACAGAGTATACTTCTGGTTTTACCATCAACCGATGTGGTGAGCTTATCTATAGATATATCATAAATTTTGAGCCCTAACGTTAAATTTATGTTTTGATGTCAAAAAATTGTTTTATCTCGTCAATTCTGTCCATTGCATCCTGATAGCCTAAGTCTATCAAGGTACTAGTGTAGGTTTTTTCGAATAACAGGTATGACACAATACTTGAATCTGATTGTCGATTAATGCCGAAAAATTTTAATAACGTTTTTATGGCAAACGGCATGTCATCATAAAATCGCTCTGCAATGCGACTTAAATCTTGGCTTGGTTTAATCACTAAGGTATCAATATGGCGTAAGTTTAATGTCTCACGATCTGTGGCGGATATCATTGATAAGGTGTTATTGACCCGCTGTAAACGTTCTAAGTCACTGTTTAAGGTGTCCGAGAAAATCGTATCTAATAAATGGCCGGCAATGGTTGCCGTTTTTGGATGATATTCAAATTCGATAGGGAAGTGTTTGTGAGGACTGTCTAAATTAATCACAAATATTTTACTCGCACCAAGGTGGATCGGACTTGATAATGGTGATAATTGATGGACAGAACCATCACCATAATAGGCCTGATTAAGTTTAATTGATGGAAATACCATTGGGATTGCAGAGCTTGCTAGCAGGTGTTCAGTGTGCAATAAACTACGGATACCAACGCGTCTAGCACGTTGCCAATCTTCAATGTGATCATTACCTTGATAGAAGCTATATGATCGTGAATTGTTGTAGCACGAGCAATCGATACTGACAGCTTTGAGTGCTTTATTACCGATATTGCGATCAATTCTTTTAAAATCAATCAGTTTATTCAACAAATGTCGTAATGGCTGATTATCGAGTAGGCTGCCAGCATCCGGGTTTACTTTATCGTCTTGGAGGCCTTTAATTGCCATTTTCCCCAAATGCCTCAACACTTGCGCAATCGATGCACGATAAACCTGATGGGTTTCAAAATGGCGCCACACCCAATCCAGTTTTTTTATGCCTAAATGGAAGCAAGATGCGTGGGTGGCCAGGGACGTTGCATTAATGGCTCCAGCGGATGTACCGCAAATTATATCAAATGGAACATGATGGTTACGGGGATAAAACTGTACTAGGGCTTTTAATACCCCTATTTGATATGCCGCTCTAGCACCACCACCACCTAATACCAATGCTGTTGATATTGACAAGCTTTATCCCTTAATCTTTTTGATGGACGAATTTCTAGTATGAGTGGTTTTAATGTTATATACCAGTTGTCAATAAGTCGACTATGCTATTTATTGTCTATACTTTAATCTGCTTAAAACATTCGCCATAAGACATAACGATGAGTATTTATTGCATAAAAAAATATCCAGATTAATACTAGATAAGATCTAAGGTGTTTTTTTGCTCGTATATGTATTATTAATGTTAGCTACACGTCATGATTAATGATGTTTTTATGGTCTAAGATGTTGATTTTGAAAATGGCCACTCGTTGATTTTTAGCTAGTATTCAATTGGTAATTCAATTTTAAGGATGGCATGTGGCACTGTTTAAGACAAAATCAGAAGTATCGGTTGATAACGATTCAATCAATAAGGCTATCAGACTTTCGCCTTGGAAAATTGCTATTATCGATGATGAAATTGGCATCCATGATGTGACTAAGTTTGCCTTGGGTCATTTCGAATTTGACGGTAAAAAGCTCGCTTTCTACTCCAGCTTTACTGCTAAAGAGGGCTTTGCTTTACTACGTGATGAGCCTGATATCGCACTCGCATTTATCGATGTGGTGATGGAAAATGACCATGCGGGGCTTGATTTAGTTGAGCGCATCCGTAATGAGTTAAACAACCACAGCACGCGGATTATTCTCCGAACAGGGCAGCCAGGTTGTGCACCAGAAGAAAGGGTCATTAGAGAGTTTGATATCAATGACTACAAGGCTAAAACTGAGTTAACTTCGACTAAGCTTAAATCATGTGTTTATACATCGTTACGCTCATATCGAGATATTAAAACGATTGAACAAAGTCAGCGAGGGATGGAGAAAGTTATTCAAGCTTCTTCATCTGTCTTGTTAAGTCATACCCTGCATAATTTCGGTAGCGCAGTTCTCGAGCAGACATTGCAATTGCTTAATTTAAGTAATTCAGCGCTATATTTGACCAGTTTTCGCGAAGACTTGTATCAAGATACTCAGATGAATTTACTTGCGGCAACAGGCAGTCTGGTCAGTTATCGTGAGATAGATAATGTCGAATCACTGCCCGGTGAAGTTAAAGAGTATATTATTGAAGCCATCACCTTAGGTAAGTCGGTTATTCATGACAATATTTATGTGGGATTTTATAAATTTGGCCTAGATGTCACGAGTATCTTATATCTGCAACATGATACTGAATTAACTCCTTTGCAAGTCAGAATACTAGAATTATTTGCCGCCAATGTCAGCCTGACTTTTGAAAACCTTTCTAGCAAAGAAAATGTCCAACAAACCCAACGTGAGCTAATCCTTATTATTGGTGATGCCATTGAGCAGCGCAGTAAAGAAACCGGTGCCCATGTAAGGCGTGTCGCTGTGATGAGCGAAATGTTAGCTCAATATGTTGGCATGAGTGATGATTTTGTTGAAACAATTCGTTATGCAGCTCCGTTGCATGATGTGGGTAAAATCGGTATTCCTGAGAGTATTCTCCATAAACCCGCTAAATTGACTCCTGATGAATGGGAAATAATGAAAACTCATGCAGAAAAGGGTTATGCCTTGCTTGCTGCATCAAACCGTATTATTGCCAAAATGGGTGCGAGAATAGCCTACACCCACCATGAACGCTGGGATGGTAAGGGCTACCCTCGTGGCTTAGTGGGTAATGAGATACCTATTGAAGGTCGAATCATGGCTATCGTTGATGTCATTGATGCCTTACTTTCTAAACGTAGTTATAAAGAGGCGTGGCCCGCTGAAAAGGTAAGAGATTATTTAATTGAGCAGTCTGGTAATCAATTTGATCCACTTATGTGCACTGCAAGTTTGGCATTACTGAATCAGTTTGTGAAGATTCAACAGGAAATGCCGGATTAATAACTGATACCAACAGATTAAGCTATTTAATATGAATCCAATATGTGAGCGGGTATTGCTAGAAGTCAGCCAGTCTGAGTTGATTGATTTGGGCGATTTAGATTTTGCGTCAACCTTGATTATTAAATCAGTATGTCGTGGGCTGAATATAGGTCGAGCCGGTATTTGGTTATTAACTGACGATAATCAGTCAATTGATTGTTTTTTATTAATCGATAATGACACCAAACAACATAATATTACCTTAACCCGATCCCAGTTCCCCAGTTACTTTAAGGCTCTTGATACAGAGAGAATTATTGCTGCCAGTGATGCTTTGACCGATCCAGCCACATACGAATTCGCTGATATCTATTTGCGCCCTAACGCAATTACCGCAATGTTGGACAGCCCTATTAGGCATGCGGGTAAGATGATCGGGATTATTTGTTGTGAGCATAAAGGTGAGATTAGGCACTGGACCTATGATGAACAAGCATTCGTGAGTTCGTTAGCCGATTTGTATGGCCGTGCAGTCAATGCTAAAAAAGTCAAAGCTTATCAAATTGAACTTGAATCGATTAATAGTGCTTTAGAAACACAAGTTGAGAAAAGGACAGCAGAACTCAAAAGAGCCATCAAAAACTTGCAGATAACTCAAGCGAGCTTGATAGAAAATGAGAAATTAGCCGCATTGGGGAATCTCGTTGCGGGTGTTGCGCATGAAGTGAATACTCCACTAGGTATTTCGGTCACCTCCACCAGTCATTGTATTGATGAGCTCAATAAACTCAAAAAGCATTATGGGGCAGGAGATCTTGATGAACAAAAGTTTGTTGATTTCATGGACACACTGACCGACGGCCTTAATCTTGTCGAACGCAATTTGTCACGAGCCGCTGAACTGGTACATAACTTTAAGCGTACGGCGGCAGATCAACTTGTTATAGAGAAAGAAAATATTAACTTAACCGAGTATTTAGAACAGATTTCATCGCCATTACGACCACTCACTCGTAAGCAAGGCATTGAGCTGAATATTCAATTAGAACAACAGCTGTTTGTTAATTCTTATCCTGGTGCCATCGCGCAGATTTTTACTAATTTAGTCTCCAATTGTTTTAGACATGCTTTTCCTGAGGGATTTCCAGGGAAGAAACGCATTCTCTTAGGCGCAGAGATGTGTGGCGATGAAATAAAAATGTTCTATAAAGATAATGGTAAAGGATTAAGTAAAGACGTTAAAAGTAAAATTTTTGAGCCATTCTTTACCACTGCACGAAATGTCGGCGGTACTGGTTTAGGCATGTCTATTGTGCATAACCTAGTAACACAAAAATTGGCCGGTAGGATTGAGATTGTTTCAGAACTTAATCAAGGTTTTGAAGTCGATATTTATATTAAAGATCTAGATTAAAGATCTCGATTAAAGAGAATTTAAGAATAAAAAAACGCACTCGAAAGTGCGTTTTTTCCATGCTATATCAATAACTAGCCTTTTGCTGCGTTTGTCAAGAAAGCCACAATCTCATCAAATGGAATGTCTTGTTTCTCACCTGTGCGACGGTTTTTATACTCAAACACCCCAGCATCGATATTGCGATCGCCAATCACCACAACATGCGGTAGGCCAATCAGTTCCATGTCGGCAAACATAACACCTGGACGCTCTTTACGATCATCCATTAATACTTCAACACCCGCATCAGTTAAGTCTTGGTAAAGTTTTTCGGCAATGTCGGCCACACGATGTGACTTATGCATGTTCATTGGCAAAATACCTACCGTAAACGGTGCGATAGCTTCTGGCCAAATAATGCCGCGGTCATCGTTATTTTGCTCAATGGCAGCCGCCACAATACGGCTTACACCGACACCATAACAACCCATCAACAGAACTTGTGCTTTACCATTTTCATCTAACACAGTGGCATTCATGGCTTTAGAATAGCTAGTACCAAGTTGGAAGATATGTCCCACTTCAATACCACGAGCCATGGCATAGGTGCCTAGGCCATCCGGCGTTGACTCACCTTCAACAACATTACGAATGTCCGCTGAAGTGATTAAAGGTAAATCACGTTCCCAGTTAATGCCAAAATAATGCTTATCTTCAACGTTAGCACCGGCAGCAAAATCGCTCATTACAGTGACACTATGGTCAATAATAATTGGCATCGTTAAGCCTACAGGCCCGATAGAGCCTGGCCCTGCGCCAACGGCTGCGCGGATTTCCGCTTCTGAAGCAAACTCAAAGGGTGAAGCGACTAATTCAAGCTTGTCGGCTTTGATTTCGTTAAGCTCATGATCGCCACGAATAACTAATGCTACCAATGGTGCTTCTTCCGTTGCACCTTTAACGATTAAGGTTTTAACCGTTTGAGTGATAACGACATCAAATTGTTCAACTAATTCTGCAATTGTTTTGGCGTTAGGTGTATCCACTAACGTCATTGTTTGAGTTGGCTCTGCACGTGTGCCGGCTGGCATTGCTGCCTCAGCTTTTTCAATGTTAGCGGCATAGTCGCTACCTGTTGAATAAGCGATTAAATCTTCACCGCTGTTAGCCAGTACATGGAATTCATGCGACATGCTACCGCCAATAGAGCCTGTGTCTGCAAGTACTGGGCGGAATGATAAGCCCATACGAGTCAGAATATTGCTGTATGCGGTGTGCATTGCATGGTAAGTGCTGTCCATGGTTTGTTGATCTAAATGGAAAGAATAGGCATCTTTCATCAAGAATTCGCGTGCGCGCATGACACCAAAACGTGGACGTACTTCGTCACGGAATTTGGTTTGTACTTGGTAAAGTGTTAGCGGCAATTGCTTGTAAGAACTTAATTCTTTACGGACTAAATCGGTGATCACTTCTTCATGGGTAGGTCCCAATACAAAATCACGATTGTTGCGGTCTTGAAAACGCAATAATTCAGGACCAAACTTGTCCCAACGGCCTGTTTCAACCCATAGATCAGCTGGTTGTACTAATGGCATTAATATTTCGATAGCGCCTGTTTTGTTCATTTCTTCACGAACAATGGCTTCAACTTTACGTAATACACGTAAACCTGACGGTAACCAGCTGTAGAGACCTGAAGCATTGCGACGGATCATACCGGCACGTAACATTAACTGATGACTAATCACCTCTGCATTTGCAGGAGTTTCTTTTTGTGTTGAAAGCAGGTACTTACTAACTCGCATTACCAATGTCCAAAATAGTTGCTATGAATTAGCGTCATTTTAGCACCTGCATTAATGATGTCACCTGCTAATTCGACTCAAAAGCAGGCTTTGTGATGCTTAAATGCCAAGTTTGAGATAGCTAAGTTGAAATAACGTCATTTTTATCGATTTATCCTTGCGTTATCACTGCTTGAGGCTATTTGTCGCGTCTATCGCCAATGACTCGAGCCGGATTACCTGCAACGATGGCGTAGTCTGCTACATCTTTGGTCACAATACAGCCCATACCAATAACGGCGTAATCTCCAATCGTCACGCCATCGACAATACCTGCCTGAGCGCCAATCCACACATCTTGGCCTATTACGATACCTTTTGATGTCGCGGGTTGTTTATAAATGGGTGTAGTAGGTGACATGCCATGATTAAAAGCATAAATGGTGACGTTATTAGCTATCCGTGTTTGGTTGCCTATTGTTATGCCATGACGACCACCATCTAAGCTGCAGCCATGATTGATGGCCACTTCATTACCTAAGGTGATAGGGCCATGCAGAAATACCTCTGCTGCAATCATGCATTGATTACCGATGCTGATATCTCGCCCGGGTTCGGCAAACAGCTGAGCTTGTGGGGCAATAAAACTGTGCTCGCCAATATGAATGGTTTCCAGCTGACTCAACTGCTGTTGAATCTCATCTTGCCATGGTTTTGCCCAGGCTAAATGCTTAGGCTTGAGTGAAAAATACAGCCATGGCATCCATGATAAGCGTCGTTTGTGTTGAGCTTGGTAATCAATTTCTGCCATAGGGTTAATCCTTTAACAATGTCACTTTGGTCGGTTTAAGCTCTAGTACTTCGATACCTTGTGCTGTAACACACCAAAAAATATCTAAATCGTACAATGCAACTTGATATAGTTTGGGATCGTCTTTGGCTTTTTTATACGCGGGCCTAGGGTCTTGGGACAATACACCTTCAATAAGCGCGGCAAGATCTTGATATTGTTGTTGTTGGCTATAAAGATTAATTTGTTGACTGGCTAGGGCTGTATAAGTCAGTGGAACCAAGATAGGTGCATCTTGCGCAATGCCACCTTTTGCATCAGTAATTGCATCGGAAAACGGAACATAGGGCTTAATATCAACAATTGGCGTACCGTCTAATAAATCCATACCCGATATCACCAAACACACTTTACCTTTACGTTGAACCACCCCGTGTAGCTTCACCACTGATTGGCCAATACCATTTGGGCGAAATGTAGATCGTGTGGCAAACACGCCTAGTTTTTCATTACCGCCTAGTCGAGGAGGGCGCACTGTGGTTTTCCAACCTTGGGCTAAATTCTCATGAAAACTGAATAGTAACCATAAGTGTGAATATTGCTCTATGCCTCTGACTGCATCAAGATGATTAAAATCAGGTTCAAACTCAATATAACCGACAGCATTGACTAGTCCCGGTTGACGCGGAATACCAAACTTTTGTTTATAGGGGGTTCTGCATATTGCAACTGCATTTAATTGGCTACTAAACGGCACGCTAGATTGGTTATTAATAGGAGCTGTTTGGCTGTGTTGATCGTTGCCTTGTGTCATGCGGTACCTGAATTAAACAGAAAATAGGAAATGAAAAATCAAATATAAAAAATATTGATGAGTGTGATATGAGCACTCATCATCTATAGGCTGCGAATATACTCTATTGAGTTATTATTTTTTTTCAGCTGTTTTAATCGCTTGGCCAACGCAAAGCGCTCGACTAAAACAACTATTGTCAGCTTCAGTAATCATAAAGCAGCTTTTAACGACAAAACCATTTGCGCCTATGTCTGCTGCAGCTCTTCTGGCATTAGTGCGAGCAACTGACATTTGTGGTGGTGCATCCTGTTTGGTTTCTTGGCAGGCTTCACCTTCAATTAAACCTAATATTTCAAATGTCCCTTTGGGTTGCTCATTACCTTCATATAACTGCACATCACCGACTTTAAAATAATCATTGATGGCTTTACTGTCTAAATTACTTTTGAACGTGTAATCACTGGCACAAGCACTCAATAATAGTGCTATGCCTGAGATTATAAATGCATATTTAAGAGAAAACGTCATGGCCGTAACCTTATTATTAATGGGTAATAGATCTGCAACAGTTAGTTTACCCTGTCTTATGGCGATGATAAAGCAATCAAATGCCACAAAAAAAGAGCTTACCTAAGTAAGCTCTTTTTTATTTTAAAGAATTAACCGTGAGATTATTCTTTAGTTAAAATATTTATTCCATGCCTGGAATTAAAAATTCGCTCATGCTTTTGCCGCTATCAACTTGTTGTTTGAATACGGTTGGCATACGACCTTGACCTGTCCATTGAATTAATTCACCGTCAATGGTGATTTGATATTTTGGTGGACGTGGTGCACGCTTTTTAGTTGATGTTTTAGCAGAGGCTGTGACTTCACCTAAATCTTCGATTGATAAACCACTGTTTTCAATTTGAGCAAGAATTTCAGCAATACGAGCATTACGCTCTGCATTGGCTTCAAGTTCTAATTTTTCTTCTTCTTCACGTTCAGTAATGATCTTTTCTAATTTTGCCGCGGTTTCGCGTAAATCATCAAGAGACAATTCTTTTACTGCAGCTTTAAAACGACGGCCGTGGGTTAGTATGTCTAAAAAATCACTCATTTTGTGTAGTTTCCTAATGATTTATTTATAAAATAAAAAGTTATCAAAGATGTTTTTTAATGTTTCAGGTAAATTTCAGTGCATCATTTGGTTTGTTGTGGTCTTTATTATTAATATAAATAACATTAACTCACTGATTATTACCAAGACAGCTTAATTAATACTGAATATAGCTGTAATAATAGAAACTATTTGTCATTGAATCAAATTAAATCATCTAAATATTGAATAAATTTTAATTAATCACTTGTATCAAATAATTAATGTTCCACAGTTTGTTTTGTTTGATTGCCACCACAATCATAAAAAAAATATAAACAGTCGTTTGACTTTGATTGACGTTAACGTTAACAGGACGTAAAGTTAGCCTATCTTGCATTGGCAAACGCCAGTGTGTTGTCCACATACATTGAAGGTGTAGAAGGAAAACCTATGAAAATATTGGTGCCTGTTAAACGCGTAGTTGATGCCAATGTAAAGGTCAGGGTAAAAGCTGACAACACAAGTGTTGATACGACGAACCTTAAAATGGCGTTAAACCCATTTTGCGAAATAGCAGTTGAAGAAGCAGTTCGCTTGAAAGAAGCTGGCGTAGCCACTGAAGTTATCGTGGTGAGTGTTGGCGCAAAAGCAGTGCAGGAGCAATTAAGAACTGCAATGGCATTAGGTGCTGATAGAGCCATTCATATTGAAACTGATGAAGAATTGGTGCCACTATCAATTGCGAAACTGTTAAAAGCTGTGCAAGAAAAAGAACAAGCGCAGTTAATTATTTTTGGTAAGCAGTCTATTGACGGCGATAACAACCAAACTGGACAAATGTTAGCGGCACTAACTGATATGCCACAAGCGACATTTGCATCAGAAGTAAAAGTTGATGGTGATATGATCACCGTTACTCGTGAAATAGATGGCGGACTGCAAACCCTGAAAATGCCTTTACCTGCCATTGTCACGGTTGATTTACGTTTGAACGAACCTCGCTATGCTTCATTACCCAATATTATGAAAGCTAAACGCAAGCCATTAGACATTATGACTGTGGCTGATTTAGGTGTGAGCTTGAAAACACATCAAACAGTGATCAGCGTAACACCTCCGGTTGAGCGTAAAGCTGGCATTATGGTGTCTTCTGTTGAGGCGTTAGTCGATAAGTTAAAAAATGAAGCGAAGGTGATCTAACATGACCATTTTAGTATTAGCAGAACACGATAATGTGAGTTTGAAAACTGACACGGCCAAAGTCGTTAGCGCAGCTGCCGCCATTGGCGGTGATATTCATATACTGGTCGCGGGTGTTGATTGTTCTGCTGCGGTAACGGCAGCACAACACTTAGCCGGTGTGAGTAAAGTATTAGTGGCTGATGCAACTCAATATGGTGCTCAATTAGCGGAAAACGTTTCTAAGTTGGTCGTTGAGGTTGCGGCTGATTACGAACATATCTTGGCTGCAGCAACCAGTATTGGTAAAGATACATTACCTCGTGTCGCAGCATTGTTAGATGTTTCTCAAATTTCAGAAGTCATTGAAGTGGTCAGTAGTGACACTTTTGTGCGTCCTATTTATGCCGGTAATGCGCTGTCGACAGTGCAGAGTTTAGACGCGAAGAAAGTCATGACTGTGCGTTCTAGTGCATTTGATGCTGTCGCGTCAACGGGCAATGCTGAAGTGGTTAACCTAAGTCAAGCTATTGATGCTCGCACTGAGTTCGTGTCTCAGTCGTTAACTGAATCAGCACGTCCAGAGCTAGGTAATGCAGGCATTATTGTCTCTGGTGGCCGCGGCATGGGGAGTGGTGAAAACTTTGCTATTTTAGAACAGCTAGCCGATAAGCTTGGCGCAGCAGTAGGTGCATCTCGTGCCGCTGTGGATGCTGGCTTTGTGCCTAACGATTTACAAGTGGGACAAACAGGTAAGATTGTTGCCCCTGATCTGTATATTGCTGTGGGCATTTCGGGTGCGATTCAACATCTTGCCGGAATGAAAGACTCTAAGGTGATTGTGGCTATTAACAAAGATCCTGAAGCGCCTATTTTCCAGGTGGCAGATTACGGTTTAGTCGCGGACTTATTTGAAGCCATTCCTGCATTAAATAATCTGCTTTAATGGCATATTATTGACCCCAATTGAGTCATTAGCTTGTTTAACGTGTCGTTCTACTAGCCAATCGTTCAGATTAAAAGGTTTCTACTTGGTAAAGTAGGAACCTTTTTTATTGATATTTTTTATCATATGGATGTTTTTATGAGCAAAGGTGTCAGTCGGGTTATCCAGTTGCCGTTTTTGTATTCAGTGCGATAGTGTGCATTTGCATTAGAAACGTTAAACTAATGCTATTAAATTGTGGCTATAGTTAATAATATTGTTATTTGTGCTGTAGTTTAGGACTTTTTTGCTGGTATAGAGCGTGTGGTTTATGATTGTATGTGCGCGCTGTTTGTAATGGGCTATTTATGATTACAAATACAAAAGTAGAGGTGCATTGCATAATAGTCAGGTTGAATTGGGTGATGCCAATAATTCAACCTAAAAGGATGCAATGCCGAAATAAGTGAGGTGATCGCCCTCATTTGTTGGGCCAGTTCTCGAAAGGGGCTGTACTGTCATAGTGTTTTTATCTATGTGATAAAAATAATGATATTCATATTAAATGGATATTTCTGTGGAGTGCTACTAGATAAGTTAACCCATATACTTTCTGTGTATGGCGAGTCTTATTTCTAGTTTTTCTCTATTCGTATCCAACGAAGAAATAATTAAATTATGATAATAAGTTATGCCGATTCGGCACTTTCTGTTTTGCCACCACTTTTGGCAATTACACTTGCTATTTTAACCCGTAAGGTATTGCTGTCTTTGGGGTTAGGTATTATTTTTGGTGCCTTATTGCTGACCGATTTTTCATTGGTTGGTAGCAGCGAATATATTTTAAGTACAGCGAGTCAGCTCGTTTGGAAAGATGCTGCACTGAATAGTTGGAACGTATATATCTTAGGTTTTTTGGTTGTGCTGGGCATGATAACCGCATTGATCACCGTTAGTGGTTCTGCTCGTGCTTTTGCTGATTGGGCCAAACTGCGCATTCGTAATAAGCGCGATGCTAAGTTAATGACCATTTTTTTAGGCTGTGTAGTCTTTATTGATGACTACTTCAATAGTTTAGTCGTAGGTTCTATTTCAAGGCCTATCACGGACAGATACCATATTTCACGCGCAAAACTTGCCTATATTTTAGATTCTACCGCGGCACCGATTTGCGTTATTTCCCCGGTATCGAGCTGGGGAGCCTATATTATTGCGCTTATTGGCGGCATTCTAACTGCACATGGTTTTGCTGACTCAGGTCATTTAAGTGTCTTTATACAGATGATCCCGATGAACTTTTATGCCGTGTTCTCATTATTATTACTAGTGTGTGTGGCGACGTTCAGTTTAAACATAGGACCAATGCGTCAGCATGAATTAAATGCACTTCGTGGTGAGTTGTATGATGAATCAAAAGGCCAACCACCGGGAGCGGTTACTGATTTACCTGAAGCTGATACCGGTAAAGTGATTGGTTTATTTTTACCGATTGCGATATTAGTATTTGCGACCCTTTATTTTATGGTCTCTAGTGGGGCAGAAGCATTAGCGGCTAAAGAGCAGATGTTTAGTGTACTAGGTGCATTTGAAAATACTGATGTGAGTTCATCATTGTTTTTTGGTTCTATCGTCGGTTTGATTGCGACAGTGTTGTTGGCATTTCAACAGAAAGTAGAGCTGTCTATGTTGCTCAAAGGCATCTCTGTTGGTGCTCGTTCAATGTTACCCGCTATTTATATTTTATTGTTCGCTTGGACGATATCAAGTGTCATTGGTCAGCTTGAAACCGGTAAGTTCATGGCCAGTTTAGCAACTGATAATATTCCGTTTGCGCTATTGCCTGCCATGTTATTTCTATTGGCTGGGATCACCGCATTTTCAACGGGAACGAGTTGGGGAACCTTCGGTATTATGTTGCCTATAGCGGCCGATATGGCGATGGGAAGTGATAGCACCATGATGCTACCTATGCTAGCAGCTGTGCTTTCTGGTGCCGTATTTGGTGACCATTGCTCACCTATTTCCGATACCACTATTTTGTCATCAACGGGGGCGAGTTGCCATCATATCGATCATGTGGTGACCCAGCTTCCTTATGCACTTATCGCTGCATTGATTAGTTTCGTCGGTTATATTGTGCTTGGGTTTACGGGCTCGTTAATGGCTGGATTGATTTGTTGTAGTGCGTTGTTTCTTATCAGTATCCTAGTATTGTACTTTTGGGCAAAAAAGTAATGCTACATCCTTATACTTATGAGTAATAAGCCGATTGATTAAGCTTTGAAAAAATGCCGTATACATAACGAATACGGCATTTTTGTTTGTTGTTGCGAAGTTAAAAAAGGTAATATGGACGGTACTGACTGTCTAACCATTAGGACGCTACATTTTGGCGCAACTGTACTTTTATTATTCGGCGATGAATGCCGGTAAATCAACTTCGTTACTGCAGTCTTCTTATAATTATCGTGAGCGCGGTATGCATACCTTAGTGATGACAGCATCAATAGATAATCGATATGGTATTGGCAAAGTGTCTTCGCGTATTGGGATTGAAACCGATGCCCAGGTGTTTGGTAGTACTGACAATTTAATTGAGCTGATTTCGACATCCAATGACGAGCAAAAAATTCACTGCGTACTGATTGATGAGTGTCAGTTTTTAAGTAAAGAGCAGGTTAGGCAGATAACCTATGTTGTCGATAATCTCGATATTCCCGTATTATGTTATGGATTACGTAATGATTTTCAGGGTGAGTTGTTTTCAGGTAGCCATTACTTGCTCGCTTGGGCAGATAAGCTCGTTGAATTAAAAACCATTTGTCATTGTGGCCGTAAAGCCAATATGGTGGTTCGCCTTGATCATGAAGGTAATCCTATGCGCGAAGGTGAACAAGTGGAGATTGGCGGTAACGAGAGTTACGAGTCAGTTTGTCGTAAGCATTTTCGCGAGTTTTTGTGGGATTAGTTGGCCATTAAAGACGTATTAGAATTACGTTAGCGACCGCTGCAGAATAAACAAAGCCGCTTAAATTAACATTGAAGCGGCTTTGTTATTTGTGTTTTAGGTGCTTATGTTTTAGTTGCTTATGTGGAGATTAAAAGTCAGCTGCTGCGAAATTGACAATGTCAGCACTGCTAGCTTCAATTTGTTTGCGTAAGCTGCGAGTTTGGCTGCCCCAATAGCTCATGAAGAATTTTGCCGTATTAAGTTTAGCTTGATAAAACTCACTTTCTTCAGTACCAGCTTCTAATGCTGCCAATGATGTTGCCGCCACACGGGTCCACATCCAAGCCAGAGCGGTAATGCCAAAGAGTTGCATATATGGCATTGATGCTGCGCCAATAAGGTCTGGGTTTTTACTGGCCGATTGAACAATAAAACCAGTGGCTTTTTCAAGATCGCCCGCAGCGTCCATTAACCCTGCAAGATAGGGCTTCATGGCTTCGTTGCCGGAATTATCTTGAATTAACTGTTTTACCATGCCTGACCATAACGTTAATGCTGCCCCTTTGTCGCTCAGTAATTTACGGCCTACTAAATCCAAAGCCTGAACGCCATTTGTGCCTTCATAAATCATTGCGATACGAATATCACGCACATACTGCTCCATACCCCATTCATTAATATAGCCATGACCGCCATAAACCTGCTGCGCATCTACGCATGCTTTAAAGCCTTGGTCGGTAACGAAACCTTTAACAATCGGTGTAAATAAAGCTGCCAGGGCATTTGCTTGTTTGGCTTTTTCCGGGTCAGTATGACGTTCTACTTGGTCAAGCCATAATGCCTGTTGGCCCATTAACGCACGTGTTCCTTCATTGAAAGACTTTTGCGATAACAGCATACGTCTTATGTCACCATGGACTAATAATGAGTCTGCGGCTTGTTCAGGCTGTTTAACACCACTTAATGCACGACCTTGAATGCGCTCTTTGGCATAAACAAGTGCATTTTGGTAAGCAATATCAGATACGCCTAAACCCTGAATACCGACACCCAGACGTGCTTGGTTCATCATGGTGAACATGGCTTTTAAGCCCTGATGTGGTGCACCAACTAATTCGCCAATTGCGCCATCAAAATGCATGACACAAGTTGAGTTACCGTGAATGCCCATTTTGTGTTCCAGACCCGTCGCACTCAGCGTATTGGCGTCACCTAAACTGCCGTCGGCATTGACTAAAAATTTCGGTACCGCAAATAATGAAATGCCTTTAACACCTTCTGGTGCATCGGGTAGGCGTGCTAATACTAAGTGAATAATATTATCAGCAAGATCGTGATCACCTGATGAAATAAAGATTTTCTCGCCGCTAATGGCAAACAGCTCATCTCCGGCAGGAATAGCTTTAGTGCGCAATAACGCTAAATCGGTACCAGCATGCGATTCAGTTAAGTTCATGGTTCCAGTCCATTCACCACTGACTAGTTTAGCTAAATACTTTTGTTTTAGTGCATCGCTGCCATGGACATGAATAGCAGAATAAGCGCCATGGGTTAACCCAGGATACATAGCAAAAGCCATGTTGGTCGCGGTTTTCATTTCGGTGGCAAAGGTACCAATCACTTCTGGCAGGCCTTGGCCGCCAAATTCAGGATCGCAGGTTAGTGTGGCCCAGCCATCTTCGACATACTGCTTGTAAGCTTGCTTAAACCCAGAAGGGGTGATGACTTTACCGTCAACCAATTTACAACCTTCCAAGTCACCGCTTGCATTGAGTGGCAACATGATGTCGGTAGTGAAGTCGGCGACACCTTGTAAAATCGCATCAGTTAAATCTGCATCTAATTCATCAAAACCACGTAAGTCAGTTTGTTGATAGACATTAAGCAGTTCAGACAGAATGAATTGATAATCACGCAGGGGAGCTTGGTAAATTGGCATAAGGTCATTCCTTGGTTATGGGGTCGTTAAGTTTGGTCGCGGCAACAAGGTATCGTCTTGTTACTGGTCCAATCAGATTATGTTAGTTCAGCTAACATAACTAATTTCGAGTAAAAACTCAGTATTATTTTTACGTAAGCGTAAACTTATTTTGGTGCGTGAAATGTACCGATTTATTTACTCTTCAATATCCGAGTGACTTATTTGTTGTAATACCGTCTTCAGGCTTGGAAAGATCAACAAGTGCTCGCGAAACGATTATCTGAAATGCACATGAATACATAATGGCAACTCTCCGGTCTATAAAGGTTAATACATAAAAATAATCCATAAATAGGGCGCGTTATGAAATTTGTTTGGTCAGTAGTCAGTATATCTGCATTGCTATTATTGTCTTTTATATCCCAAAGCACAGCCGATGCTGCTGCGAAAGTGGATGAGTCTGTTGCTACTAACTTTGAATTAATGACCTCTGATGGCCAATCATTTACTCTGAATGATTACGCCGGTAAACCGGTTATTTTGCATTTTTGGGCTACCTGGTGTCCATATTGTAAAAAGCTGCAACCCGGTTTAGAAAAACTACGACTTAACTACCAACACACTGACTTGCAAATGATTGGTATTAGTTTTAGCGAAGATGCTGGCGCCAATCCAGGGCAGAGTTTGCTCGATCGAGGTATAAAAATGACCACGCTGGTTTTAGGTGATGAGGTTGCTAATTTGTATGGCATAACAGGTACCCCAACAACAGTGTTTATTGACCGAAGTGGCCACATTGCATGGATGAGCAATACGTCTGATCCTGACGACCCTAATTTGGATAAAGCGATACAGTTTTTATTAAAATAGCCATGATGAAAAGCCGAACGTTGTTTGCTCATTTATGATAGGTCATTGAGCCGATTATATTTATTCGGCTTGTTTACTTGAGGTATATTTTAAAAGAAGCGGCCCTATCAGGGTCGTTAGGGCGATAACCATGACTAATATGGCAAACTCTTTGGCTTGAATGACGTCAAGTTGGCGTCCCATCTCTGCAAATACTAATCCTACTTCACCTCTGGGTACCATTGCTGAACCCACAATCATTTTTTCGTGCCAGTTTGAGCTGGCCAACAATCCGGCCATGAATTTACTTGCTACGGCGATAAAAGTTAACCAAGCGAGTAATAGTAAGCCCATGAAGCTCATATCAAGTTGACTTAGATCCAGGCTGATGCCGACATAAACGAAAAAAATTGGGCTAAATAGCTGTACTAGCGGCTTTGCTGATTGTTCCAGTTTGTGGGTATAGCTAAAGGGGTTTTTAAGGTATTGATTAAATGGCGAGGTAAATTGTCGTGACAAGCCCATTCCGACGGCAAAGCCACCTAAAATAGCCGGGGTACCAAACCAATGAGCTAACCAGGCAAATAAGCAAATCATTGCCGTAACGACAAACACTTCATAACCGGGAATGCGTGTTTTAAGGTGAAGCCAGCGGGTTAAATAAATCATCACTCTGACCAGTGGCGGGCTGAAAATGATAAAGCAGGCAATCATGATAAATAATACTAAGGTTGAGCTTACGGCTAATTCTCCAGATGAGGCGAAATTAAACAACACGCTCAGTAGTATCACGCCAACGATATCATCGATAACCGCAGCCCCTAGAATAATTTGCCCAGCCGCACTTTGAGTTTGATTATTGAGTGCTAAAACTCGCATTGAAATACCAATGCTGGTGGCCGTTAATGCGCAACCAAAAAATAATGCTGTAAAAGGAGGTAGAGAAAGCCAATACAGGCTGGCCAATCCTGTGAAGAGTAAGGGTATTGCAATGCCTAACAATGCAACACTTACGGCTTTAGTGCCAGAATGGGCAAGCTTTTTGATAGAGGTTTCACAGCCAATATCAAATAATAAAAAAATCACCCCCAGTTCTGCGATGATGGCTAATGTACTATGAGGTACAACCCAATTGAGTAGTGACGGGCCAATTAATATCCCCGCAGTGACTTCACCCACTACGCTGGGAAATCCTAATCGGTCACTAAGCTCACCTAACAATCTACCCACAACAAGAATGAGAAAAAGTGACATTACAAAGCTGTTTATTGCCATTTATCCTCCTTCAGGTTAGGCAATATGTTATTGATTTGTGTGAACCCAATAAAGTTGATGTTGATCAATTTTAGTTGCGATACTTAAGCACAAACTTACGCTATTAGCTAAGCTAAAGATAGTTACTAGCTCACGTTTACTGAGTTTCTAATCGCAGAATACAAGGCAATGTTTGATAAGTATAATCTTAATATTTACATATACTTGTCACGGTATGAATATAGAAAAGATCTGAAATAAGGAGGTTTATATGAACAAAATGTTTGTTATCGCACAAATGGAACAAGCGCATATTGATGCAGTCGCGATTGGATTATCATTAGCCAAGCAGATGAACAAGCAGGCTGAAGTTTTTGCTTATACTTACGCCTATTTAAGTGGCACAGACAGTGATCAACCACGACTTGCTGGAGTGGTGCAAAAGCAGTTAATGCAACAACAAGAAGCGCAACTTCAGCAGCACTTAGATTCGCTTGATGCCGAAGATGTGCCGTTACATGTGATATGGAGTAAGTATCTTTTTGAACATGCTTGTCATCACTCTGCTCGCCATAGCTTTGATCTTATGGTTAAAGCTGTCCATCATTCTGATCATTATCTGCCTACTGATTGGCAGTTAATTCGCCATACCAAAATCCCACTATTACTCCTTACAAACAACCCACTTAATACCGGTAACACCACGCTAATTTCAATCGATTTAGGTACTAAAAATCCGACTAAGCAACGGCTTAATGACGCCGTTATTGCTAATGGCCTGCAGCTTGCTAAAGCGACTGGAACACAGTTGCATGTGGCTTATGTGTTACGAATTCCGCAAATTGTTCGCGACATGGATTTGCTCGACATTAATGCTTTAGTTAAAAAAGCGTATGCAGAACATCAGCAAAAAATTGCTGACATAGGAGTTGACGCTGATTGTATGCATATTATCTCAGGTGAGCCTGAACTGTGTCTGTTTGAACTGGCATGTCGGTTAAAAAGCCAATATTTTGTGATTGGTGCGCGGCAACGGCAAGGATTACTAGGGCGCATTATTGGTAATACAGCGGAATCTATTTTGAGCCGGATGCGCAGTAATGTGTTGGTGATCCCAGCAGAAGATTAAATCGACAATATCACGACTCATAGCGTCGCCATTTAAGCCTATTTCATCGTTGAAAAATGCTCATTTAAACCATAAAACTGCGCATTTTTTCCTTGAACTCAGCATAAATGGCTTAGCCTGTGCATTTACATTTTGATATTCACATCTCAAAGTAGAAAAGGGGCTGAGTCGCTACAGTAGTCATATTAGATAAAAGTATAAAAAAGCCCGCATCATTAAGTTAAATTGGCGGGCTTGGTTGATCTTAACTGTTTAATAGAGATTAAAAGGTCATTTCCGGTACGTGGTCTGGTACCACTAACTTACCTGCTGTTTTAGCAACAATTTCATCAACCGTCACACCGGGCGCGCGTTCAAGTAAATGAAACGCACCATCTTTAATTTCGATAAAGGCTAAATCAGTCATCACCCGTTTAATACAGCCATAGCCCGTTAATGGTAACTCGCAGGTTGATAATAGTTTCGAGTTGCCGTATTTGTCCGCATGCATCATGGTGACAATAATATTGTCGGCGCCCGCGACTAAATCCATGGCGCCGCCCATACCTTTAATCAGTTTGCCTGGGATCATCCATGAGGCGATAGAGCCGTTCACATCCACTTCAAATGCGCCCAGTACCGTGAGGTCGACATGGCCGCCACGGATCATGGCAAAGCTTTCTGCTGATGAAAAGAATGACGCGCCTGCAACCGCGGTTACCGTTTGCTTGCCAGCGTTGATAAGATCGGCATCGATGTTGTCTTCGGTAGGAAATTCGCCCATACCCAGTAAACCATTTTCAGATTGCAACATTACTTGTATGCCGTGTGGAATATAGTTAGCGACTAGGGTAGGGATACCGATACCTAGGTTAACATAAAAGCCATCTTGTAATTCTTTTGCTACGCGCTGGGCGAGCTGTTCTCTGGTCAGTGCCATGGTGTTGTCTCCCTTATTTCGCCGCTGGTGCTGTTTTGACAGTGCGTTGCTCGATACGTTTTTCAAAGCTAGCTTTGATCACGCGATCGACATAAATACCCGGTGTATGAATATGGTCTGGATCGAGTTCACCAGGTGCAACAATTTCTTCGGCTTCAACTACGGTAATTTTACCTGCGGTGGCCATCATCGGATTAAAGTTTGCTGCGGTTTTGCGAAACACTAAGTTACCCATAGTGTCCGCTTTCCACGCGCGAATTAAAGCAAAGTCAGCGGTCAATGATTCTTCTAATACGTAGTGACGCCCTTTGATTTCACGGGTTTCTTTACCGTCGGCAATCGGCGTGCCGTAACCTGTGGCGGTAAAGAATGCCGGAATACCGGCGCCGCCGGCACGGATTTTTTCAGCCAGTGTGCCTTGCGGGGTTAAGATAACGTTGAGCTCGCCGGATAACATTTGCTGTTCAAAGGTGGCGTTTTCTCCTACGTAAGAGGCAATCATGGTTGAAATTTGGTGCTGTTTCAGTAACAGTCCTAAGCCAAAGTTATCAACCCCAGCATTATTTGAAATGGCGGTTAAGCCTTTAACATCCATAGTCACCATATGATTAATTAAGCCTTCAGGAATGCCACACAATCCAAAGCCGCCGACCATAATGGTCATATCATCTTTCAGTCCTGCTAGCGCTTCTTCATAGCTGTGGACGACTTTATTGAAACCTGCCATCTTGTTGTCCTTATCGTTATATTTATATCAATGGTTAGCGCTATACAGTGCTAACCATGTTGAGTATATGTGATTATGTTCTGATTGCATTTGCTACTTTGGACCCATTGCTGCGCCCCAATGCGCGGCTAATGGTATCGCCTGCGAGTGCAAGCTTGTTCAGATCTATGCCGGTATCTATGCCCATGCCATGGAGCATGTAGACCAAATCTTCTGTCGCTAAGTTACCCGATGCGCCCTTTGCGTAAGGGCAGCCACCAAGACCCGCAACTGATGCGTCAAATACGCTAACACCGGTTTCAAGGCAGGCAAGAATGTTGGCCAGAGCTTGGCCATAAGTGTCATGAAAGTGCAGAGCTAATTTATCCACTGGCACGACATTCGCAACGGCTTCAACCATTTTTCGAGCATCATTTGGTGTGCCAACACCTATGGTGTCGCCAAGGGATATTTCGTAGCAACCCATCTGGTAAAGGATTTCAGATACTCTAGCGACTTCGCTGACGTTAATATTGCCTTCGTACGGGCAACCGAGTACACAAGATACATAACCACGTACGGCGATATTATGTTTTTTTGCTTCCTCGATTAACGGCATAAAGCGAGCAATTGACTCATCAATTGAGCAGTTAATATTTTTTTGACTAAAGCTTTCAGACGCTGCACCAAAAATAGCCACTTCATCTGCGCCAGCAGCCAGAGCCAGTTCAAAGCCTTTTAAATTGGGCGTCAAGGCACTGTAAACCACGCCAGGGTGACGATTAATTTGACCTCTAAGTTGATGAAACACGGCATCGGAATCGGCCATTTGTGGCACCCACTTAGGTGACACAAAGCTGCCTGCTTCAATTCGCTTAACACCTGCATCGGCCAGTTGTTCAATCAGTGTCAGTTTGTCTGCCGTTGTTACCGGCACTTCATTTTGCAAACCGTCACGGGCACCGACTTCAAAAATACTGACTTTAGTGGGTAACATTTACGCTTCCTCGACGCTGGTTTCAGTCACTAATGGCTCAACATTTAATAGTTGAGCGCCATCGCTGACAAGTTCACCGCTTTGGAAATAAAACTCACTGACTACACCATCAAACGGTGCTTCAATGGTGTATTCCATTTTCATCGCTTCCATCACCAGTAAACCTTGACCCGCTTTAACTTCATCACCTACTTCCACTAAATGCGTCACTACGGTGCCATTCATGGGGGCTTTGAGCTTATCGGCATGGTTAACCACTTCGCCAGCGACTTGAGCCAATATCGCCTTAAAATGATAACTGCCAGACGGCAAGAATAAAGTGAAATCATCGCCTTGATGGCTGACAGGGATTTTACTTTTATGACCGTTAATTTCGGCTAATAGTAAATCGGCTTTGAGTTCACCGGCTAACGTTAGTACTTGGTCGTGTAAACACAGTTGATACTGTTCGCCAATGGCGGTGAGTAATAAATCATGTTGCTGAACATCGGCTGCGGTATCAGTTAATAGCGATACGTGATGCACGCTAGAGCTGTTTAATCTAAAGCCGCTGACTAAACCCCATGGTGAATAAGGATCGGCACTGTTGATTGCTAATGCTTTAGCCGCTTGCTTACGTGACAACACCTGAAAAAGCCCTGCTAGCGCTAAAGCTGTATCGGCTTCAACGGCCGCATCACCAATTAAGGTGTCGCCATAGCGTTCAATAAAGTCAGTACAGAAATCTGCAGCAGCAAACGCTGGGTGTTCGGCAATGTTAGCTAAAAATTCGATATTATGTTTAAGGCCACTAATTTGGTATGACTCTAGCGCATGCACTAAGCGTTGTAATGCGCGAGGGCGCGACTCATCCCACACAATCAATTTAGCAATCATTGGGTCATAAAAGTTACTGATAATATCGTTTTCACGAATGCCAGAATCAATACGCACGTGACGATTTTGCTCTGGTTCACGTAAAAAGTTGAGCTTGCCACTGGCTGGTAAAAATTCGTTTTGCGGATCTTCAGCGTATATCCGCACTTCAAATGAATGACCATGAATGCGCACTTCATCTTGGCTCAGTGGCAATTCACCACCACTGGCGACCAAAAGCTGCCATTTAACCAAATCTTGGCCAGTGACCATTTCAGTTACTGGGTGTTCAACTTGGAGGCGAGTATTCATTTCCATGAAATAAAAGCTGTTGTCGGTATCCAGTAGAAACTCAACGGTACCAGCGCCGACATAATCAATGGCTTTGGCGGCTGCAACGGCAGCGTTACCCATCTGCGCACGTAACTCATCAGATAAACCTGGAGCAGGCGCTTCTTCAACCACTTTTTGATGGCGACGCTGAATAGAGCAATCACGATCTGACAAATAAATGGCATGGCCGTGGCTGTCAGCAAACACTTGCACTTCAACATGGCGCGGCTGACGTAAGTAGCGTTCCATCAAGAGTTTGTCATTGCCAAAAGACGAGATGGCTTCACGGCGCGCTGATTTAACGGCTTCTAGGATTTCACCGTCGTTTTCTACGATACGCATCCCTTTACCGCCGCCGCCATAAGCCGCTTTAATCAGTAACGGGAAGCCGATAGCTTTGGCCTGAGCAATTAATGTGGCATCAGTTTGATCGTCGCCGTGATAACCCGGTACGAGCGGCACATTGGCTTTAGACATGATGTTTTTGGCAGCACTTTTACTGCCCATGGCATCAATAGCGTCGCTACCTGGGCCAACAAAAGCGATGCCATTTTGTTCACATTTACGTGCAAACTCAGCATTTTCAGACAGAAAACCATATCCAGGATGAATGGCTTGTGCACCTGACTTTTTGGCTATCTCAATAATTAAATCGGCTTTTAAATACGAGTCAGCAGGAGCACTGCCGCCCAAATAAAACGACTCGTCTGCCATGGCAACATGACGGGCGTCTTTGTCAGCATCAGAATATAAAGCAATGGTGCGTACGCCCATGGTTTGTGCCGTTTTAATAATACGACATGCAATTTCACCACGGTTTGCTATCAGTAATTTGGTAAACATTATTGTGCTCCTTGTGGATCAGATTTGACGGTTTGCCATGCGGGGGCTCTTTTTTCAAAAAAGGCATTAAGGCCTTCTTGTCCTTCATCTGATACACGAATTCGAGCAATTTGCTCGCTGGTATAATTGAGCGTGGCGTCATCAATAACGCCATCTTCTAAACGCGATACTAAGGTTTTTACCCAAGCCATGCCCTGAGGGCTATTGGCATTAAATGCCGTGATAAAGGGCGCTGCGGCAGCATCTAGGTCATCGTTAATCTGGTGGATAACTTGATGGCTTAAGGCTACATCGGCACTAAAGCGCTCTGCCGTTAGCATAAAGCGACGCGATTGACGATTACCCATGGCGCGCACCACATAAGGACTGATTACTGCGGGGATAAGACCGAGTTTAACTTCGCTTAAACAGAAGCTGGCACCCGTTGTCGCAATGGCAATGTCGCAGCAACAAATTAATCCTAATGCACCACCAAAGGCAGCACCTTGAACCAGAGCGATAGTGGGTTTTGGGAATTTGTCGAGTACATGCATTAATTTGGCAAGCTCGTGAGCGTCAGCAAGGTTCTGGCCAACGTCCATTTTTGCTTGTTTACGCATCCAATTAAGGTCGGCGCCGGCACTGAAGTTTTTGCCATTGGCACGTAAGATCAGCATGTTGCATTGGCTGTCATTAGCAAAGTTTTTGATGGCGTTGATCATTTCGCTGATCATCACCTCATCAAAGGCATTATGCACTTCAGCCCGGTTTAAGATCAGTTGGGCAACACCTTGTGATATCTCACATTCAATGTGTTTATATTGGCTCGTTAACATTGTTACTTACTCCTAGTCAGTTGAATTAGCCGCATCAATTACATGCGGAACACCCCAAAACGGGTATCTTCAATAGGAGCATTTAACGCCGCCGATAAGGCTAAGCCGACTACGTCACGGGTTTGCGCCGGATCAATAATGCCATCATCCCAAAGACGGGCGCTGGCATGATACGGGTGGCCTTCTTTTTCGTATTGTTCAACTATCGGTTTACGAAATGCTTGTTCATCTTCAGTAGACCATTCAATCCCTTTTCGGGCTAAACCATCGCGGCGCACTGTTGCTAACACGCCAGCAGCTTGTTCGCCGCCCATCACTGAAATCCGCGCGTTAGGCCACATCCACATCATGGTTGGTTCAAATGCGCGACCACACATGCCGTAGTTACCTGCGCCATAACTGCCACCGATAATCACAGTAAATTTAGGTACATTGGCACAAGATACTGCGGTGACCATTTTGGCGCCGTGTTTGGCAATACCTTCGTGTTCGTACTTTTTTCCGACCATAAAGCCGGTGATATTTTGTAAGAACAGTAATGGGATTTTGCGTTGGCAACACAGTTCGATAAAGTGAGCGCCTTTTTGCGCCGACTCAGAAAATAAAATACCGTTATTGGCTACAATCCCGACCGGATAACCATGAATGCGTGCGAAACCACACACTAAGGTTGCACCGTAATTGGCTTTAAATTCGTCAAAGTCAGAATCATCAACGATACGGGCAATCACTTCTTTAACGTCGAACGGCTTTTTAAGGTCAGTGCCGACAATGCCGTACAATTCGTGGATATCAAATTGTGGTGGTTTAACCGGACTTAGTAGGCTTTTGATTTCTTTTTGATGATTCAAGCGCAATACAGCACGGCGAGCAAGTTCAAGTGCGTGGTCATCATTTTGCGCCAGGTGATCGGCAACACCGGATATTTTAGTGTGCACTTCTGCGCCGCCGAGCTCTTCTGCACTGACTTCTTCACCTGTTGCTGCTTTCACCAGTGGCGGACCTGCTAAAAAGATGGTGCCTTGATCTTTAACAATAATAGATTCATCTGCCATAGCAGGCACATACGCGCCGCCCGCGGTACATAAGCCCATTACCACAGCAATTTGAGGGATGCCCTTGGCCGACATTTGTGCTTGGTTATAGAAAATTCGGCCGAAATGATCGCGGTCTGGAAAGACTTCATCTTGGCGGGGTAAATTCGCGCCGCCAGAATCGACTAGGTAGATACACGGTAAATGGCAACGGCTAGCAATATCTTGAGCACGTAAGTGTTTCTTCACTGTGATCGGGTAGTAGGTGCCGCCTTTTACGGTGGCATCGTTGGCGATGATCATGCATTCAACCCCACTCACGCGACCAATACCAGCAATCACACCTGCAGCAGGCACTTCTTCGTCATACACTTCATAAGCGGCAAATTGCGATAACTCTAAGAAGGGAGAACCTGGGTCAAGCAGCTTTTCGACACGCTGGCGAGGCAATAATTTACCGCGCGACAAATGACGTTCAAGGGCGACCGGGCCACCACCTTGTGCGATTTGTGCTAGTTTTTGTTGAAGATCATTGACTAATAACGCCATGCTGTCTGACTTGGCTTTAAATTCGTCACTGCGAGGATTGATGCGGCTGCTCAGTTGCGTCATTTCTATGTCCTTAATGAAGCAAAAATAGGGGCTTGATAAGGGCGACAAGATACGCTTGATATGTCGCCCTACTGGGGCAAGTGTTACTTACTTTGACTCGTTAAATAATTCGCGGCCAATTAACATGCGGCGAATTTCTGAGGTACCTGCACCAATTTCGTAAAGTTTGGCATCACGCAATAAACGGCCAGTGGCATACTCGTTGACATAACCATTGCCGCCGAGAAGCTGAATTGCGTCTAGGGCCATTTTAGTGGCAAGTTCTGCACTGTATAAAATAGCGCCAGCGGCATCTTTACGCGTGGTTTCACCGCGGTCACATGACTTGGCGACGCTGTAAACATAAGCGCGGGCGGCATTCATACCCGTGTACATGTCGGCTAACTTGCCTTGCACTAGTTGGAATTCACCGATCGATTTGCCAAATTGTTCACGTTCATGAATGTATGGCACCACTATGTCCATACAAGCCGACATAATGCCTAGTGGACCGCCAGCTAATACAACGCGCTCGTAGTCTAGGCCGCTCATAAGCACTTTTACGCCATTATTGAGGCCGCCTAAGATGTTTTCTTCAGGCACTTCACAGTCTTCAAACACCAACTCACAGGTGTTTGAACCGCGCATACCTAACTTGTCGAGTTTTTGGGCTTGGCTAAACCCTTTCGATCCACGTTCAACGATAAACGCGGTAATGCCATGTGCGCCTTTATTTAAATCGGTTTTTGCATAAATCACATAGGTGTGAGCATCTGGACCATTAGTGATCCACATTTTGTTGCCGTTCAAGATGTAGCGATCGCCTTCTTTACGAGCATGCAGTTTCATTGATACTACATCGGAACCGGCATTGGGTTCACTCATGGCTAAGGCACCAATGTGTTCGCCACTGACCAGTTTTGGTAAATATTTGGCTTTTTGAGCCTCATTACCATTACGGTTGATTTGGTTAACACACAAGTTTGAATGGGCACCATAACTGAGACCAATAGAGGCAGATGCTCGGGAAATTTCTTCCATTGCCACCACATGGGCAAGATAACCCATGTTGGCGCCGCCATATTGCTCATCAACGGTGACGCCAAGTAAGCCCATATCACCTAATACTGGCCATAATTGGTTAGGAAAGGCGTTGTCGATATCGACTTGGGCGGCCATTGGGGCAATCTCGTTAGCGGCAAAACCACGAACAGCGTCACGTAACATGTCTACATCTTCACCTAAACCGAAGTTTAAGCTGGTATATAAGTCGCTCATTTGTTTGTGTCCTGTTGAATTTTATTATGTGCTGCCAACGCTTTTTATGGGCGTTTTTGGCAGTTTTGTGTCAGTTTTGGCTTAATTGAGTAAGCCTTTTACAATTATTAGCTGTTATAAATTGATTACTTTATTTTTCTCGTCGCATTGTCAGTCAGTGCCGCTTTACATTGTTGCTCGGCAGAATTGAGCTCCATTAGCACCACTTTAATGTCATCCATTTGCTGTTGCAGAGCCGATTTTTTCTCATTGACTAAGTCAAGCATGGTGTTGAGTTGGGTTGAGCTGCTTTTATCTGCATCATAAAGTTCAAACAGACGGCGTGTTTCTGCTAATGAAAAGCCAAGGCGCTTGCCGCGTAAAATGAGTTTTAAACGCACGCGATCTTTGAGGCTGTATATGCGAGTTTGTCCGCGACGCTTAGGTTTGATCAAGCCTTGGTCTTCGTAAAAACGAATACTGCGGGTGGTGATATCAAATTCTTTTGATAAGTCACTGATTGAATATGTTGATTGAGTGCTAGTGGTTGTGCTCATCATGTCACCAAAAGTGTTTCTTTTGATGCAAGATATATGAAGTTTACGTAAAGGTAAAGTTTGAGAGGTGGTTATTGGCTGCGTGCATGTTAATTTTGCTTGCCACTAGAATGTTATTATACCTTAACTGTTTGTTATATTTTGCAATTTATTACCATGGTTTTTTTACTATTATCGATTAAATACTTAGTTGAATGCTAAGGTTTTTTTGTTGGTTTTAGAGCTTCTTATCCCTTTGTCTAATAGGGGTATTTGATGAATTCTGTTCATAATCACTGCAATACAAGCTGATTAACGGAGAGCAATATGGCTGATTTAGGACTATCAATGCATGCACAATCGATAGCCGAGCCCGAAGTGTTTTGGCAACAAGCTGCACAGGCCATTAGTTGGGACCAAGTGCCAAAAACCGTCTTAGATGACAGTAACAAGCCTTTTTATCGATGGTTTGCCGATGGCAAAATGAATACCTGTTTTAATGCATTAGACCGCCATGTCATTGCTGGTAGAGGTGATCAAACGGCTATTCATTATATTAGCCCTGTAACGCATCACGAATATTCAGTGAGTTATCAATCAGTTTTGGCGCAGGTGAAACGGCTCGCTGGACTGATGATATCGTTAGGAGTTACCAAGGGCGATAGAGTCGTTATTTATATGCCGATGGTACCCGAAACGGCTTACGCCATGTTGGCGTGTGCAAGGATTGGCGCAATTCACTCAGTGGTGTTTGGTGGTTTTGCGGCCAATGAGCTTTCTACACGAATCAATGATGCTAAACCGAAATTAATTCTCTCAGCTTCATGTGGTATTGAACCTTCTGGTGTGGTGCCATACAAACCTCTGCTAGACGACGCATTATCCCAAGCGACTCATCAAGTCGATCATTGTATTATTCTCAATCGCACCGAATACCAAGCTGAGCTAACTTCACCTCGAGACCTTGATTGGTACAATGCCCTAGTCGATGCGCCTGATGCTGAATGTGTATCGTTGGATGCAACCGACCCTTTATATGTGCTTTATACATCAGGGACTACAGGTCAGCCTAAAGGTGTGGTGCGTGATAACGGCGGTCATGCAGTTGCTTTAGCATGGTCGATGAAACATATTTATGACATTGGTATTGGCGATGTGTTTTGGGCGGCATCAGATGTTGGCTGGGTAGTAGGGCACTCGTACATCGTTTACGGGCCATTATTAGTAGGTGCGACAACCATAATGTACGAAGGGAAACCGATAGGCACCCCTGATGCTGGCGCTTTTTGGCGGATAATTGAACAGAAGCAAGTTCGCAGCTTTTTTACTGCGCCAACGGCCATTCGTGCTATTAAACGGGAAGATCCTCAAGGCGACTTCATCAAGCAATTTGATTTAAGCTGCCTTAAGCAAATGTACTTGGCCGGTGAGCGCTGTGATCCAGATACCCTAAATTGGAGTCAGCAGCATTTAGGTAAGCCAGTGGTTGATCATTGGTGGCAAACAGAAACCGGTTGGCCAGTGGCAGCTAATTTGATGGGCACAGATCCAATTGAAATTAAAGCTGGTTCTCCTGCGCGCGCGGTACCTGGGTATCAAGTGGAAATCCTTGATGCGATGGGACAACAAGTGGCGCCCAATGAAAGCGGTAACGTGGTGATAAAGCAACCGTTACCTCCTGGCACACTAACGACTTTGTGGCAAAACGATAAACGCTATATCGACAGTTACTTGTCTATGTATCCAGGGTATTACTTGACTGGTGATGCAGGATATATCGATGAAGATGGCTACTTATATATTATGAGCCGCATTGACGACATTATTAATGTCGCCGGACATCGTTTATCCACAGGCCGATTTGAAGAAGTCTTATGCCAGCACGATGCGGTTGCTGAGGCAGCGGTAATTGGTGTGCAAGATAAACTAAAAGGCCAAGTGCCGCTTGGATTAGTTGTACTTAAAAATGGCGTTACTATGTCTGATGAGGCTCTTTATAAAGAGTTACTGGCACTAGTACGTCATGAAATTGGCCCCGTAGCTTCCTTTAGGCTTGTGAGTGCAGTACAAAAACTGCCAAAAACTCGCTCTGGGAAAATATTACGAGCCACCATGCGTAAAATTGCTGATAACAATGAATATACAGTTCCAGCAACCATTGAAGACCCGATGACGCTAGATATTATTCGCACAGCATTAACTAAGATGGGTTACGCGGATGCACTGGCTAAAGAATTAACTGTTTAGTGTGTAATCCCATGCCAATTAAAGTTAACCAATGACATTGTGTTGATGAAAGGTAACCTCAAAAAGCGAGCATAATTAGCTCGCTTTTTTATTTGCAGATAAATACTCGTGATAGTTTTGAAATCCAGTATTGTGATTATTATCTGCTATTACAGCAAACACAATTTAATATTAAGCTCACGCCAGCTTTGGGGCGATTTATCGATTAGGTGTGAAAGCTGGACTATGTGTCATGCAGAGGGGCAAACGCAAGGTGTAGACGTTATGCATCAATTAAAATAAGAGATAATGGGTCACTAAATTATCGCTTTATGTGTGACATAACATAAGGTTTAACAGGTTGAAACTGCGAAGTTTCAACCTGTTGTTTTGTCAATATCCTGTCTTGAAACAGGTTTATACTTTTAAGGTGAGACAGAATAGGTCGATTGCCATCTTTATAAGCTTAAAAATATTGATATTTAATAAATTTTTGTTGATAGGTTAGTACTAGATTGAGAGGCATGTTTTTTATTAAGTTATTGTCTTTAATAATGAATAGCTACTTTAAATTTTATTAATATGTAGTATCCTGCTTTATTAGTACAGACGATAGCCATTTTGTGACTGTAATTTAGTTACAAGAATCGTTATAATTGCCACCCAAATGGATTCGCACTACGCGATTAATCTCTGTGACCTGTGGAAACATACACTATGAATAACCACACCCAACAATCTCACGTCGGCGTTATCGGCCTCGGTGTGATGGGCAAGAATCTCGCATTAAACATTGCTGACAATGGCTACCATGTCGCTGTTTTCGATTTAGATACTCCAAAAGTCAATGCTGCTGTGGCTCAAGAACAAAGTGAGCGCAAAGCAAATACCGCCCCCCGCATGTCCCCATGTAACAATCTTACAGAAATGCTGGCCAAATTAGTTGAACCTCGAGTGATCGTGTTATCTGTGCCTGCTGGCGCACCAGTTGATGGTGTGTGTAAATCGTTAATTGAAGCAGGTATTGAAGCTAACGACATTGTTATTGATACAGGCAATAGCTTGTGGACCGATACCGTTGATCGTGAAGCTCACTATAAAGGCCAGTTTATTTTCTTTAGCTCGGCGGTTTCTGGTGGTGAAGTGGGTGCACGTTTTGGACCATCGTTAATGCCAAGTGGTGACGAAAAGGCTTGGCATTATGTTGAGCCTATTTGGAAAGCTATTGCGGCTAAAGTTGATCCAGCAACAGGTTTACCGATTGAGCGTTTTGAGCCTGGTAATCCGGTCACTGAAGGTGAGCCGTGTACGACCTATATTGGTCCTGCGGGTTCTGGTCATTACGTTAAAATGGTTCATAACGGTATTGAATATGCAGATATGCAGCTTATTTGCGAAGCATATCAATTACTCAGTGACGGTTTAGGCCTATCTGCCAATGAAATCAGCACCATATTCAATGGTTGGAATAAAGGTATTCTTAACAGCTACCTTATGGGCATTAGTGCTGAAGTCTTGCAACAAGCCGATCCGTTAACGGGCAAACCTTTAGTTGAAATGATTTTGGATAAAGCGGGCCAAAAAGGCACTGGTTTATGGACGGCAGTGAGCAGCTTACAAATTGGTTGCCCAGCGCCAACAATTGCTGAAGCCGTTTATGCGCGTGCTGTGAGCACCCAGAAAAACTTGCGCATGCAGTTAAGCTCTAAGCTTGCTGGCCCCGCACCAATCAGCTTTAGTGAAGCTGACAAAGCTGAATTTATTGCTAATCTTGAAGATGCTTTATATTGCGCTAAAGTGTGCTGTTATGCTCAAGGCTTTCAACTGATGGCGATGGCAGAAAAAGAGCAAAGCTGGAGTTTAGATTTTGCTGAAATCGCAAAAATTTGGCGTGCAGGTTGCATTATTCGTGCGACTTTCTTGCAATCAATTACTCAGGCTTATCAAGAAGATGCAAATCTTGCAAACTTATTGATGGCTGATATCTTTAGCCAAACATTGTCGCAAAAACACCTTAACTGGCGTAAAACAGTTGCTGCATCAGTTATGCAAGGTATTCCTGCTCCCTGTATTAGTTCGGCTATTGCCTATTACGACAGTTATCGCTGTGAAATGCTACCCGCTAACTTGTTACAAGGTCAGCGTGACTTTTTTGGTTCGCATACTTTCGAGCGTACGGATAAGCCAGCAGGTGAGAAATATCATTTAGATTGGAGCGCTAAAGAGCGTACTTTATCAAAAGTATAATGGCTCTTAAGCTTAAAGAGGCGCCTCATTTACAATGAGGCGCCTTTTTATTTTTTAATAAATAGATTTATCGCAGTGAGTGAAAGAACAGAGTTAACTAAGCGAAAAATACAGGCCAACACTGAACAGTACACTGAAAATCATCGTTAATTTTGCTGTTTGCCCAAGTATTGGGTTTAATGCTTCACCGGTATTGTTGTGAAATTCGCGGCTGAGATTACGCGCAATAATTAACGATGCTCCCGATAATAATACGGGTAAACCTTCGAGGGCTCCGAGTAAAAATCCGGCAATAATGATACCAAAGGGTAAGTAGACAAAGCTTTGATATAGCACTTTAGCTTGCGCTTCACCAATCCTCACTGCAAGCGTGTTTTTACCGGCTTTAGTATCAGTTGAAATATCTCTAGTATTATTGACCAGCATGATAGCCGCATTAAAAAAGCCAATGGCGCAACCGAGTAACCACGAGGTCATGGTGGTGGTTCCTGCTTGTAAATAGTAACTGCCAACAACGGCTACCAAACCGAAAAATACAAATGCAGCTATTTCACCTAATCCATGTGATGCCAGTGGGTAGGGGCCTCCGCTATAACATAACGCGCCTAAAATAGAGGCGACAGCGAGAATCGCAATAGGCCAGCCACCGTGCACTATCAATAACGAACCGACTAGTAATGATGTAATCAGGCAGCTAATCATGGCATTTCGAACTGATGAGGGGGCTAGAATACCACTTTGGGTGACTCTAATAGGACCGATACGTTCTTCAGTGTCTATACCATTTTTAAAGTCAAAGTAGTCGTTCGCGAGATTAACTGAAATTTGTAGTAATACCGCACATAACATTGATGTGAAGGCAATAAGTAAGCTAAATTGTTCGAGCCCAATGGCCAGCATGTTGCCAATTAATAATGGACCAATTGCCGCTGGTAGCGTACGAGGTCGGATAGCCATAAACCATGATTGCATTGAGCTAGGTTGCATAATATTGTGAGACGCAGTGTTGATTAGTCATGTCTAATAGCATATCAAATATTCATTTAGACTGCAGATATGAATATTTGCGTTGCATCACTATTTTACGATTTGTCATTAGATAACTGAAATTCACTATTATCATCGAATAAGCTAGAAAACATCAGCTTAACTGAGGTAACCTTAACGTTAATCCATGTTATAGAGAAGGTGTTATGAGTCAGGTATTAAACGATTTACTGTCATTATTGTCACTTGAGAAGATTGAGCTAGGTTTGTTTCGTGGTCAGAGCCAAGATTTAGGCTTTGGGCATGTGTTTGGTGGCCAAGTGATGGGACAAGCGTTAAGTGCTGCAAAACAAACGGTGAGCGAAGACCGTCATGTACATTCATTACATTCATATTTCTTACGTGCCGGTGATGAAAAGTTACCGATAATTTATGATGTTGAAAATATGCGTGATGGTGGTAGTTTTAGTGCGCGCAGAGTAAAGGCTATTCAGAAAGGGCGACCGATTTTTTACATGACCTGTTCATTCCAAAGTGTTGAACAAGGCTTTGAGCATCAAGATGTGATGCCGGATGTCCCGGGACCTGAAGGTTTATTAAATCAGCAAGAACTTGCAATGACAATGCGTGATAAAGTACCTGCGCAAATGCTCGAAAAGTTTATGGCTGATTCTCCGATTGAAATGCGCTTAGTTAATCCTCTACATCCCATTACACCAAATGCGACAGAGCCTAAACGCTATGTATGGTTACGTGCCAATGGACAAATACCTTCGGATCATAGTATTCAAGAATATTTACTGGCTTACGCATCGGATTTCAACTTTCTAGCCACAGCTACTCAGCCACACGGGGTGTCTTTTTTAACACCAGGTATGCGCATGGCCACTATTGATCATGCTATGTGGTTTCATCGCCCATTTAATATGAGCGAATGGCTACTTTATTGTATTGATAGTCCTAATGCTGGCGGTGGACGTGGGTTTGTTAAAGGACAGTTTTTCGATCAGCAAGGACGTCTTGTGGCTTCTGCCACACAAGAAGGTTTACTCAGAATGACCAAGTAGGATGCTAAAGATGATTTTATTTAACAAAGGGATTCAATTCGCGCTAGTGGTTTTGATTGCCATGATGCTCAATGGTTGTGTGACAGTTGAGCCTGAAAAACCGGTAATCGTGAACGGTTATGCTGGATATGCCGAAAAGATTGCTTTGCCACAGGGGTGTAAGATCAATATTGCCTTGATTGATTTTAATACTCCAGGTGCGATTATTTCTCAAAAAAACTTTGATATTGCCAGAGCGCCTGTTCCATTTAAATTTACTTTGCCTGCCAACCTCATTAACAGTGGAGTCGATTATGGTGTGGTGGCAATGATCACCTATCAAGGCAATGCAATTTTTCAAACTTATGATAAGTTTCGTGTGATCAATAACGGTCAATTTACCACTCAAGTGTTAATGAAACGTGTTAAATAGCCACTTCGTAATCTCGCTCACAAACTGTTATCCCCGCCATTGATTGATTAACGTGGCGGGTAGTAATCTTTTGCTACTTTAATGTGTTGTTTAGGTTGTTTATGCCAGAGCTGATCTTGAATCATCGTTCGGATGCGCAAACGCGCTTAATTTGGGCTTTGTGTATCGCTTCTATTGTGGTTTATATTAATTTGTACACAGTGCAAGGCATGCTGCCGTCAATTGCTGAGAATTTTGGCGTGTCGGGTGCACAAGCGACTTTGGTGCTTTCTGTTACCAGCTTTACCCTAGCATTTTCATTGCTTTTTTATGCCGTGTTGTCTGACAGAATAGGGCGATTAGCCCCGATAGTGCTCAGTTTATGGCTATTAGCAGCATCGAATATTTTGTTGGTTTTTGCCCAAACGTTTGATGATTTACTTATGGTGCGCTTGCTACAGGGGATTTTGTTAGCGGCGGTGCCCGCAATTTCGATGGCATATTTTAAAGAGCAATTGGCGCCTTCTTTTATGCTTAAAGCCGCAGCAGTATACATAATGGCTAACAGTATGGGCGGCATTGCAGGGCGAATTTTTGGCGGTTTAATGGCACAAAACTTGTCATGGCAATCGTCTATGGGGTTGGTTTTTGTGGTAACGCTAATAGGGGTTGCTTTGGTGACATACTTATTACCACGCAAAGAGATAAAACCTACAGTGATTAAGCAGAAAGTGTCTTTACTGCGTAAGGTAAAACAAGACATCGATGGTTTTATGTTTCACTTATCTGATCCGCAAATGCGTTTGGCCTATATGGTTGGTGGCTTAGCCTTTATGATGATGGTCAATCAGTTTAGCTTTATTCAGTTACATATAATGGCTGAGCCTTATGGGTTAAGTCGTTTTAATGCAACCTTGATATTTTTATGTTACTCAAGCGGCACTTTTGCGTCTTATTTGTCAGCTAAGTGGATTATGCGATACGGTTCTATGCCATTATTTAGAGTGGCATTATGCTTAATGGTTGCCGGTACTTCATTGACCTTAGTCGATACACTGGCTGCCATTGTGATTGGCTTTTTGATCAGTGCTTGTGGATTTTTCCTAACTCATAGCTGCTGCAATTCGTTTGTTGCCATTCGAGCAACCAGTCATCGAGCTAAGGCTACGTCACTTTATTTATGCTGTTATTACCTTGGGGCCTCCTTAGGCGGACCTTACTTAATGTTGTTTTGGCATAAAGCAGAATGGAATGGGGTGGTAGTGGGTTCTATGACGCTTTTGGCATTGTTACTAGTCGCTATTTGGCGTTTAGGAATACATCAACAGCATGCTGCTGATGTATCTATCGCCGATTAACAGGTTAATTCTCGATAAACTGTTTACGGTCTAAGTCAAATTTGCGCATTTTGTCGTACAAGGTTTTACGGGGGAGCTCGAGCTGTTCCATGGTTAATTTTATGCTGCCTTTATTATGACTTAAGGCTTCTTCAATCAACATACGCTCAAAAAACTCTACTCGCTGCTGCAACGACATACTGGTATGTATGGTTGTATTGCTTTCTAGATTACCAGCAAAAGCGGCCTCAGCGCCCAGTAGAACATAGCGTTCAGCTAAGTTACGTAATTCACGCACATTACCCGGCCAATCATGTGCGGTAAGCACCATGGTTTGTGACGTATTTAAGGCAATAAGTGCTTTATGGTATCGAGCCGATGCAATTCTAGCAAAGTGTAAAAACAGCAGTGGAATATCTTCTCTTCTATCTCTTAGCGGCGGAATAACAATAGTGACCAAGTTAAGACGATACAATAAATCTTGTCTAAATTTGCTTTCTTCACACAGCTGCTGCAAGTTTAATTTTGTTGCAGCAATGACTCTGATATCTAAGTCTATTGGTGTGTTTGAGCCTAGCCTTTCAACTTTGCGGTCTTCCAACACGCGTAATAATTTCACCTGCAACGCCATTGGAGTACTTTCTATTTCATCTAAAAGTAGTGTACCGCCATTGGCATATTCGAATTTGCCGATACGGCGTTTGTCTATGCCGGTAAAAGCGCCTGATTCAGCACCAAAGAGTTCGCTTTCTATGAGATTTTCAGGAATAGCACCACAATTAATTGCGACAAAATTGGCTTTGTTACGGTAGCTATGGTCATGTAAATATCGGGCGACTAACTCTTTACCCGCACCGGTTTCACCTTCAATCATAATATCGGCGGGTGTATCTAATACTTGGTCTATAAGGTGGCGCATTTTCATTACGCTCGGACTGTTTCCTAAAATACGCGGGCCAGGAGCAATGTGAGATTCAAGTTCGCGTTTAAGCTTGCGGTTTTCTAAAGTTAACGATCGCTTATCTAGAGCCCGTTTGGTGACATCGAGTATGTGTTCGTTATTAAAAGGTTTTTCGATAAAGTCGTAGGCCCCTTTTTTCAGTGCGTCGACAGCCATTGCTATGTCACCAAAGCCAGTTAACAGTACAACAGGAAGATCACTGTCTTGTTGTTTCAGTTGTTGTAATAAACTCAATCCATCAAGTAATGGCATATTGACATCAGAGATCACAATACCTGGCCAGTTAGCGGTAATGTGACTGGAAATAGACTGTGGGTCTGTGGTGGCTAAGGCACGAATATTTTCGAGTTTGAATAATTGTTGCAACACGATACCAATATGAGGTTCATCATCAACAATAATGACTTGATAATCGTTGATGTCTTGTATTTGAGTCACGTTTAGACTTCCTCACGTAAATAAAGAGGCAAAATAATATGGAAAATAGCGCCACCTTGAAGGGCGTTTTCGACTGTAATAGAACCTTGCATGGATTCGATAATCCGTTGCGAGATGGACAAGCCTAATCCTAATCCCTGACGTTCGCTGGTGGTATAGTAAGGTTCAAAAATTTTGCTCATTTGGCTTTCTCTCACACCCGGACCACTGTCTTGGATACTAATGTTTACCTTATTATCGCAATAGACTTCGATACGTAATTTTCGTTCGGTAGATTGTTGCATTGCGACAATGGCATTACTGATAAGATTAACCAATACTTGCTGTAATCGCACGCTGTCACCCCAGATTTGACACTTACCCTGTAGGAGTTGCAACGACAGTTTTATACCTTGCTTGTCTATTTCAGGTTGAACAATTGTTAATGCTTGCTCTATCGATTTTGTTATATCAGTGGCATTGTCTTTACCTTGAGACTTACGGGTAAAGCTCTTAAATTGGCCAATAATATCAGCCAATCTATCGGTTAGTTCGATCATGATTTTGATGTTATTACCGGCATCGTCAAGCATATTTCGCCCGATGAAAGTTTGGGTATTTTGTGCGTAACTTCTTAGTGCTGCCAGAGGTTGATTTAGTTCGTGATTAATACTGGCTGAGAGGCTGCCTATGACGGTCAGCTTTGCAGCTTGAATAAGTTCGTCTTGAGTGTCTTTTAATTGGGTGTTGGCTTGCTCAAGCTCTAAGGTGCGCTCTTTTACCCTTTGTTCAAGTTGATTTTGTGCTTGACGCATTCGGCGTAAATTTTTACGACGTTCAATGTTATAAAGAATAAATAATGCCAGTAATAAATATAGCGTGGCAGCCAATAGCAATATCTGTGGCAAAGACTCATATAAGGGCTTCATTGGTGCAAGTACATGAACGTTCCAATTGGCATTAGGCATAAATTGATGACGTTCAAGGTATTTTTTTTGCCCCTCAAAGGATGATATTTGGTAAACCTGAGCAGCATGGGAGTTACCAACCTTAAAGCTAGGATTGACACTAAGCTCACCAATGGGTCTATTGGCGTAACGTTTTGAAGAGTTGAGTGCAAAACGTTTGGCCTGTGTCAGCGGTGATAATGAATTAAATCGCCAGCTATTGATGCTTGATAGAAACACGATATTGTCTGGATCGCTGATCATAAATTCATATTGGCTTGCGATGGCAATGCCACTACTTTGTTGTTCAATTAAGCCAATATCAACTTTCACAACGACTACACCCAAGACTAGACCATTGTGATAAACCGGGTTAGCAAAATAGAAGCCGCGCTTATTTGATGAAGTTCCGACGGCATAATAACGTCCTGATTTACCTGATATCGCTTCGATAAAGTAGGGTCTAAATGAATAGTCATGATTAATAAAAGAATTCGGCTGATCCCAATTGCTGGCGGCAATAGCGACTCCGAGCGCATCGGTCAGGTAAATATCAGATGATTCGGTGACTTGCTGTAATTCAGATAAATAAGCGTTCAGCTTTTCAATAGTTTGAAAGTTTTGTTGATCGAGTAACCCCTGTTCTAATATAGGGTTTTGTGCCAGTACGGCTGGAATATTCTCGTAGTGTGACAGTGCGTTATCGATAAAAATAACCAGTTCATTGATTTGCTTCTCAGATTGCTCTGCAATATTTTTCGTGCCTTGTTCAAGTACATACCAATAAGTCATTTTAAGAGTGAGTAATAATCCTATGATGAGCATGATGCTTACTAAAATATTACGTTTCTTGATGGTAAAAAATGAAAGCATGAATATTACCAATTAGTTGTGGTTATTTTGAGTCATGAATAAAAAAACGAGCCTTAATCAAGGCTCGTTTATAATACGCGAATTATCAAGCTAGTAGCCGTTTAATTTGTCTATATATTCCGGTAAAAATAGTGAAATTTGTGGAATATAGGTAATTAACATCAAGAAACCGAGTAATAATACCAACCAAGGTAAGCATGACTGAATGACCCATCCCATACTTTTACCCGTTATTCCCGCGGTGACAAAGAGATTGAGTCCGACGGGGGGGGTGAGCATTCCTATCTCCATGTTAACCACCATAATGATCCCTAAATGGATAGGGTCTATACCCAGTTGCGTTGCGATAGGGAACAGAATGGGCGCCATAATGAGCAAAATGGCAGAGGGCTCCATAAAGTTACCTGCGGCTAACAACAGTAAGTTAACAATGATCAAAAATCCCCAGGCAGGCAAACCTAATCCGACAATGGCTTCTGCAATAATGTGCGGAATGCGTTCGGTGGTTAACACGTGCGCAAATAGCATGGCATTAGCAATAATAAATAGCAGCATAATACTGACTTTTGCGCCGTCACGAACCACATGACGAATTTCTTTGTCGGTAGGTGTTTTTATCACAGCAAGTAACATGTAGCCGATATTGCGAAATGAGGCTCCGATTAAAGACTCTTGTTGATTACGCCAAGCCACATTTTTAAGTGGCCCAATATCTCGATATCCAAATACCGCAATAAAGTAAGCGTATACACAGGCTACTGCTGCAGCTTCTGTAGGGCTGGCGATACCACCATAAATTGATCCGAGTACAATAATGATAAGTGCTAAACCACCAAGAGCTTTAGCACTTGATATCGTTAGCGCTTTTACGCCAGGAAAAGGGCGTGAAGGTAGCTTTTTTATTCTTGCCACAATGTAGATGGCCAGCATTAAAATACAGCCCATCATTAATCCTGGTATCAGACCTGCCATAAACATTCTAGCAGCAGATACTTCAGTTGCAGCTGCATAAACCAGCATCACAATTGAAGGTGGGATTAAAATACCTAAAGTTCCTGAGGTGGTAATCACTCCAGCAGCAAATTTTTCAGGATATCCAGCTCGTACCATGCCAACAATTACAATTGAACCAATTGCAGCAACAGTGGCAGGTGACGATCCTGATACGGCGGCGAACAACATACAAGCCATAACGGAGGCCATAGCAAGACCACCGCGGATATGACCGACACTGTCCATAGCGAAGTCGATAATACGCCTAGCGACGCCACCAGTAGACAAAAATGCTGACGATAAAATAAAGAATGGAATAGCTAATAAAGTGTAATGTTCTGATGTTGATTCATATAGTTTAAGCACAATTGAGGCGAGTGAGTCGTTTGAAAACAACAAAATCGTCAACATGCTTGAAAAGCCTAAAGCAATAGCAATCGGCATACCAATCATCATACATATAAACAAAGCGATAAAGAGTGTGGCTATAGTCATTATTTCGCGTCCTTATCATTTTCTCGTTGTTGTTCGGATGATGTGGATAGCGCTGCTTCATCAATTAAATGCATACTGTCTTTAGCTTCATCGGCCAATTGAAAGCCGACTGCTTGGTTTTTTAGAATAGCGATAAACAATTCTATAAAGCGCCAGGTGAGCATTGAAAATCCGATAATGAGAATACTTTGAGATAACCAAATCGGCACGGCACCATCGTCTACATCGATGCGCAATGTTTCCCAAGCAAAATCGGGATCTAGCTGTTGAATTAACCATACTGGAAAGTCGATATCTTCCATCGGGATACCAATTTGGTACATTTGACTAAGGTAGTCCCAAGCCCCTTTTAAAAACATCGCACAGTAAATAATGCAACATAGACATGCAAAGATCGCTACCGCTTTCTGAGGTTTGCCTGACAATTTAGACACAAAGGCATCAACGCCAATATGTGCACCCACTTTGACACCATAAGACATGCCAAATAGTACAAACCAGCCACATAAGGTTAGGGTGAGTTCTTGGATCCATAAGAAACCGGTATCGAAAAAGAAACGAGCAATAACTTCGCCAAAAACGAGCAATGTCATTAATGTAATCAAAAGATTAAGAAAGCCTTCTTCAAAATAACCAAATAGTCTTGAAATCACGGTCATACTCCTTAAATAAAAAAGGGTGGTACTAACGCTGAATGCATTCAGTACCACATCAAGTATTTAGACTATTTAGTGTTAGCCGCGACAGCAGCATCAATCATGTCTTTGCCAATTTGATCTTCAAACTTAGCCCAAACTGGTTTCATAACATTAATCCACTGTTGGCGTGCAGCAGGGGTTAACGTGACGAGTTCAGAACGCTTAGAGTCAATAATCGCTTGTCTATCTTCATTATCTTTTTCTGAGGCAATTTTGTTGCCAAGGGCAATCGCTTCATCAAGAGATGACTTAAAGATGGCACGTTTTTCTGCTGGTAAGCCTTTCCAGAAGGTATTTGATGTCACCACCATATAATCTAAAACACCGTGATTACTCTCAGTGATTTGACTTTGCACTTCATAGAATTTCATTGAGTAGGTATTTGACCAAGTATTTTCTTGACCATCAATTGCGCGGGTTTGTAATAAAGTAAACACTTCAGAGAATGGTTTTTTTACTGGAATGGCACCAACAGCATCAAACTGAGCTGCAATCACGTCAGAGGCCATGATACGAAACTTTTTGCCTTTAGCATCTTCTGGTAATGCTAATGGATCGTTTGCTGAAAACTGTTTCATACCGTTGTGAAGATATCCCAGACCAACAACGCCTTTACGGTTCATTGAGTTAAGTAATTTCTGGCCTGATTCTGATTGCTGAAAACGATCAACCGCTGCCATATCTTCAAATAAGAAAGGTAAATCGAAAATCTGTAGTTTTTTGGTAAAACGCTCAAATTTAGACAATGATGGTGCAACAAATTGCACATCGTTTAACAGTAATGCCGCCAGCTCATTGTTATCCCCAAATAACTGTGAGTTTGGGAATACGTTAACAATGTATTCACCTGGTAGGCGCTGTTCAACTAACTCTTTAAATTTCAGCGCCATCTGTCCTTTTGGCGTGTTCTCTGCAACCACATGCGAAAATTTAATTTCTATCGGTTCAGCAAAGACATTAAAGCTCGCAGCAAGGATTGAGGCAATCGTTGCTAGCTTAGCCATTGATTTTAGAGGTCGAGTAAAGGCACTTGTTGATTTTTTCATATAATTAACTTCCTTTTTTTTTAGTGTTTTATTTTTCCTCAGCTGGTGACTTGCTCCAGAACAAGTACGCCATAAACGCTTATGAGGATAGTTAAAACATAGCAAGCATTGGGCCAGAATGTTAATTATTTGTAACTGCATGATATTTATTAATTTAAATTTACATAGGGAAAATAGGAATCATTTTGTGTGTGGATAGTCACACACATTCAATAAAGCAATGGGTGGAATGTCACACATTTTCTTATGATGTTATCGAGATCTAATAAGTGGGGGAGTAGCTGATGAATAAATTACTGAAGATTGAGTAAGGTTGATTATGTATTCTTGGTAAACCAGATAATCAATGATATCCATATCTCGATAGAATAGACAAGAAATCGCAAATACAAAAAAACCACCATGAGGTGGTTTTTTTGTTTTTAATGCAAAAATGATATTAAGCATTAGTACCAATATTAATTGGTGGAGCTACACGGGATCGAACCGTGGACCTCTTCACTGCCAGCGAAGCGCTCTCCCAGCTGAGCTATAGCCCCAAATTTTAGTTAATAGACACCAAAATTTGAAAAATATGGTATCCCATAGGGGATTCGAACCCCTGTTACCGCCGTGAAAGGGCGGTGTCCTAGGCCTCTAGACGAATGGGACACAGTTGATACGTTATACTCTGTATCGAGTGAATACTCATTGGT
>NZ_JACJEB010000009.1:49291-49506 GCF_014163845.1 Shewanella sp. SR43-4 | reverse complement strand
AACAGTTTCGAATCATGTTCAACCATCTTAAATATGGTATCCCATAGGGGATTCGAACCCCTGTTACCGCCGTGAAAGGGCGGTGTCCTAGGCCTCTAGACGAATGGGACACAGTTGATACGTTATACTCTGTATCGAGTGAATACTCATTGGTGTCTGTAGGCTAAACACCAGTGCTATGTAGATCGTCAAACACTTTTTCTAAAACAACAGTT
>NZ_JACJEB010000009.1:0-49191 GCF_014163845.1 Shewanella sp. SR43-4 | reverse complement strand
TCGAATCATGTTCAACCATCTTAAATATGGTATCCCATAGGGGATTCGAACCCCTGTTACCGCCGTGAAAGGGCGGTGTCCTAGGCCTCTAGACGAATGGGACACAGTTGATACGTTATACTCTGCATCGAGTGAATACTCATTGGTGTCTGTAGGCTAAACACCAGTGCTATATAGATCATCAAACACTTTTTCTAAAAAACAGTTTCGAATCATGTTCAACCATCTTAAATATGGTATCCCATAGGGGATTCGAACCCCTGTTACCGCCGTGAAAGGGCGGTGTCCTAGGCCTCTAGACGAATGGGACACAGTTGATACGTTATACTCTGTATCGAGTGAATACTCATTGGTGTCTGTAGGCTAAACATCAATGCTAATATCTATTTAAAGATAGTTAAGTAAGTGGTGGAGCTACACGGGATCGAACCGTGGACCTCTTCACTGCCAGCGAAGCGCTCTCCCAGCTGAGCTATAACCCCTCTTACTTAATGCTTTTGGATATGCTACTAGAAAAAACTAACATCATGTCTCAACTGCGAGGCGCATTCTATGCAGCATACCCAAAAGTGTCAACTCGTTTTTTAGGAATTTATTCTATCTGCTACAAATTCAATCGCTTTGGATATTCTTTGTGCAGATCTTTCTTTTCCGATTAAGAACAAGGTTAAATCTAACGCAGGAGACTGCCCTGCGCCTGTCACGGCAACACGTAAAGGCATACCCACTTTACCCATACCGACATCAAGTTCAGTTGCTGTCGCTTCAATAACGTGGTGAATATTCTCTACACTCCAATCATTTAGCTCAGATAATTTTTGATTAAACAATGTTAGAGGCTCTAGTGCAACGCCACGTAAATGCTTTTTAGCTTGGGCTTCATCAAAATCTGCAAAGTCTTCATAGAAGTATCGGCTTGAAGCGGCTAACTCTTTTAGTGTTTTCGCACGTTCAGATAGTGCCGTAACAATTTCAGTTAGCGCTGGGCCATTACTGGTATCAATTTTCTGATCATCCATATGCCACTGTAAATGCGATGCGACATAAACAGGATCGAGAGACTTGATATAATGTTGGTTTAGCCAAACGAGCTTATCAGTATTAAAAGCTGAAGCCGCTTTATTGATATCATCTAATTTAAACAGCGTTTTCAACTCGTCCATTGAAAATATTTCTTGATCACCATGAGACCAACCTAAGCGAACAAGGTAGTTTAATAGTGCTTCAGGTAAATACCCGTCATCACGGTACTGCATAACGCCTACAGCACCATGTCGCTTAGATAGCTTGGCGCCATCGTCACCTAGAATCATCGACACATGAGCATATTCAGGAATAGGTGCGCCTAAGGCTTTAAGGATGTTGATTTGGCGTGGAGTATTATTGATATGATCTTCACCGCGTACAACGCAGGTGATGCCCATATCCCAGTCATCGACTACAACACAGAAATTATAAGTAGGTACGCCATCGGTACGCTTAATAATTAAGTCATCAAGCATATCGTTAGAAATTTCGATACGTCCACGGACGTGATCATCAAATATCACACTGCCTTCGATAGGGTTTTTAAAGCGAACAACAAAGGGCTCATCAGTATCACGAGGTGCAAGGTTACGACAGCAACCGTCATATTTTTGTTGTAGACCTTGTGCAGCTTGCTCTTCACGCATGCTTTCAATACGTTCACGAGAACAATAACATTTATAGGCAGTGCCTTTATCAAGCATTTGCGCAATAATTTCATTGTAACGATCAAAACGCTTAGTCTGGTAGTAAGGGCCTTCATCCCAAGTCAAACCTAACCAGTTCATACCATCAAGGATAGCGTCACAGGCTTCTTGAGTTGAACGTTCAATATCAGTGTCTTCAATACGAAGTACAAATTCACCATTGTTAGCACGAGCGTGCAACCATGAATAAAGTGCTGTTCGAGCACCACCTACATGAAGAAAACCAGTTGGACTTGGAGCAAAACGCGTCTTGGTAGTCATAATCGGACACTAACCTATTTATAAACGTCTAAAGAAGACAAACAAAAAAATGTGACGCTATTCTAACAGTCAAACCCAGCAGTTGAAATGGCGGACATCTAAACCTAGGGTTGTTTTTGAATTTTCTTTATTATTGAGTACAATCCCTTGTTCAACAAAGCATCAAAGCGAACAATTTTAGCCCGACTGGCAATATTTTAAATAAAAAGCGTTGACAGGTTTTGCTTGCCCCCTATAATACGGCCCCACACAGCGAGGTCGATTAGCTCAGCTGGGAGAGCACCTCCCTTACAAGGAGGGGGTCACTGGTTCGAGCCCAGTATCGACCACCATATTTTTATTTATGGAACATTACTGTTAATTATATCCCAGGTCGCTTAGCTCAGCTGGGAGAGCACCTCCCTTACAAGGAGGGGGTCACTGGTTCGAGCCCAGTAGCGACCACCATATAATTTTCAGAAGTTTTTGTGTAGAGTCCCAGGTCGCTTAGCTCAGCTGGGAGAGCACCTCCCTTACAAGGAGGGGGTCACTGGTTCGAGCCCAGTAGCGACCACCATATCTTTTATAGATTGATGGACTCAAAAGTAAAATATCCCAGGTCGCTTAGCTCAGCTGGGAGAGCACCTCCCTTACAAGGAGGGGGTCACTGGTTCGAGCCCAGTAGCGACCACCATATTTTACTAACAGTTATAAAAAGATTGATATCCCAGGTCGCTTAGCTCAGCTGGGAGAGCACCTCCCTTACAAGGAGGGGGTCACTGGTTCGAGCCCAGTAGCGACCACCATATCAATTTAGTTTTGCGCTATATCCCAGGTCGCTTAGCTCAGCTGGGAGAGCACCTCCCTTACAAGGAGGGGGTCACTGGTTCGAGCCCAGTAGCGACCACCATCTAGCCTCATCCTCAATATCCAACATAATCAAACACCATCTAGCTTCATCCTCAATATCAAACATCATCAAACACCATCAAAAATAATCCCAACCTAATTAAACAAAACATCATGATTTTTTGATTTCCATTATCATATCTGTTCATTTTTGCTGTTGGTCTAATCGCGAATATAGCTGTTTGTGTTGAATCCTATTGTTTATACCACAATAAAAAAACCACTCATTGTGTGAGTGGCTTTTGCAGTAGAGGTGAGTTACAAACTATCTCGGGTAAGTTTTAATCTAAACCCAAAAAACCACCGGTTTGGTGAGCCCAAAGCTGTGCATATATGCCTTTAGCGTCAATGAGTTCTTGGTGAGTTCCTTGCTCAACAATACAGCCTTTATCTAATACAATTAGCCTATCCATAGCTGCAATCGTCGACAGTCGATGCGCTATCGCTATCACTGTTTTGCCTTCCATTAATTCATACAATGATTCTTGAATCGCGGCTTCAACTTCAGAGTCGAGCGCTGATGTTGCTTCATCAAGTAATAAAATGGGTGCATTCTTTAATAATACTCTTGCAATGGCAATGCGTTGGCGTTGGCCACCAGATAGCTTGACTCCGCGCTCACCAACTTGGGCATCGAGTCCTTTGTTACCAAATGGATCAGTTAAATTATCAATAAACTCTGCTGCTTGTGCTTGAGTGATAGCAGCTACTAGTTGCTCGTCATTGGCATGAGGATCACCGTACAAAATGTTTTCACGAATTGAGCGATGCAGCAAAGATGTGTCCTGAGTAACCATACCAATGTTTGCCCGTAATGAGTCTTGGGTAATATCTGTTATAGGTTGGTCATCAATGAGTATTTGGCCTTTTTCAACATCATGAAAACGCATTAGTAAGTTTACTAACGTCGACTTTCCTGCACCAGAGCGTCCTACTAAACCGACTTTTTCGCCAGCTTTAATATTCAGGTTTAGCTGTTCAATGACTCCTGCTTTTTCGCCATAATGAAAACTCACTTGGTTAAAATCGATTTTACCCTGATCAACAGTAATGTCTTTGGCGTTGGGTTTATCTTGAATCGCAATCGGTTTCGATAAAGTATTCATTCCATCGGTAACGGTACCAATGTTTTCAAATAGCGAACTGATTTCCCACATGATCCACTGTGACATACCATTTAAACGAAGGGCTAAACTTACAGCAATGGCAATTGCGCCAACCGTAATCGCATTGTCAGCCCATAACCAAATAGATACCGCAGCGATAGTAAACGCCAACACGTAATTAATGATTTGTACTAAGACATTAATGATCGTTACCAGGCGCATTTGGCCATAAACAGTTTTTAAGAAATGTGTCATGCTGTCTTGAGCATAGTCAGCTTCTTGGGTGGTATGTGAGAACAGCTTTACGGTAGAAATATTGGTATAACTGTCAACAATACGCCCGGTCATGGTTGATCGAGCATCGGCTTGTTCTGTGGATATCGCCTTTAACTTTGGCACTAATTTCCACTGAATTAAGACGTAAGCAGCCAACCATACCAGCATGGGCAGCATCAGGCGCACATCAGCAGCGGCAATCATCACCAGCATCGAGGTGAAATAAACCAAGATATACATGAGAACGTCGAGTAATTTCATCACCGTTTCACGGACCGCAAGCGATGTTTGCATAACCTTAGTGGCTATTCGTCCGGCAAAGTCATCTTGATAAAATGAGATGCTTTGCTTGAGCAAATAGCGATGTGCTTGCCAGCGAATCGCCATAGGGTAGTTGCCCAATAGTGTTTGATGCACGATAGACGCATGCAGCCAGACAATCAGCGGAATAACCACTAACACAAGCACCGACATGATAATTAATGTTGTACCTTCATCTTGCCATAAGGTTTGCGGGTTTTTGGTCACTAACCAATCGACTAATTTGCCCATAAAACCAAAGAGCGAGACTTCCAACATCGCCAGTACAGCCGTTAGCACCGACATCACAATTAAAGGTAACCCAAATCCGCGGGTATAATGGCGGCAAAATGCATATAAAGTATTGGGGGGCTGGGTCGGCTCTTCTTGTGGCAGTGCTTGGGTCAATGATTCAAAAAATTTAAACATCTAATGCTCTAACGTAATGGTGAAAATTCTGCTGACTAGGATAACGTAAATCTACCAAATGTAATCGGTTAAATTGTTACATTATACGAAACGATTGAGTTCCGTTTTCCGCTAGTCGTGGTTGTTGTGTTTAGGTAAGATAATTACTCAGATACGCAGTGCACTGAAAAAGGTTCAGTTTTTCTATTGCACTTGACTAAAGTTAACGAGGCTAACGGAATTAATGGTACAGATTAATAGCGATTGCAATATTACAGCTCAGATCTGCCAACAGGCGAGATTGAGTCGTGATGCACGCTTTGATGGTCAATTTTTTACTGGGGTACTTACCACCGGGATCTATTGCCGCTCAATCTGTCCCGCCCCAGCGCCCTATGAAAAAAATGTTCGTTACTTTGATTCTGCTATAAAAGCGGCGAATGCAGGGCTCCGGCCTTGCCTGAGATGTCGACCAGATAGTGCTCCAAGCTCCTTTGCGTGGTTAGGCACTCAAACAACATTAATGCGAGCCATCAAGTTAATTGAACAAGGCTTTTTAAGTGGCGACAACGCTGGAACTGTCGAGTCGTTGGCACAAAAGCTCGGCATTAGCAGTCGCTATCTACATAAACTCTTTAATCAAGGAATGGGGACATCGCCTAAACGCTTTGCGTTATATCAGCAGTTGATGTTTGCTAAACAGTTATTACACCAAACACAATTATCAATGACTGAAGTTGCTATGGCTGCAGGCTTTAATAGCATCAGGCGGTTTAATGAATTTTTTAAACAACAGTTACTGTTAACCCCGAGTGATTTGCGCCAAACAAGCCGAGGTTCAACGGACGACACTCATCCTTGTAAAGATAACCAAGTGAGAACTTACATTAAACCAATTACATTAGCATTAGCTTACCGACCGCCTCTGAGTTGGAGTAAAATGTTAGCTTTTTATGCATTTCGTCAAGTCGACAATATGGAAGTTATTGACGATGAGTTAGGTCGTTATGGTCGAACATTTTCATTTGATGGAGTTGACGGTTTTTTTTATGTTTCGCCTAATATCGATAAACCCCAGTTGGATGTGAGTATTTACTTACTTGATGCTAACGATATTAAATCATTACATCATATTGTATTGCAATTACGACGTATGTTCGATTTAGATGCTGACATGGTCGTTATTCGCCAAGCATTGTTACCTATTATTACATTAGGAGCTCAAATTGACTCTGGCTTGCGTATTCCAGCCACGGGCAGTGTGTTTGAAGCTGCTTGTAGAGCTGTGTTAGGGCAACAAGTGAGTGTATTGCAAGCGACTAAGTTATTAAATTTACTGGTTAAGCATTATGGTACAACACTTCTCATTGATGGTAAGACTTGGCGATTATTTCCGACGCCAGGAACTATTGCTGCAGCATCATTGGATGAACTAAACATGCCTGGTGCTCGAAAATTAGCATTGAATGCTTTGGGGAAATTTGTACATCAACATGCAGACTCAACACCTGACGACTGGCTTGAAGTAAAAGGTATTGGTCCGTGGACTGTCGCGTACGCTAAGATGCGCGGCTTAAGTGATCCAGATATGTTTTTGAGTTCTGATTTAGTTATCAAAAAGCGCTTGTATGCGTTACATGAACAGGCGGGTCAATCCATTGAAACACCAAAATCATATTTAAGTATTGCTGCTGATATGACAAAACAAGCATCACCTTGGGGCAGTTACTTAACCTTTCAGCTTTGGGATCACGATCCTGTCGCTGCCAAAAACGGATAATTTTATGACCCATTTTATGTCGCTTAAGTGCCATGCCTTAGTTACGAGTCCTGTTGGCTTACTGTCGCTTAAAGCATCTGAGCACGGATTAACCCATTTACAGGTTGAGGATCTGGCTCAAAGGAGTTTAACGGTAAACGTTCATGCTCAAGTTGCTTTACCGCAAAGCGATATCGAGCCTGATCGCGCTATATTACTAGAGGCGCAGCGCCACATTGATGAAACTGTGATTCAGTTAGCTGAATATTTCGCTAAGACAAGGCAACAATTTGATGTGACCTTAGCGCCGAAAGGGACTGAGTTTCAACAAGAGGTTTGGCAAGCATTGAGTCAGTTGCCATTTGGAATGCGTTGCAGTTACAGTGATATCGCTAATACCATAGGTAGGCCTAAAGCGGTCAGAGCGGTAGGTGCAGCAAATGGCGCCAATCCGATAGCGATAATTGTCCCTTGCCATCGCGTAATAGGCAAGGGCGGCAAGCTAACTGGTTATGCTTATGGGCTTGAGATGAAACAGTGGTTACTCGACTTAGAAGGGATTGAACAAATTCGTTAATTTATCTGACTGCTGGGGTAAAGTACGTTAAAATGCGCGATTGATATTCATTTTTGAGCGCATTTGATACATGACCCAAGCTTCTCTCGCGACGACTTTTGCTGAATTTGGCCTGCATACTCCATTGTTGGCAAGATTGGCTGAGCTTAATCACCTTCAGCCGACCCCTATTCAAGCTGAAACTATTCCAAGCACGCTAACTGGTAAAGATTTACTAGCAGGTGCCAATACCGGCTCGGGTAAAACAGCTGCTTTTGCGCTACCGATATTGCATCAATTAGTCAGTCGTCAAGCTGTATCATCTAAAGGAAATTTTGTTAGTGCGTTAGTTTTAGTGCCTACAAGAGAGTTAGCCAAGCAAGTTGCCGACAGCTTTAAATCCTATGCGGTTCACTTAAATGGTGACATTAAAGTGGTTGCGGCCTTTGGTGGTGTGTCTGTTAACACTCAGATGTTAGCATTGCGCGGTGGTGCTGATGTCGTGGTCGCAACACCAGGTCGTCTGCTCGATTTAGTTTCGTCTAACGCATTAAAGCTATCTCAAGTGTCAACCTTAGTGCTTGACGAAGCTGACCGTATGTTAAGCCTAGGTTTTACTGAAGAGCTTACTCAGGTGCTTGACTTACTTCCTAAGAAAAAACAGACGCTATTGTTTTCTGCCACTTTCCCTGATGAAGTTCGCCAACTAACGCAAGCGCTGTTAGTCAATCCGCTTGAGATACAATTACAAAGTGCTGAAGCAAGCACCTTAGTTCAGCGTGTCATGACGGTTAATCGTGAAAAAAAGACTGCCTTACTGGCTCATCTGCTTCAACAACATCAATGGCGTCAAGTGCTCATTTTTGTCGGCGCTAAAAATAGTTGTAATCATTTAGCTCAAAAATTAGCTAAACGTGGTATCACTGCTGAAGTCTTTCACGGAGATAAAGCGCAAGGTGCGCGAAGTCGGGTATTGGAAGGTTTTAAAGCCGGCGAGATTCAAGTGCTCATTGCAACAGACATTGCTGCCCGTGGTCTTGATATTGAAAAATTACCAGTGGTAATTAATTTTGACTTACCGCGCAGTCCAGCAGATTATATGCATCGAATTGGTCGAAGTGGACGTGCAGGAGAGGTCGGTTTAGCGTTGACCTTGCTGTCCCATGATGAGTATCATCACTTCAGTGTTATCGAGAAGAAGAATCAGATCCGCCTTGAGCGTGAACAAGTTGTTGGATTTGAGGCTGATGATGTAGTGCCCGAAAACGTGCTGGAACAACCTAAGCCAATGGCTAAGCCCGAAGGCAGTGGTAAAAAGAAACGTAAAAAGTTGTCCTCAGTTAATGTTGATATTTGGGCTAAAAAACCAGATTAGTAGTAGGTAATATGAAACATATTTTTTGGTTAGTTGATGGACAAGTCGCAGGTCGTAGTGGTCCAAACAAAGATGCATGGAACTTAGCTGAGTTACAGCAAGCGGGTTTCGGTGCAATTGCATCATTAAACAATGGTGAAGGTTGCGACACTAAGGCCATGGCAGAGTTAGGTATTCGTCATAAAGTATTTAATTTACCTGACAATATTCCACCTGAGCCTGAGGATTTAGCCATTTGTGCTGAAATACTACCTCAGGTACTCGCATTTATTCGTGAGTGTGAAGCTGATAATTTACCTGTGTTACTTCATTGTCGTTCAGGCATTAATCGTACTGAAGTGGTAATGGCTTATTACATGATGGAAAATGGTGCCGCGCCCTTACATGCTGTTAGCCAAGTGCGTAATGCCAGTGGTTTAGCGTTTGATGCTGATGGTTGGGATCAGTTTGTGTATGACGTGCTCTATGAGCTCCAATCTGCTTCAAACTAATTGAGTTAAATTTAAATATTGCATCAGGGAGACAATAGGTGAGATCAATCATTGATTTCATCTATGTCTCCCTTCGTTGTTTTAAAGGGCTTAGATCAGCGTAAATATTTATGCTCATGACTCATTTGATATATATTTTAGGCAGTTATGTCAGGTAATGCCTATAATGTGAATTGTCACACAGCATTTAGCTATTTGAAGTTTACGTTATTTTTTGAGCTGCCTTTTCCGTTCCATATAGACTAATCGTGGTGACAAGAGTATTGATAGCAATAGTCATTTGCGGCAAGCGGTTAACGTAACTTGATAACTCGGTAATATTTATCAAGAATTAATGACAAAAAATGATGTATTGAAGCGTGATCACAATCGGCATTATATCAGTGCTGACTATTATCAGGTGAATTGCTAATTTTGTGATTTGTAATGCTATTTGTAGATAAATGCCGATAAAATCTAGTCTACATATTGCCAATAAATGCTATAGTGAAGTTGATTTCAGTCTTCAGATGAAGGGGTAATAATGAGTCCTAAAATAAGCAAAGCGAATCAATCACAGGGGCTATTGCTTTTTAAGTTGAATCAAACACAATTATTTGCCTTGGGTACTCTAAAAATTCGTGAACTCGTACCGTATACTCCTTTAACTAAAATCCCGCATTCTCACCCTGCTGTTCTTGGCGCGGCGACTATTCGTGGTATGACTATACCAGTTATTGATATGGCGGCTTCTATTGGTTATAAACCTGTGAGTGAGTCTGAGCGAAAAGATTGCTACATCATCATTACCGATTGTCAGCGAATGGTCATTGGTTTTCTGGTGCGTGGCATTGATAAGATCATTGAGTGTAATTGGCGTAATATTGAGGCGCCTTCTGGCAACTTAGGCAAAAATGCCTTTTTAACTGGTGTCACTCGTTTTAATGATCAATTAGTGCAATTACTTGATGTCGAATTGTTATTATCGAAAATATTCCCTGATGATCCCATTAGTAATCGAGCAATATTAACCGATGTTCAACGTGAAAAATTATCACCATTGCGTATTTTGTTGGTGGACGATTCCAAAGTTGCCCGTAAACAATTATCCGATGCTCTGGACTCCATTAATATAGCGTATCAAGTTACCGCAGATGGCCGTGATGCATTGCAAATGATGCAGCTAGCCGCCGCAGAAAGAAAACCTATCGACTTATTGGTAAGTGATATTGAAATGCCAGGTCTAGATGGTTACGAATTAGCCTTCGAAGTTAAAAATAATCCGGCAATTGAGCATGCATATATTATTCTTCATACCTCATTATCGAGTGAAATAAGTGTCAGCCAAGCCAAGCAAGTTGGCGCAAATGAGGCATTAACGAAATTTGATGCTAAAGAGCTGATTGAAGCAATGCTTAGAGGCGCACAGGCATTACAACCAAGTTAATGGTGATATTTTTTGATATTTATTCATTTTTAACATAGTTAACAATTTTGTAGCAAGTTGTCGGTAAGCTTCAATTTAATGCTTTCTTTATGAGCGAAGCTTAAATTTTTTTACTCATTTTGTATCAATACTAGACTTATCACACACCATCCTGATATATAGCTATGAGGCTTTTACAGTGTTCAGTATATTCGCTGTTCACAAGGTAATGCTTAACTTTAATGAGGGAGTGCTATCCCTGAAAACGGAATGATTGAAGTGTGTTAATTGAGCGTGTTGAATTGATCGTACATCAATGAGTAAAACAGCAGGGTGTTTTCAGTAATAGCATTGATATTATCAATGATGTTGTCAGTATTAAAACGTATGTTTTATATCACCACATGCAGTGGGTGATAACTGTTCAGATATGATTAACATTTTAATGTTTCCCTTTCTAAAGATAAGTAAAACCTTGATCATAAAAAGCTATAAATATAATAATCATAGGTTAAGTAATGAATCAAAAAACATCACTATTCGCTCGTATCGCTCACGGTAGCCTTGTGCTTCAAATTATCAGCGGGATCATTTTGGGTGTGGTCCTGGCAAGTATTTCCACAACTGGTGCCAACAATGTGGCTTTTTTAGGCTCACTCTTTGTGGGAGCTTTAAAGGCGATTGCGCCAATACTGGTTTTTGTTTTGGTGGCATCATCTATTGCTAATCAAAAGAAAAATAGCCAAACCAATATGCGTCCGATTATTGGGCTATATCTTCTGGGAACCTTTGCTGCAGCATTAACCGCAGTGTTATTTAGTTTTGCGTTTCCAACCACTTTACTATTAACCGCCGGAATTGAAGGCTCAAATCCTCCTCAAGGCATTAGTGAAGTTATCAATACCTTATTATTTAAAATTGTCGATAATCCAGTTAATGCATTATTAACCGGTAATTATATTGGCATTTTGGTGTGGGGGGCAGGCTTAGGGATAACCATGCATCATGCCAGTGACAGTACTAAGAGAATGCTTTCTGATGTCAGTGATGCAGTGTCGAATATTGTCCGCTTTGTTATCCGTTTAGCACCTATCGGTATTTTCGGCTTAGTGGCTGCTACCTTTGCCGAAACAGGTTTTGAAGCCATAGCGGGCTATGGTCAATTACTGATGGTGTTAGTGGGATCGATGCTATTTATTGCTTTGGTGGTTAACCCTATTATTGTGTATGTCAAAATTAAACGTAATCCTTATCCATTAGTGTTTAAGTGTTTACGTGAAAGTGGGGTTACGGCATTTTTTACTCGTTCTAGTGCAGCCAATATCCCGGTAAACATGGCTTTATGTGAAGAACTTAAATTGCATAAAGACACCTATTCAGTGTCTATTCCTCTTGGTGCAACCATCAATATGGGCGGTGCAGCGATTACTATTACGGTATTAACTTTAGCTGCTGCAAATACATTGGGAATTCAAGTCGATTTTATGACGGCACTGTTATTGAGTGTTATTGCTTCTGTTTCAGCTTGTGGTGCATCAGGTGTTGCCGGTGGGTCGCTATTGTTGATTCCATTAGCATGTAGCTTATTTGGTATTTCTAATGATGTTGCGATGCAAGTGGTGGCTGTTGGCTTTATCATTGGAGTGATCCAAGACTCTGCTGAAACAGCATTGAATAGCTCTACGGATGTGATATTTACCGCTGCAGCATGTGAAGCCGCTGAAGCGAAAGAAGCTGCTCAAGCTAGTTAATGTTATGACACTGATTAAAAAATGCTGACGTCACCGCGTCAGCATTTTTTTTTCGTCTAATCTGGCTTCACTTATATTATTAAAATGGATGCTGACTAAAAAAAGTCATTTCAGCTTGGCTGTAAGGGTGAGTAATTGTCAGTGACTGTGCATGCAAGTTTAAACGTTTACTGGCATTGATCGTTGCTGCATCACCATAAAATTCATCGCCTAAAATAGCATGACCAAGGGATAACATATGCACCCTAAGTTGATGAGTGCGACCCGTATGCGGCTTAAGTTCCATCAAGGTTGAGTGTGGTCTATGTTCAAGTACTTGGAAGTAGGTTAACGCAGCTTTGCCTGTGCTGGTGAGCATTTGAAATGGCGGCGAATCAGGGTTTGGGCCGATAGCAAAGTTTACTTTCCCCTGCTGTTCATCGACGTGGCCAGTGACTTCTGCAATATACACTTTTTTGGCTTGGCGATTTTGAAATTGAATTTTTAAATGTGATTCGGCTTTTTTGGTTCGCGCAAAAATCATAATACCCGAGGTGTCGCAATCTAAACGATGGATCAAAATGGCTTCAGGATGGCATAGTTGCAAGCGAGTTATTGCGGTATCAAATGTGTCTGGCGAGCGTCCTGGGTTTGATAATAACCCAGAAGGTTTATTAATCACGATAATATCACGGTCTTTATAGCGAATGTCCAACCAAGGAATAGATGGCGGCTTATATGTAAAGATGTGCATGATAAGATGTTCTCTTTGATTGAGTCTGATTCAGGTAAGATGTGTGGCACTGATGCTTATGAGTACTCAGCCATGCGCACTTATGGCGCGAATAATAACAAAATTTTGCTAATAACAAAAAAATCAATTATCCAATTGATATAGAGATGTTTGGCTAAAGGTTGTTTACCAAGTCGCTAACCACAAGCGCAACGACATGCCCCAACTGCTGGTTACGCCTGAGGTGACAAAGCGAATATTGTTATTCGTATCGATGATATAAATCGCGGGTAGAGCCATTGCGCCCCATTGTTGGCTTAATGATATTGCCTGAGGTTGGTTTTGTTGATTGATCACCTCAAAACGATAATCATGCTGCTGCATAAAGGTTGTTATTTCAGCATCGGTACCTGATGCAACTGCAATAGAAACCACTTGATAATCTTGATCTGAACTGACCGAGTTAACCATAGGCGAGGTGACTTGGCATATCGGGCACCAAGTACCCCAAAAATATACCAACGTGGGTTTATTGCTGATACTCAAAGAGTTGGATTGCTGTTTCATCTCAACAGATGTTGAGGTAAACAGTGATATGGGTTTATTAGTTATCAAGTGTGCTTCAATTGGGACAGCAGCACCTTTGCGCATATCTCGTTGCAAATAACTGGCAATAAAAAATAATGCTATTCCAATGAGTGTGATATCACGAAGGCTTGTAAACCAAAATCGCTTGGATTTGAGGGTAGATTTTAGGTTGATTACCCATGATGGCATTCTTAATTCACTCCTGTTATTACTCTCTATAATGGTAAATATTCAGCAGGCGTTTTACGACTATACAATCTGCTATAGGCCATCAATTGCGGATAAAAGGTTCTAAATGCAATTTCGATGTCAACATAAATTTTATCAATATCTTTAATGGCATGGTCAAACAATTCAGGTTTTGATAATCGCTTACTTACCCCCTTAATCGCCTGGTTTAACCCTAGTCTTGTTTGATAACTACTTAACCAATCCTGCTCAATAATTTGTGGCGCTATTGCTTGTAATGTCGAAGGGAGTTCAAGTGTCGTATTGAGCTGGTGGTAGGCTTTTTGACAAAACTCATCTAGTGGCTGATGATGGTACTCTTCCCAATAAAAGGCTAAATAATGATCAAATACTAGGTCAATCAATATGGGGGCTACCCGACGTGAGGTTTTAGGGAATAACTTGAGCAAATCGATAATAATTTCATGACTGTCAGTAATTTGGTCTATTTGACGGTGTAGCCATATTCCTTGCTGCAGATGCTTCGGATGTTGGCTAATGTTACCTTTGGCGAAATCTCCCGACAAATTAGCTACTAGGTGAGTATTGCTGATGTCGGCTAAATGTAAGTGAGCTAGAAAGTTCATAAATGGTACTTCTAATTTTATTATTTTACAGTATGATACAAGCCGTTTGTAACGGACTGTTACAATTAGGCTAGAGTGTGAACTTAATCATAACGATTTATATAAAAATGTCATTGAGTATTGGACATCATTATTGTTGTGACATGCTCAAATATAACAGCCGTTAAAGGGTATATGATTAATCTTAAGGGTCAAGGATGATGAAGAGTTTGATAAAAAAGTTATTAGGTCGGTCTACAGTACCTAAGAGAAATAAAGTACACATAGATATGCGCTACGAAGAGCATTCATATAAGTCGAATCAACCATTTAATGACGCTAAGCCCAATTCGATTGATATAGATGATATTGCTACAGAGGTTATTAAACAAAAACCGACAAAAAAGTAATCAGTAAACTTGATCTTAACCGGCGCTCGCCATAGACTAGCGGCCGTTTTTACTGTTGAGATTATACCATGCGCGTTGCAGATTTTTCGTTCGAACTCCCAGATGAGCTGATTGCTCGCTATCCGACAGCACAACGCAATGCTTCGCGTTTACTCACGCTAAGTGGCGAAAACGGTCAGCTTGCCGACAAACAATTCACCGATTTACTCAATTTGATCAACCCTGGTGATTTGATGGTGTTTAATAACACTCGAGTTATTCCAGCTCGATTATTCGGGCAAAAATCTACGGGTGGGAAGCTTGAAATTCTCGTAGAACGTATGCTTGACGACAAACGTATTTTGGCCCATGTTCGCAGTTCTAAATCCCCTAAAGTTGATACTCTTATCGACTTAGATGGCGGATATCAAATGAAAATGTTGGCCCGTCATGATGCCTTGTTCGAACTTGAGCTTCTGTCTGATAAAAGTGTATTAGCAGTGCTTGAAGATGTCGGCCATATGCCTCTGCCCCCTTATATCGACCGTCCAGATGAAGACGCTGATAAAGAGCGTTATCAAACGGTATATAACCAAACGCCAGGTGCTGTGGCTGCGCCAACGGCAGGTTTGCACTTTGACGATGCCATGTTGGCTGAATTAAAAGCTAAAGGTGTCAATATTGCTTTTGTGACCTTGCATGTAGGTGCTGGTACGTTTCAACCGGTTCGAGTTGATAATATTCTTGAGCACAAAATGCATTCAGAGTGGGCTAATGTTGGCCAAGATGTCGTTGATCTCATCGCGCAAACCAAAGCCAATGGTCATCGTGTGATTGCCGTCGGAACAACGTCTGTTCGTTCGCTTGAAAGTGCAGCCAGAGCCAGTGGCGATGGCCCATTACAAGCCTTCTGTGGTGATACAGATATTTTTATTTATCCCGGTTTTCAATTTAAAATCGTTGATGCCATGGTGACCAATTTTCATTTGCCTGAGTCGACATTGATAATGCTATTAAGCGCTTTTGCTGGTTTTGATGAAGTGATGAACGCTTATCAACATGCTATTACGCAGAAATATCGCTTTTTTAGCTATGGTGATGCCATGTTTGTGACGAAAAAAGCCCCCTAAGCAACGAATTTGATTTAAAATACTCGCCCACAATAGTGGGCGTTTTTTTGATTTAATGTCTCAGTAACCTTGAAGCATTAAGATTTGCCCTCATTACTATAGAAACTAAACGAGTCAGACTGTTTATCTGGCAAGGTGATTTATGAAATTTGAATTAGATACAACAGATGGTCGTGCACGTCGCGGACGTCTTATTTTTGATCGTGGCACCGTAGAAACGCCAGCATTTATGCCTGTGGGAACATACGGAACCGTAAAAGGGATGACGCCGGAAGAAGTGCGCGCGACGGGTGCCGATATTTTATTGGGTAACACCTTCCATTTATGGCTGCGTCCAGGTGAAGAAATCATGCGCAAGCATGGTGACTTGCACGATTTTATGAATTGGCAGCGGCCAATTCTAACGGACTCAGGCGGATTCCAAGTGTTCAGCTTAGGTGACATCCGTAAAATAACCGAAGAAGGTGTGCATTTTCGTTCACCGATTAACGGTGAAAAGATTTTCTTAGACCCAGAGAAATCAATGCAAATTCAGGATTCTTTGGGTTCTGACGTGGTGATGATTTTTGATGAATGTACTCCATATCCAGCAACTCATGACGAAGCGCGTAAATCGATGCAAATGTCATTGCGTTGGGCAAAACGCTCGCGAGATGAGTTTGACCGCTTAGAAAATCCAAACTCTTTGTTTGGTATTATTCAAGGTGGAGTATTTGAAGACTTACGTGACGAGAGTATAAAGGGTCTTTTAGATATTGGATTTGATGGCTATGCCGTTGGAGGTTTAGCAGTGGGCGAGCCTAAAGCTGACATGCACCGCATTTTAGAGCATGTTTGTCCGCAGATCCCTGCTGACAAACCTCGCTACTTGATGGGCGTAGGTAAACCTGAAGACTTAGTTGAGGGCGTGCGTCGCGGTGTGGATATGTTCGACTGTGTTATGCCAACGCGTAATGCCCGTAATGGTCATTTATTTACCAGTGAAGGTGTGATTAAAATCCGCAATGCGCGTCATCGCGATGATACATCAACATTAGATCCTAAGTGTGATTGTTACACCTGTAAAAACTATTCACGTGCATATTTGTACCATTTAGATCGTTGTAATGAAATTTTAGGTGCGCGTTTAAACACCATCCATAATTTACGATATTATCAAATGTTGATGGAAGGTTTGCGTGGCGCAATTGAGACAGGTACATTAGACACCTTTGTTAAGGAGTTCTACACCAGTTTCGGTCGTGAAGTACCTGAATTAACCGTTTAATTTTAGCTAATAAGAAGAGAGAACTATGTTTATTTCAAATGCATATGCAAACCCAATCAGTGGCGCTGCCGGTGGCGAAACCATGCAGTTAATTTTCATGCTAGTCATGTTTGGATTAATTTTTTACTTCATGATTTTCCGTCCGCAGTCAAAGCGTGTTAAAGAACACAAAAACTTAATGGCCTCTATTTCAAAAGGTGATGAAGTATTAACCAGTGGTGGCATTCTAGGCAAAGTAACCAAAATCGGTGAAGAAAGTGATTATGTGTTATTAGCTATTAACGATAACAACCAAATCACGATCAAAAAGGATTATATTGCAGCGGTATTGCCTAAAGGTTCTATCCAGTCGTTATAAAGCCAAGAGGGCTATGGTGTGTTAAATAAATACCCAATGTGGAAAAATATCATGGTGATGCTCATCATCGCCATTGGTAGTTTTTATGCAATACCAAATTTGTTTGGTGAAGATCATGCAGTACAGATCGTCGCAACCCGCGGCGCTGAAGTCACTGCATCGACTCAAACGACTGTGGTTGATTTATTAGAGAGTCAGGGTATTGCGGTAAAGCGTGCCGAGCTTGAAAATGGTCAGTTATTAGTTCGTGTGCAAAATCCTGAGCAGCAGCTGTTGGCAAAAGAGTCTATTGCTGAACTGCTTGGCCAGAAATATACCGTTGCATTGAACTTAGCACCGGCAACCCCAAAATGGCTTGAAGCTGTTGGTGGTTCGCCGATGAAATTAGGTTTAGATTTGCGTGGCGGTGTTCACTTCTTAATGGAAGTGGATATGGGCGAAGCAATCCGTAAAATGGAAGAAGCTAAAATAGCAGATTTCAGAAGCCAACTTCGTGAAGAGAAAATTCGTTACGCTGGTATTCGTAAAACCCCAAAAGGGATTGCGATTAAGTTTCGTGACGCTGCAACTGTTGACCAAGCTGAAACATATTTAAAAACTCGCAGTAAAGACATGACCTATACCGATGCGAGCAGCGGTAATGAGTTTATGCTGCTTGCTACCATGAGTGATGCTTATCTTAAACAGATTAAGGAAGAAGCACTTCAGCAAAACATTACCACTATCCGTAACCGTGTTAACGAGCTTGGTGTTGCTGAGCCAGTAGTTCAACGTCAAGGCGCTGAGCGCATTATTGTTGAATTACCAGGTGTGCAAGATACCGCGCGTGCAAAAGAGATTTTAGGTGCAACAGCATCGATTGAATTTCGTATGGTTGACGACAAAGCTGATGTGAGTGCAGCGGCAAGTGGCCGTGTACCTGCTGGTGCTGAAGTGTACCAACGTCGTGAAGGTGGGATTGCCGTATTGAAGAAAGAAGTGATGTTAACTGGTGATCATATTACTGGTGCGCAACCAACTTTCGATGAATATAGCCGTCCACAGGTTGCGATTAATCTAGACGCTAAAGGCGGCTCGATTTTCTCAAACGTCACCAAAGACAATATCGGTAAACCAATGGCAACATTGTTTATTGAATATAAAGACAGTGGTACACGTAATCCTGATGGCACAGTGAAAATGACTCGTATTGAAGAGGTCATTTCAGTTGCTACCATTCAAGCGCGTTTAGGTCGTAATTTTGTGATTACGGGTCTTGAACACACTGAAGCACAAAGTTTAGCGTTATTGCTTCGTGCTGGTGCCTTAATTGCGCCTGTGACTATCGTAGAAGAAAGAACTATTGGCCCAAGCTTAGGTGCAGAAAACATCCAAAATGGTGTTCAAGCAATGATTTGGGGTATGGTTGTTGTACTTGTATTCATGATGGTTTACTACCGTGCATTTGGCTTTATTGCCAACCTTGCATTATTGGCGAATTTAATCATGGTTGTTGGTGTGATGTCGATGATCCCAGGTGCGGTATTAACCCTACCAGGTATTGCTGGCATGGTATTAACTGTGGGTATGGCGGTAGACGGAAACGTGCTGATTTTTGAGCGTATTCGTGAAGAACTTCTTGGCGGTCGTAGCGTTCAACAAGCCATCCATGAAGGTTATGGTAATGCATTTTCAACCATTGCAGATGCCAACATCACCACCTTTATGACAGCATTAATTTTATTTGCTGTTGGTACCGGAGCGGTGAAAGGCTTTGCTGTTACCTTAATGATAGGTATCGCGACTTCTATGTTTACTGCCATCGTAGGCACACGTTCAATCGTGAATGCGGTTTGGGGTGGTAAGCGCGTTAAGTCATTGTCTATCTAAGGGAGACGTTGAATATGTTACAGATATTTTCAGTAAAGAACACAGTCGACTTTCTTCGTCATGCTAAAATCATCAGTATTATGTCGATGCTTCTTGTTATTGCCTCACTAGGGTCGCTTGCGACTCAAGGCATTAACTGGGGTTTGGACTTCACTGGCGGCACGGTAGTCGAAATGGAGTTTTCAGCTCCTGTCGACTTGAACGCTTTGCGCGGCACTATGACTTCAGCGGAAGCTGAAGGTGCAGTAGTACAGAACTTTGGTTCAAGCCGCGATATATTGGTGCGTTTACCGGTCAGAAATGAGCTAAAAAGTGATGTCCAGGTTGCCGCGGTATTAGCCGCAGCGCAATCAATTGATGCGGGCGTGATTCAAAAGCGAGTTGAGTTTGTTGGTCCTCAGGTAGGTAAAGAGTTAGCAGAGCAAGGTGGCTTAGCGGTTATTGTTGCCCTAATCTGTATTCTTATCTATGTGTCATTTCGTTTTGAGTGGCGTTTAGCAGCAGGTTCTGTTGCGGCGTTAGCCCATGACGTTATTGTTACTTTAGGGGTGTTTTCGGTATTACAGCTTGAATTTGACTTGACCGTATTGGCAGGTTTGTTGACAGTTGTGGGTTACTCACTTAACGATACTATCGTGGTGTATGACCGTATCCGTGAAAACTTCCTCAAAATGCGTAAAGGCACACCTGAAGAGATTGTGAATACCTCAATCACCCAGACCATGAGCCGTACCGTTATTACTACGGGTACCACATTAATTACCGTTATTGCGCTGTTCTTAAAAGGTGGCACGATGATCCATGGCTTTGCAACTGCATTGCTATTAGGTATTTTTGTCGGTACATATTCATCAATTTACGTGGCAAGTTACTTAGCCGTTAAATTGGGTATTAACCGTGAGCACATGTTACCTGTAGAGATTGAAAAAGAAGGTGCTGACCAGCCTTCAATGATGCCTTAATATGCATTGTTAATTATTTAATCGCTAACAATAAACCCCAGCTTGCTGGGGTTTATTGTTTATGGAAGGTCACTATTTTGAGATGTTAAATGTGTTTTACAGGCCACCAACAAGGTTTTGTACCACAGGGTTTGCGGATCGATTATTAGTGCTTCCCATCCGTCGCTACCGAGGATTTCAACGCCGCTAAAAACCAATCTTGTTTGTATGAGGTTTGCTGATACTCTAAATGTGCCGATATCCGTATCTAAACGAGAAATAGTTATTTTATTCATGTTGTAGAGTGATGATGTAATCAGCTTGACCATTTTCGGTTGAAGTAAATTCGCCGTGGCCAATATATTGCAGCAGGTTATCGGTCCCTGAATCAGCGATTACGTTAAATTGGCTCTGTGCCACGCCTTGTGAGAATACGCCATTATGTTGCAGAACTATGCTGCCTGCTATCTCTGGCGTATCAATGGTTAAGTGTTCTATGCCAACAAATACAGCCGAACCTTCTTTTTGGTATGACATAATATAGCGGATTTGCGCAGAACCACTGACGTCACCAGAATATGTTTGGCTAATTTCTGCTATGGTTTGTTTGCTGTCGTTGTGGTGTTCTGCATAAGTCGATTCATTCCAGGTGGTGATTTGAAATACACCTTTTAAGACTATTTTTGTCATGTAGAGTCCCGTTTTTGATGTTATTGAGTGCAATGACCCATGTAGCATTAAGATAATCATTGTTTGTTATAAATGTCCAATTTATAAACAATACTCGACAGATTTTGGCTTAGGCAGTAGGATGACATAAATTTGCCAGCAAGAGCAATGACATAGGATCTCGCATGGAACAACGAAAAGTATTATTGGCTGGTGGTAACTTACTGCAGGCTCACACATGGAAAGGATTACTTGAAACCAGTGGAATAGACGTTGATCTTAAAGGAGAAGCGCTTATTGGTGGTGTTGGCGGTTTGCCTATTGAAATGCAGACTGTTGAGTTATGGGTTGCAGATAGTCAGCTTGTGGCAGCACAGAGTTTATTGGATGCACTTGATATTGAAAAACCTCAATGGCAATGCGTTCAGTGCCATGAAATAAATGAAGGAAGTTTTGAGTTGTGTTGGCAATGTAGTTCGCAAAGAAGTGAAATGCATAACGAATAAGCGCTTGTATAAGTTTATTTTTTTCATAAACTACAGACTAAACCACTTTGCGGTTTATGACGTATAAAGTACTCATTTGTTACTGATAAGCGACTTTACCTAACTTAAGGATACGCTATGCAAGCATCTCCAGCTTTCGCCCGTTTAGTTGATTCAGTTATGCCTCATGTTACCTTGCTAACGATTGAACAATATCAACAACAAGACCAGTGGCAATTAATTGATGTTCGAGAAGATAATGAGTGGCTGCAAGGGCATTTACCTAAAGCAAAACACTTGAGCCGTGGCATTATTGAGCGTGATATAGAGCATCGATTCCCTGACAAAGATACCCCATTACTCCTTTACTGCGGTGCCGGCCAACGTGCAGCATTATCGGCCTATAATTTACAGATTATGGGATACACACAAGTCGCCTCGATGATTGGTGGATACCGTGCTTGGATACAACATCAATTCCCTATCGTTGAAGACTGAGTAGATTAATGCAATATTTCCCATTATTTGTAGATACCCAAGGATTACAGGTCTTATTGGTTGGCGCAGGTGAGGTCGCTACACGTAAACTAGATCTCTTGTCTCGTACTGATGCCAATATTCATGTAATTGCACCAGACGTCGCCACTGAGATTGAAAGCTATTATTCTCAGGGACGTATTAAACTTTCGCGCCGCGAAGTGTGCAGCGCTGATTTTGCCAATGTCGACATTATTTATTTGGCCACAGCTAATGAACAACTTAATATGGACTTTGCCGAATTAGCCACTGAGCGTGGAATTTGGGTTAATGTGGTCGATAACCCTAAATTTTGTCGATTTATTACGCCTTCTATTGTTGACCGAGGCCGGTTAGTCGTGGCAATAAGTACTGCTGGAGCAGCACCAGTTTTTGCGCGAACGATTCGTTCGAGACTCGAAACCATGTTACCACCATCGTTAGCACCATTATTTGATTTTGTTGCTAGCAAGCGAGAAGAAGTCCAACATAAATTATCCGCAGGTAAAGATAGACGTTTATTTTGGGAACAGTTTTTTACCACTAACCAAGATAAGTTTGATGGCTTAACTGAACAGCGTTATCTTGATGCTTTTGATCATTTGAGTGTTAAAGGCGACATTATCTTATTAACTGAGGACACTCCGACGCATTTGTTGCCTATAGCCGCAATGCCTTTGCTACAGACATTAGATGTGGTTTACAGTGATAACCCGCTCGATGGCGAGATTAATGAACTATTAAGGCGCGATGCCAGCAGAGAAAAGGTACCGTTATTAAGTGATATTACTCATCAATATGAGCATGGTAGTCGTATTCTAATTGTGTCTTCATTGGCTAAAGTCAGTCAGCTTAGCGCACATTTCCCGATGGCAAAACATCTTCGTCCAGGCGCAATTTAACCCGATAAGAATGATGTCCTATTATACCGAGTCTACTTTGTAGTAGACTCGGTTTTTTTATATGAGTTGGAACCCTTCATGGCCGCTAAAGCTACCGTCTTTAAAGTCTCTTTGCAGATAGCAGATATGGATCGTCATTATTATGCCGATCATCAATTTACCTTAGCCCAACACCCATCTGAGACCGACACCCGCATGATGGTTCGTTTGCTGGCATTTGCAATTAATGCATCAGAATCATTAGTGTTTAGTAAAGGTTTGTGCGTTGATGATGAAGCGGAACTTTGGGATAAAAACCTCAGTGGCGAAATTGATCTTTGGGTTGAATTTGGTCAAGCAGATGAAAAGTGGCTCAGAAAAGCGTGTGGTCGTTCAAAACGAGTCATTCTTTATACTTATGGCGGCCGAAGTGTACCTATTTGGTGGCAACAAAATCAGCAAGCATTCGCGCGTTACGATAATTTAAGCGTGATTAATTTCCCTGAAGATGCAGTTAAACAAATGGATATATTTGTTAATCGTAACATGGCGTTACAAGTAAGCCTTAGTGAAGGGCAAGTGTGGTTTTCAGATGCAAATAATAGTGTGTTAATCGAACCTGAAGTCTTAAAATGATGGGAATTATCTAAATTTAGCGCCTAACATACTCCGAATCACAACAGTGTGAATTAAACCTTAATTTTATAAAAATTAATTAAGTTTAATCAAATGTGCCTTGTGCTAATAAAAACACAGGCAGATAATCAAGATATCTAGTAAATACCGAAAAAATATAAATAACTGATAATAATAGTTTTATTTTAACGGTAGCTGTTGATTAAGGATGTTGTTGTGAAAAAATTAGCCCTATACCCAGTAGAAAAAATTGACCAATTAACTTCACCAGAAGCCCATGAAGACATATCAGTACAGTCTTCGGCATTAAACGTGTTTACTGATTTCAAGAAAGTGACGCCTATGGTTATTGAGTCAAGTACATCGGCTGTGAATGTTGAGCACTTAATGCAAAAGTCACATGTCCGCCTTAAATTAGTCATTGACCATCACGATCAGTTTATTGGCTTAATCAGTTTTGAGTCATTACATAATCAAGAGATATTAAAACGAGTGGCCGCAGGACATCAGCGTGAACACCTCAGTGTTGCTGATTTTATGATCCCTAAAGAAGATCTTAAAGCGATCGATTTTGAAGATTTAAATTATGCTCGAATCGGTGATGTAATTGAAACATTGCAATCAGCAGGGCAACAACATTGTTTAGTGATTGATCGCGAACAACATGCTATTCGCGGAGTATTATCAGCCAATGATATTGCAAGGCGATTAAAACTTGCTGTCGATGTGAGCACACCAAACTCATTTGCCTCAATATTCAAGGTTATTGCCAATACTCAGCAGCCAGCGGTATTACAAATACCACAGCCTCACTTTTAGGTTTTCAATCAGTTAATGAGTAAAGCGTAAAAAAATAGCCACATTTCGTGGCTATTTTTGTATTGAACAAGAGGAGATTACTGGAAGCTTAAACTCCAAGTATCGATATACCCAGTATCTTGTTTGGCATTATCAACTGCTTTTAAAGTCCATACACCACTAGACTCTACACCAGCCATATTAGCTGTGTAAGTCTGGGTTAAGTTATCGGTTCCACCACCAGTATTGTTGTGCAGGACAACCGTTTGACCTGTAGGACTCACTAACTGGATTTTTAAATCACCAATATACGTGTGAATGATACCGATAGACACTGATACCGATCCTGAATCGCCAGTACGACTAACAGTGATTGGGCTAGTGATACCAGTGGTATTATTATCTGGAATCGTATAATTACCAGTATTGGTATAGCTTGCTGGACCGCCAGTATTGCCACCACTGGTTGTTGCCGCGGTATAATTAGCCACTAGGTTGACGTTACTAAATGCGCTATAACCTTGCACCATCACATAATAGGTACCCGTTTGTGGTGTGGCAATAGGGCAAGATTCTGCATTACCACTCTTCCATGGACGACAGTCATAACTGCTGCTGGTCGGTGATGCACCATATTGCACATACAGGTCAGCATCGCCAGTACCGCCACTCATGGTAAAGGTTAAGTCTTTTGCGCCTGCTGGGACGTCTAACGAGAAATATAGCTCATCACTTTTAGCGCCAGCTAGACCGGTTTTTGCGACACCTTTTACCAGTACACTGTCACCAGTACCAGGGCCTGTGCCAGGATCGGTTGGACCAGTACATGATTCGTCTAAGTAGGCCTTTGCTGCAACGGCATTAATCATCCCATAACCGGTTTGGTTATCACGTCCCGCAACACTTAAGTCATCAGCTGTTGCATTAAGTGCTGCACGTACTTGGCTTGCACTACATTCAGGGTGGTAACTCCACACTAATGTAGCAACCCCTGACACATGCGGTGTGGCCATAGAGGTACCATTGTAATATTCGTAATCTTGGTTACCTTGATTACTCACTGTCGTTGATTGTCCCAACTTAGCTTTAAGTGCAAGCCCTGTTGCTCTATCTACTGACACTGAAGGAACCGTAATATCACTGTTGGCATCAACTAAGAATGGGTTTTGTAGGCCAGGTAGGGCACTATTACTGTACACAATAATACCTTTAGCGCCTGCAGTTTTACATGCTTTAGTTGAGTTGATTTCAGGGTAGCTTGAACCTTGGTTGCCTACGCGCTCAACAAGACAAATCTTATTCGCCATATTGCCACATGAAAAACTGGTTCCATTGACGGTACATTCTGCTAAGGCTCCGGTTGCACTTGCATTGATAGGTGCAGGAGCATAACTGGTTCCTGATGGAGTCAGACGATTGTGCGGTACTACGCCATTGCTAAAATAGGACTGACCACCAATAGTGATATCTGCTAAACGTCCTTCACCAACGGTAACGGTTGACAGAATTGCTTCACCAGGACCTGAAATTTCAACTTGATCCGTGTACTGTGAAAATGCTGCATGATCAAGGTTACTGTCAACGGCGGCCACTGACATCACACTGTCATATGAAGCAGGGTAGCTATAACTACTGTCACCAGCATTACCAGCAGCTGCAATTAATAATACGCCATTATTGTAGTGAGTATTTAATGCATTACGCTCGGTTGTGGTTGAACCACTGCCACCCAAGCTCATTGTGACGACATTTGCACCACCTGAATTAACACAAGTGTCGATAGCGGCTACTAATGATGATGAGTAGCCCCATCCTGCTTCGTTAAACACTTTTACGATATGAATATTGGCGTTTTGGTTAGGCATAACCCCGACCACACCTTCATTGTTTGCAATGGCAGCAATAGTACCTGCGACATGAGTACCATGAGCATTATTATTACCCGGTTGATACCAGTTGCCCGTTCCGGAATTATTGGTTCCGGTGACGTTGTTTGCATTTAAATCGTTATGACTACGATCGTAACCAGAGTCAATAATACAGATAGTGCGATTACCCGCTTGGCTGTCGCTTAGTACAGTTGCACCAACAAAGGTTTGTCCCCAAGGTGTTGTTTCTGCAAGCAATCTACGTGGTAAGTCTTCTTCAACATATTCAACGTCTTGACGTAAACGCAATGCTTTGATTGATGGCGAGTCGAGTTTTACAGAATAACTATTACTTCGACCAACACGCTTCATTTCTCGCGCTTTTACACTGTTCAAAGCACGAAATTGACTGAATACTTCGTTTGAGCGAGGCTGATAAGACATGCTATTTGTTTCAGGTTGAACGCCCACATTTTGCGTTGCAGAACTGCTGCTTAACGTTTGTGCCGCATTATCATTCTTAAATTTAACGATATAACGTTTAGGTAACGGAGATTGTTGATCAATTTGTTGGTTAGTAGCAGAAAGCTGTAAAGGGGATGGGGCAGCATTGACTTGAGTTGAAATAGCCAAAGCAAGAGCGGTCATGCTAAGCACGACCGCTGAGTTTTTATTCTTTTTCATATTATCTTCCATGTTAATCAGAGTTAAATAACGTCTTTTATAATTATGTTTATCGATAAGCTTATTTTGCCTATCTATTTAAAAGGTAATCACATTTTCACCAAATGTAAATAACTTGTTAACCTTGACTTTGATAATACAAGTACTTTTTATGATATTTTCGTGAATTATTATGTAACATTTGTGAATTTAAAATTTATTAAGCAGTATTTTGATAAAAGTTATCTGTATAACTTTTATCAAGTTACCTAGATGTAAGCGCTTAACCGAGAAATGAATAAGTGAAGTTGTTAATGCTAATAAATAATTAACTTAAATACAGTGTAAATGATAGTTTACGATTTTTGGTGTTATTGAAGTAATAACAGTGGTTTACTCTGTAGTGCTGGTGATGAGTAGGATGCTATTGAAGCATAAAATTAAGCCACAGGATTAGCTCTGTGGCTTAATTTATTGCTGAGATTATCGTGCAGATATTAAACTGTTAAAACCACCTGCATTATAGGTGTTGCTGTATCCTTGTTTAACGAGTGATTTTTGTGCCATATCACTGCGATTACCGCTGCGACAATAAAGCACTATTTCAGTGTCTTTAGTGATATTGAGCTTTGCTAACTCGGGTACGATATTATTGAATGGGATATTCATAGCACCGTCAATATGTCCTTCTGCAAACTCTTCAGCAGTACGCACATCAATCAACATGACGCCACGGTCGATCTTCTCCCATGCAACGCTGGGCTCTTGCCCTGCCGCCCAAGTCGGCATGAGTGATGCTGCTAATATCACTAATAGCGCCAATACCGATTGAATAGACAACAGCATAGATTTCTTAAACACGATAAATTCCTTGTTATTTATTTAAGGCTATTTCCGCTGCAGTTTTGATGCCTAATTTTTTCATTACCATCGCCGCAGGACAAAAGCCTGTGAATGCACTCTGAAATAGATTAGCGCCTACAAACACCGTTAGCCAGACAAAATGTGGACTGACAGTTGCGGTTAACACTATCGATAATAAAACCATGAAGCCTGCAAAGGCCATAATACTTCTTTCTAATGACATGTTTAGATCCTTATTGGGCGTTGCCCAGTTAACGAATAATCTTGTTACTTAGCTGTGATAATGTGTTTATTTTTCATAACCGAATAATACAATACTGGGATTACTACCAAGGTTAAAATGGTCGAGATAAAAATACCAAAAATTAAACTAATAGCTAAACCATTAAAAATAGGGTCGTCAATAATAAATAATGCGCCAATTATTGCCGCTAATGCTGTCAACATAATCGGTTTGGCACGCACAGCCCCAGAATGGATAACGGCTTGTTCTAATGGTATTCCAGCAGTTGTTTGCTGATTAATAAAATCGACCAGCAAGATAGAGTTTCGAACAATAATACCTGCTAGCGCAATCATGCCTATCATCGATGGGGCCGTGAATTGAGCACCCAATAAAGCGTGTCCTGGCATCACGCCAATGATGGTTAATGGTATTGGCGCCATAATGACTAACGGCACCACATATGATTTAAATTGCCCCACAACTAACAAGTAAATTGCAATCATTCCAACAGCATAAGCAATACCCATATCGCGGAAAGTTTCATATGTGATTTTCCATTCACCGTCCCATAAAATAGCCACGTCAGTTAATCCATCAGGTTGATTAACCAGATTTTGTTGAATTGGGTAACTTGAATCACCTTGTTCATTTTGTTGATTAATTTGGCTGACCATGTCAAACATACCGTACAGTGGGCTGCCAGTAGGGCCTGCCATATCAGCAATAACCATGATCATAGGAACCATATTTTTGTGGATAATTGGTGCATTAATAACCTGCTGTTGTACCTTGACTAACTCTGTCAATGGCACGGTTTCACCCGATTGAGTTGGTAAGCGTAATAACAACACTTGCTTAAGGTCTACTTTAGATGCCTCATCAAGTTGTAATCTAATTGGCGTGGGCTGAGCTAATTGTGCTTGATACAAATAACTCACATCTTTACCATCAACGGCTGTGCTGATGGTATCGACGATACTGGCGTAAGAGACTCCCAATAAGCGAGCTTTATTACGGTCAATAATTACCTGCCATTTTTGTTGCTGTGCTGGCAAATAAATATCCATATCAACAACATGTTCTGTGTCCTTGAATCGTTGTAATAAGTCATTGGCTGCTCGTTCGCGTAGCTCAGTGTTCGGTGCATAAACCTCGGCCACAATGGGTGACCACACTGGCGGTCCGGGTGGCACTTCAACAATCTTAATATTTGCATGGTAGCGAAGACCAATTTTTTGTAATGGTTCACGCACCGATGAAGCAATGGTGTGGCTGTCGCGGTCGCGATGTTTCTTATCAACCAGATTTACTTGGATCTCACCGAGTTCTTGGCTACTGCGCAAGAAATAATGTCTTACTAAGCCGTTAAAGTTCATCGGTGCATGAGTACCTGCGTACAATTGTAAATGCTCAATTTCTTTAACCGTCGTGAGATATTGACTGAGATCTTGCAAGACTCTTTGAGTTTGTTCTACTGGTGTTCCTTCAGGCATGTCGACCATCACCTGAAACTCTGACTTGTTATCAAAAGGCAGCATTTTTAATATTACCGCTTGCATTACTGGCAAGGCGACAGCAAAAGCTATCAATAGAGCTATGCCTAACGCCAAACCTTTACGGGCTTTTGGTGCATGTTCGCCAATTAAAAAAGGGCTCATTATGCGGGTAAACAAGCGTGTTAATCGATTGTCTTCTTCTACCACAATGTCAGTACTTGCAGTTGAATTAGCTGAGTTATGAGATTTTTTGTGAGGCTTTAATAACTTATTGCTCAGCCATGGCGTCATAATAAAGGCGATTAATAACGAAATGATCATTCCCATACTGGCATTTATCGGAATAGGGCTCATGTATGGGCCCATGAGTCCCGATACAAATGCCATTGGCAAAAGGGCGGCAATAACCGTAAAAGTCGCCAGTATGGTTGGTCCGCCGACTTCATCAACGGCGTGTGGGATAAGTTCGCTAATGGGTTTATCACTCATTGCCATATGCCGGTGGATATTTTCGACCACAACAATAGCGTCATCAACCAAGATGCCAATCGAGAAAATAAGCGCAAATAACGAAATACGGTTGAGGGTGAATCCCCAAGCCCACGATGCAAATAAAGTAATGGCTAGAGTAATAATAATAGCCACACCCACCACGGCAGACTCACGAACTCCCATGGTGAATAAAACTAACAGTACCACTGCCGATGTAGCAAAAATCAATTTAAAGATAAGTGTGTTCGATTTATCCCCAGCTGTTTTACCGTAGTTACGAGAGATGGCAACATCAACATTATTGGGAATTAATACATTATCGACAGCCTTGATTTTCGCTAAAACCGCATCAGCGATATCAACAGCATTGGTGCCTGCTTGTTTGCCTATCGCAATCGTTACTGCAGGATAAGTTCCCTTGTCGGTGACATGCCAAACATGTTGTTTGGGTATATCACTTTTGAGGCTTACATCGGCAATATCAGATAAATAAACGGCATGGGGAGATGAACTTCTAGCCGTTGTTGCATCTGGTTGATTGACTTTTATCAGTAAATTATTGACATCATCAAGCGTACGTAAAAACTGTCCAGTTTGTAGTTTTATTTCTTGATTAAACTGTGTCAAGGATCCTAGCGTAGACAGCTGGTTATTATCTTGTAAAGTGGCACTAATATCGTTGAACGTGACGCCGAAACTGCTCATTTTGACAGGATCGATACGCACATTTAACACCATTTCGTGGCCACCCTGGCTGTAAATCTCTCGCGTGCCAGGTATCCGCTTTAGTTCGGTTTCCAAGCCAGATGCCACTAAGGTAAGCTGTTCTGCGGTGATGTTTGGGTCTTTAGACCAGAGGGTTAGGCCTACAATAGGCACATCATCAATGCCTCTGGGTTTAATTAATGGCTCACCAATGCCAGCGGCATGATTAAATTTATCTCGGTTAGAGTACAGTTGATTATATAAATTAACCACGGCCTCATCACGTGGAATACCGACATCAAAAATCGCGATAATCAACGCACCATCAGGTTGAGAGAATGAATAAAGAGTATCAATCCCTTTTATTTGAGAAATGATACGTTCAGCAGGCAAGGTGACTTGATTTTCAACTTCCGTCGGCGTGGCGCCAGGATAGGGAATAAACACATCTGCAAAAGTGACATCTATTTGTGGTTCTTCTTCTTTTGGTGTAATAATTACCGCAAAAAGACCCAGTAATAAGCCTAAAATAGCCAATAATGGGGTGATAGCACTTTGTTGAAATGCCTTTGCTATTGAGCCTGAGATGCCGAGTTTATTTGGTTCGTTGGGGGTTGTCATTCGGGCTACTCCTGAGCTTTTGTTGCTGAGGAATTAATTAAATAACGTCCTGCATCAATAACAATTTCATCGCCTTCCATAAGACCTGACAGCACTTCTACAGTATTTGTTTTAGTATCTATTCGGCCAATTCGTACCTGATTTAATACTATTTTATCGTTACTTACACGATACACAGAGGTTAAGTCACTGACTTGATGAATCGCCGATAATGGCACCACCAGACTCTTTCTACTGGGAAAGGCCACGGTTACTTTGATCCATTGCCCCACGATGATATCTTCGATATCAGCGGCATTTAGATTGACTCGCACTTGATGTTGATGAGTGAGTGGATCGGCAAATTGATACACATCAATATCACCGGAAGTGATTTCATTACCATTAGGTAATTGAATCGCAACTTGCGCTTGTTGTTGAAGCTGAGCAATATCTTGTTGTGGGACTTGAAATACCGCTCTGAGGTGTTGAGTATCATAACCAGAAAACAGTGCCTGACCATAAGATATTGTTTCACCTTGCTCAACAAAACGTTGAGTCATTCGGCCACTAAAAGGCGCACTCACGACTGTGTAATTTAAGCTTTCTTTGGCTTGTATTAATTGTGCTTGAGCAGCACTCACAGCTTGTTTGCTTGATTTTGCTTTGGCTGTGGCTTCATCCATGGCGCCTTTTGATATAGCCCCTTTAGGAAATAGGGCTTTATAGCGCGCATATTGTGCTTGTGCCTCAGTGTTTAGTGCTTCTGCTTTAGCCAGTTCAGCTTCCGCTCCCGCGAACCCAGCACCTTGCTCTTTATTAGTGATTTCCAGTAAAGACGCGCCTTGTGGTACTAAATCATTAACATCAAAATGGATATTAATAATCCTTCCTGAGGTTTGGGCTGAAATCGTTGCCGCTTTAATTGCTTCAATTTTTGCATCGTATATTCGCGGTTGATTTTGTTCGGAATATGCTAATTTTAATGTATTAACATCATAGGCTTGCACTGCAAGAGGTAATGCTATTGTGGTGAGGATAACACCGAGGAATAAATAATTTGTTAACCGAGACATATGAAAAGCCTATTTTGGAGTCTATAAGAAAATTCTAATGGACTTTATGCCGTTACGCAACCGATATATTAGAATTATTTTATATATTAGATCTTAATCATATTACGGAGATAAAAAACCGCCAATTATTGCTAAATGGCGGTTTGGATAAAAAAGGATGATACTTTTTTAGTCCGTGGTGAATGAGCTAAAAAAGGCAGTCAATACTCATGGTTAAAGAGCACTGATTAACAAGTGTTAACTAAAAGCTGTAGTTATATTGTACTGAATAATAAACAGCATTTGATCGCGTTTGTGCTGAAATTTCACTGCTATAACCAGGTATTTGAGCAAGAAGCTTACTGTCTTCTAATACGGTAACATCTTCTCCGCGCACAAAAGCGATGCCTAAATCAACGCTCGATTTTTGGCTTAAGTCGTAACTGACGCCAGCGGTATACCAAGTACGATCAGAATCAGGAATTGATAATGATGAATGCTGATTCACAACACCTTGATCCGATGCTAAACCTGCGCGCAAAGTGAGATCTCGAGTGAGATTATAAGTTGCCCCTAAGCTTAAAAACCATGAATCCTTCCAGTGGTATTCTTTTAAGTCGGCTTGGTCAACACCATTGGCACCATCTTTAACCACGATTTTGTCAAACGAGCTCCAATTGGTCCACTGAGCCGTGTAATGTAGCGCGAATTTATCCGTTAGCTGGTGAAAACCGGCAAACTGGGCAATATCTGCGATAGGAATATCAATTTTATTGTATTCAGTGTACTGATAATTTACATCGCCTTTGGCGGTAAGTTTTGGGCTAATGCGGTAGCTTAAACCAAAACGATTATCTGGATTAACTTCATACACCACACCAACAATCCCACCTAAAGCCCAACCATCGGCATCAACATCCACTAAGTTGCCGATCTGTGGGTTGTCGCTCTTACGTGTGAGGGTTCCGCTACCATAAACGGCATCAACACCGAAGCCGAAACTGAACTCATCATTGACGCGATAAGACATGCTCGTGTTGAAGTTAACGGTAACGACTTCTGTGTTACCTAATAAATCAACTGGAGTTGGAAGTGGCACAGCATTGCCGCTTATAGTCGGTGTTTTATTGGCTAAGTTGCCTAAATCAGTGCCGGTGCCATAGTTACTGAATACCGCAACTCCGAAGGCCATTTTGTCGTTAATCGGGTTGATATAATAGAAATTCGGAATAACTTTTGCGTCAGCAGCGCTGTGTTCACTGCCAAAGGCGACATCTTGACCGCCAAAATTGCCTTTTGCATCCGATACCGACACATCGATATCAGCATAAACGACACCTAAAGATAATGCGGTTTCATCAAAGAGAGCCATAGCGGCAGGATTACGAGATAAAACTGAGGCATTGTCAGCAATAACAGCATCCCCAGCCATTGCACGACCAATACCGGTAGCTGATTGACTATTTAACTGAAAACCGGCGGCTGAGGCTTGTACACTGATTAAGCTTACTGCGGTAGCAATGAGAGTCTTGTGGAATTTATTCATTATTATGTCCATTTATTATTACCGTTTTGTTCAAAGTTTATCCGCTTTAAACATTTGACGGTCAAAATTTAGGGCATCTTAGGTAAATGTGAACTATGTAACAACTCCGACCAGATGTTAGTTGTTGTTAATATTAAGTTAATTCTAGTTTTTAGTCGTGAATTAGGTGTTTGATAGCATGGCAGTATATGTGAATTCCAGCTCCATTTTCGGCGATAACTACACCCTGGTTAGCTTAAGTTAAATTTTATTCATCGTGGATGTTAAGCAACTGCTGGATTAAATTCATAGTATTAAGTTGCTCATAAATACTCAATTAGCCGTCATGGGAGGGGGTTGTTTTTAAAGCTTATTTATTCGTGTTGAGTTGGGCAAGGTATGATAAGAAGGTAACTCAACTTCTATTAAAGAAGCTGAGTTACCAAGAAAACTTTTAATGCCATTATTGCGTTTTCAAAGACTCACGAAAAGCACTGAAATCAGCGATAGTTTTATCAGTCGGTGGTGATATTTTACTGACGATTACGCCCACTAACATAGCGAAAATAAACCCTGGGACAATTTCATATAGCTCAAAAATACCGCCAGTCATTTGTTTCCAAACCACAACAGTTATAGCACCTACTAAAATCGTTGCAATTGCACCGTTGCGGCTATAGCCTTGCCAAAACAGCGATAACAGCACTACTGGACCAAATGCAGCACCAAACCCGGCCCATGCATAACTGACTAGCCCTAAAACACTGCTTTCTGGATTAAGCGCAACAACTCCAGCCACTAATGCGATGGCTATAACGCCAATACGACCGACTAACATTAATTCTTTACTACTGGCTTGTGGACGCAACCATTTAAGATAAAAATCCTCGGTGATCACGCTAGAGCAGACTAACAACTGCGAATCGATAGTACTCATGATGGCAGATAAGATAGCTGCAATAAGCAAACCACCAACCCAAGGGTTAAACGCGGCATGGGCTAAATGAATAAACACGGTTTCTGAGTTTTCAAGTGGTTCGGCGGCAAAATAAAGGCTGCCGGCAATGCCTGTTGCTAAGGCACCAAATAGTGACACTATCATCCAAGTCATGGCAATACGCCGAGAAAGGACTAAGTCTTTTGGGCTGCCGATAGCCATAAAACGAGACAAAATATGCGGTTGCCCGAAATAACCTAACCCCCAAGCCAGTAAAGACACAAGGCCAATAACAGTGGTGTTCTCATTAATAAACGACAACATCGCCGGGTCTATCTGTTCAAAACCTGCTTGTGTATCTGGCTGACTAAAGATGGATACAGGCACAATAATTAAGGCTATTAACATTAAGCAGCCTTGAAAGAAGTCAGTCCAACTAACCGCAAAAAAACCGCCGACAAAGGTATAAGATACAATAATAAATGAGCCTATTAATAAGGCGACGGTATAATCGAGACCAAAGACTTTTTCAAATAATATTGCGCCGCCGACCATGCCTGAGGAGGCATAAAAAGTGAAAAAGATCAGAATCGTTAATGCGGAGACTAATTTTAATAGCCCATGAGAGTCATTAAAACGGTTCTCAAAAAAGTCGGGCAAGGTTAGTGAATTATTGGCCACTTGGGTATAAATACGCAGACGCTTAGCGACAAATAGCCAATTAAGCCAAGCGCCAAACACTAATCCAAAACCAATCCATGCTTCACCCAAGCCACTTAGATACACTGCCCCTGGCAAACCCAGTAATAACCAGCCCGACATATCTGATGCACCCACACTAAGAGCGGTGACTGCGGGGCCCATTTTTCGTCCGCCAAGAATATAATCATCGACAGTATCGGTTTTGCGGTAGGCCCAGTACCCAATACCCATCATTAAGGCCAAGTATCCTATAAAGGTAATGAGGATCGGTGTTTGAATATCCATATAGTTCCCAAGAGATTATTTTTATGTTCGACATGCTAGCAGAAGTTAGAGATAGTTCACACTTTGAATTATTCAAGTGTAAAAAAAATCCGCTATTCAATGAAGTAGCGGATTTTAGATTGTCACCGACAGTGTTTAAATAAAGGTATTTTCAACTTCTTTTTTGACAAACTCAAGATTAGATGCTGGTTCTCCCACCAAGACCATATAGGCATCGGCTGTTTGAAAACTTTGACCTTTATATTGGTTATCAGCAAAAGCTTCTTCTAATACAATACGCTTTTCAATGGGCACAATGAACAAGGTGACCTTATTGCCATTCTCGTCAGCCATGACTAAATGCAATGATTTGACACCTTGAAAATCACAATATGAGGTAAAAAAAACACGCCCTGGTTGTTTGATAAACTTTGAGTCACTCAATCCATCGACACTGGCGAGTTTAAAATTAACATCATTAAAGCCAATATCCTGTTCCATGATCAATGCTTTGGTTTCATGGTGTACATGAGCAAGCGAGTTTTCGCTTAAGTTTACTGGCGTAAAACGTAATAAACTAAAACTGACTCCGACGATAAAAGCCACTGATGCAGCCATCGCCATCATGTAGCGAGTATGTTTTTTGCTTTGTTGATGTTGGCTTAATTGCTGTCGCAAAATCAATTTATCAGCTAAATCATCTGGGACACTAATATTGAGTGCTTGCATGAGTTTATGGTCAAATGCTTTTAGATCTTTGATAAATTTTGCATCATCTTCATGTTCAGCTAAATGAGTTAAAAATTCATCTGACTGATTATTGGGGTCACCGTATGCTTGGCGACGAAACTGTAGATCATCCATTTGATTGACCTCTTACCTCTGGTGCTTCGAGAGCGTCTTTTAACTGGTTTCTGGCTCTAAATAAGCGCGTCATTACCGTATTTCGATTCAGTTCAAGTATGGCGGCAATTTCATCGCCACTAAACCCGCCAATCAGCTGCAATAACAAAGGTTCTCGGTATTCAATATCGAGTTTACCAATTTGACGACGCAACCAATACTGTTCAGTGTCTTCTTCATGACTTGTGGATAATACATCCTCAAGTAAATCTTGTTCTACGTCGCTGTAGTTAAATTGTTTACGTTCAAAACGTCTGGCATTTTCACGCCTTAAAATTGTGATCAGCCATGCCTTAGCAGCTTTATCATCGTTTAACGAGTCTAAAGACCGCCACGCTCTTAAGAACGTCTCTTGGGTGATATCCTCAGCAACATGTTTATCACCACATAACCAAAAGGCGTAGCGAAATATGTCGGTATGAAGTGCCCTGACAAGGCTATCGTATCGTCGTTGTTTTGTTAGCATCTCAGATAAGACCGCGGGTTCGGACTTTTTCTTTCGCAGGGAATCGAACATTTTTTAACTTTGTTGAGTTAATAATAACTAACAGCTTAAAAAGCGGGGGGATTAATAGCAAGCTAAATAGCAGAACCTGTCTGCTATTTAGCGTTTAAATATTAGGGATTTAGTTGTTTAATTAATGATTTTTTACCTGCATCAGGTTGCCGATAAGCCAAAATGGCATCCATAAGTGATTTTTTGTCAATTGCTTGTGGATGATTACTGTATTTATCTGCTTGTAATTTATTCAGTGCCGCCGACAATTGCTCAGATAAGCCACTGATTTGCGTTAGCGTCATGAATTTTCCTAAGCGTTCACTAAAATAGCCTTGTACTGCGACAATAGCAGCACTGCTATCGTTACGGTCACATGCATCGATAATGGCATCGAGGCCTTTTGCGGTTGTTTTAGGCTTTGTTTTTTGACTTTTATTGTCATCATCTGTGTATGGCTGTGCTCGGTTTGCCGATACCGCCTTACGCCATAATACTAAGGTGATAAGCCATAACATCCCCAGAACGGCACTTAATAGTGGCCAATATCCGCGACCTTGAACTGCGCTAAAATTATCAACTGGTGGAATGTCTGTGGTTGCCGTTGAGCTGCCGATTACGTTAATTGTTCGTTCTGGTAATGTGGCAAATTGTTGTTTTTTAAGATGTGGGTTCCACCAAGGGACACGGATCTCAGGTAGGGTATAGGTTCCTGGTTTTGTTGGCACAATCGCGGTAGTGATACTGTATTGCGACACAACTTGGTTGTCGCGAACAAAAGTTTGTCTTACTGGTTTTTCTGGGTAGGCTTTTAAGCCTTCAGTCAGCGGAATATCAATATCTGGTAAACTGGTATCATCAGTATTGGATGCGATTAAACTAATTGAACGGGTAATTGGGCTACCGACTTCAAATTCATTAACATCTTCTGGCCAAGTTTCTTTTAATACTGCAATATCGCTGACTAACCATTTTCCTTTATAGCTTGGGGGAATAGGGTTGATTTGAATTACCTGCCTTTCGGCTGCAGTTTGTATTGGTCGACTTTCATTAAAACCAAACATACCTCCACGCCTAGGAGCCTCGACAATAACATCACCCGAAAAGCCGGCGCCATTAATCACCAACTCTCCAGGCAGATCAGCAATAATCCCATAAGTACGTTCAATTACTCTAAAACGGCGGCCATCGACAATTTCGCTTCCGTCTTTATCCTCACCGATTTGCTTGATTTGTGCCCCTTCAATGGCTGGAGCACTGAGCACTCCACGTTGTAATTCTACTGCAAGGTACAATTTTACTTTGTAGGTGATTAACTGGCCGACATAAGCATCAGAGGCACTCGTCGATATTCTCATGAATACATTTTCAGCTTTGTCGGCTGTTGTGCCTTGTGGGATCACTTTAAGATTAATCGGGTTTGAGCTCACGCCTTTGATGTTAAATGCGGGAATAGTGATATTACCTACTGATTTAGGTGATAATAATATCTGCCAACGAGTTTCTTTTGTGGTGTCAAAATTAACCATTTTGGTACTGCGACCTACACTGGTTCTGCCGACAATAAAGTTTTTCAGTAATATCGAAGTGTCCAATTCGTTGGCACTGAGATCGTCGTCAGCAGTTACATCGAGTACGAAGTATTCACCTGCAACCACAGGGTTACGGTCTACAGTTGCTTGTACTTGGCTCATTGCAAATACAGGGGCTGCAATAATCAATAGCAATAAGCTAAAAAAAGTTCTAATTACCACTGTTCATTATCCTCACGTGGTTGACTGTTTTGACGACGTTTTTGATATTCAAGTTGCATTTTATTACGGATTAATACTTGGGGATCTTCATTGATAGCGCGAAGAGCCCTTTCCATGTCCGCTGGAAGTGAATCTTGATTCATCTGCGATGCTGATACCATTTCAGCTGGTTTATCTTGCGAATTACCTTCGGAGTTTGCAAGGTCAGAAGCCTTAGCTGCGCTCATCTTCTGTTTATCATCAGTAGGCTGATCTTCATTTTTGCTCGCACTGGCTTGCATGCTAGATTCATTACTTTCAGGTGAGTCTTGCGATTGATCATTTTTGGGTGAGCCCTTGTTATCATTAGTCTTTGGTGATGATTGTGGCTCTGAGCTATTTTGTTGTGAGTCATTTTTTTGCTCACCTGACGGCTGATCATTGGATGCTGATTGAGATTGTTTTTCATCTTGCTTTTGATCTTTTTCAGCTGACTTATCGCTGTCAGAGGAGCTATCATTACTGTCTTTAGATTGATTTTCAGCGCGCTGATCTTGGTTTTGCTGACTCGATTGGTCTTGTTGACCTTGCTGGTTTTTTTGTTCACCGGCCTTAGACTTATCCGGTTCTGACTGTGGTGATTTGTCTTTATTAGAAGATTGCTCAGAAGATGAGTTTTGATCATCTTTTGAGTCGGATGAGTCTTGTTGTGACTTATCCGACTCTTGTTCTGATGAGTCCTTTTTCTGTTGTTCGAGCAGTTGTTGAGCTAAGGCTAAATTCTGTTCTGCTTCGATAAAAGGTGATTGCGCGGCAATCGCTTTTTGATAACGAGTAATGGCTTCTGGGTAGTCTTTCAACTGCATCAATGCATTACCTTGGTTGAATAACCCTTGGGCAGTATTATTTTGTTCAAACTCTGCCAGTGCCTGTTGATAATTACCCGCTTTGTAATGTGCAGAGGCGCGCCATTGAGTGTCTTTAAATGTGTCAGCAGCTTGAGCAAACTGACCTTGCTGAAAGGCTGATTCGGCTTGTTGATCTTGGGTTTGCCATAAATCTTGCCACACCGACGCTTGTGCTGGTTGACTGTGAGTTAGGCCAAACGCCATTGCTGCAGACAATAGCAAAACAGGATTAAGCATAATCGTTAATAATCCTTGTCTAAAACTCATTAATATTGGGATGACTAATAACATTGCCAGATATGGCCCGAGATCTTGCCAAGTCTCACCAGCGAGTTCTGTTTCACTCGCTTTGCCGTCTGAGGCTAACCATTGTGTAAGAGTTGAAATATCGCTGCCATCTGTTTGCGCTGGCACTAGGATACCCTGATGTTGCTTTACTAGTTTTTGTAATAAACCATAATCGGTTTTAGCGACAACCACTTCATTACTGTTATCTCGCAATAACTGACCATCAGCTAAACGGATCGGGGCGCCTTGTTTACTGCCAAATGCCATAATAGATAAACGATAACGGTCGTTGACGGCACTGGTTGCTTGATTAAATTGCTGTGCAGAAATGCCATCGGTCATGACAATAATGTCGCCACTGACATGGCCACCTTGAGCTAATAGTTTCTCTGCCAGTGATAATGCTGCCGCCAAATTAGAACCTTTGGTTGGCATAATATCAGGTGATAATGTGGGTAATAAATTTAAAATGGTGCTGCTATCACGAGTTAACGGGCTGATAGTGTAAGCGTCACCAGCGTAGGCAATGAGTCCTGTTTCGCCTTCTTTGAGTTCGTTTAGTAAATCGGTAGCTCTAAATTTGGCATAAGATAAGCGATTCGGGCTTAAGTCTGTGGCATACATAGACTGCGACATGTCCATAATGAGCACTCTACCTTGCTCAGTAGCAAATACCGGCAAACTTTGTTTATTCAACGCTGGGCCGGCAAGCGCAATCACTGCAATTATCCAGCAGGCAATCAGTACCCATTTAGGTTGATGAGTTTTCTCCACGGTTTGGGTCACCAGTAACTGACTTAAATGCGGCGAGATATATTGTTTCCATGCTGATTGCTGGCTATGTCTACGCCAAAATAATGCACTTAATATCAATACTGGAATCATGCCCAATAGCCATTCAGGGCGAATGAAATGTATCATTGTTGATCCGCCTCTTTGTTAGACTTGATTTTAGGCCATAACTGATTTGGCCATTGTTGCTGCAAACTAATTAAGAAGCTGATTAGTAATGACATTAATAAAGGCCAATAAAATAATTCACTTTTTGGGCGGTAACTTAATTGATCTCGGCTTACCGGCTCTAACTTGTCTATTTCTTGATAAATGCTGTTTAACTCTTCACTGTTACGAGCTCTAAAATATCGACCTTTAGTGATGCTGGCTAATTTTTTGAGTTGCTCCTCGTCTAAATCCATTGAAGGATTAATTCGCTCTTTACCAAAAATAGTGCGCCGTTCTAATATTTCTGCACCCACGCCGATAGTGTAAATGGTGACATTACGTTTAGCCGCAATTTGGGCAGCGACTTCGGGATCAATATTGCCAGCATTATTAGATCCGTCAGTGAGGAGAATTAGTACACGATTACTTTCATCGACTTTATCAAAACGTTTTACCGCTAAGGCAATCGCTTCACCAATAGCGGTTTGCTTGCCTACAAGGCCTATTTGCGCATCATCTAAAAACGTGGCTACAGAGCGGCGATCTAGGGTCAACGGTGCTTGTAAATAGGCATGGTCTGCAAATAATATGAGTCCGAGCCGATCTCCTTTTCGACGCTCAATGAAATCACTTAATACATGCTGAATTAACGTAAATCGATTAACCGTTTGCCCGTTTATCACCATATCTTCAATTTGCATACTGCCCGATAAATCAACTGCCATCATTAAATCACGACCTTTGGCGGGTAATTCAATCGGGTCTCCTAACCATTGTGGCCTTGCTATTGCTAATAAAAGAAAAATCCACATTAACCAATACCGTTTACGACTCACTTTTTGATTGACTGCCCTTGAGTGCGTCATCGTAGTAGCGATGCCTGGTAACTGTAAATGTCCACCGGCACTGTCTATATTAATACGCTTAATCAATAACGGCAGTGGCAGTAAGAGTAATAACCATGGCCAGTAAAATGCTAACATTTGGCCTCCTGATGTGGATTGTTGGATATTAAGGTCGCATCACTAAAAGCATGCTTATTGTTGAGCCAAGCTTGTGCTAACTGGAGTAATTGGACTTTTTCGGCTTGATCTAAGCCGCTCGCTTGGTGACGCTTAACGAGTAATTGTCCTATTTTATGTTGTTGATCTGGCGCGAGACGAGTATCTAACCAATCAAACCAAGGTTGACCATTGAGTTTAGCGAGGTGTTCTCGTGGTAGATAAGTTAATGCGGTACGCTTGAGTAAGCTATTGACTTGTGCTGCAAAGCTATCATCTTCGACATTATAACTTTGTAAAAGTGTTAGGGCTATTTTGCGTGGTGCATGATATTGATGTTGTTTATATAAACGCTTGCCCAACCAAACGGCTAAAATAATCAATACGGCTGCGATTATCCAATATCCTGGCGCAATCGGTATGGTGCTGATCGGGGCGGGTAACGCAATATCGTGCAATTGAGCTAAAGCTGATGCGTTGGCATCAATTGGCATTGGTTGTGATGGTATGTTTGGCGTGGTCATTTAACGTAAAATATCCAATTGGGCACTGAGCGGTTTAGCGGCATCAATTAATTTTGGTTGCACTTTAATCAAATTCATTAAAGCAAAAAATTGTTGTTGCTGCGCTTGTTGATTCGCTAACCAAGCCTCGTAACTTTGCCGAGTTAAGGTCAATTGTTGTTGGCCATCTCGAACGGGTAAGGCAAATTGTTTTGGTAACGCCAAGGTTCCTTGTCTTAATGGATCGGTTACCACAAATGCTCCGATATCACAGTGACGTGATAACTCAGTTAATGGTGCTAAGCATTGTTGGTTAATATGTTGACCGTCGGTAATAATCCAGATTAGAGAACCAGGTTTTGCAATACGTTGTAAACGTTGACAGGCTTTAAACATATGGCCTGGATCAGGTGACAATTGATTAATTTGCTTTAATTGCTGCTGATGAACATCAATTAACCCCGACGTTAATTGCAAAATACCTTGGCGGCGACTTCGCGGTTTAAGTTCTAAGTGATTAGTTTCACTGGCGATTAACGCCCCAAGCCTGTCGCCATTATTGATTGCATTCCAACCTAATGTGGTCGCTAAATGGGCTATCTGGACAGATTGAAGTAATAATTGCGAGCCAAAATATGAGCTTTGGCTCAAATCTATCAACAGCAGGATAGGACGTTCGCGTTCCTCCACAAATAACTTAGTGTGCGCAACTCCGGTTCGCGCAGTTACTCGCCAGTCAATGGTTCGAACATCATCACCATTTTGGTAATGACGAACTTCAGCAAACTCCATACCGCGGCCTTTTATTTGACTGCTTCGATGACCCGACAAGGCTGCTTTTGCCCGCGACTTATGATCGGGGAGGGCGCGCGACAAGCTCTGGCAAGCAATTAATTCTTGCTCATTTAAGCTCATACCATCACTGTAAAGGGGTAATGAGTAGGTTTGGTTCATCATAATCTAATCATGCTCAATAATAAGTGCACCTATTGCAACATCTACGGTACGGCAACTTGACTCAGAATATGATCAATCACTTGATCTGCCGTAACACCTTCAGCTTGAGCTTGATAGCTGAGTAACAAGCGGTGTCGTAAAACATTAGGCGCAACCGCTTGAATATCTTCTGGCGATACAAAGTCTCGTTCATACAGCCAAGCACGTGCTCTTGCACAACGTTCTAATGAAATCGTGGCGCGCGGACTGACTCCATACTCGAGCCATTTGGCTAAATCTGCGCCATATCTTGCTGGTTGGCGAGTCGCCATAATAATCTCAACGATGTACTTTTCGAGTGGCTCAGCTAAATAAATATCTAATGCCTGATCTCTTGCTGCAAAAACATCTGCTTGCGCAACAGGATCTATCGTTGGTAATTGGTGTGTCTTAGCCTCTTTACGGGACTGGCGTAAGATTTCGCATTCGGTTTCGGCACTGGGGTAATCGAGGTTTAAATGCATTAAAAAACGATCTAACTGTGCCTCAGGTAAGGGGTAGGTACCTTCGTTTTCGAGTGGGTTTTGGGTTGCCATAACTAAAAAAAGTGGCGGCAGAGGATAACTGTGTTTTCCTACAGTAACTTGGCCTTCAGCCATGGCTTCTAATAAAGCAGATTGTACTTTGGCAGGGGCTCGGTTAATTTCATCTGCAAGGATTAAGTTATGGAAAATTGGCCCTGCTTCAAATTCAAATGTACCGGTTTGTTGGCGATAAATATCGGTACCGGTTAAATCGGCAGGCAGCAAATCGGGCGTAAACTGAATACGATGAAACTCACCTTCGACACCGTCGCATAGTGCTTTTACGGCTCGCGTTTTTGCTAAACCTGGTGGACCTTCAACTAATAAATGACCATTTGCGATAAGTGCTATCAGCAAGTTTTCTGTTAATACGGGTTGACCTAAGACAACAGTATCTAAATAGGCGCGGAGTGAGTGAAAACGACTTAACGGCATAGGTAGTACTCAATTTATTTAGTTGGCATTGGGTGTATTAAATCCTATGTTATGAATTCTATTGGTTTTTGGCTAGTAGGATTAACACAATTTAACTCTTTATGAAGTAGATAGTTGTAAACGCCTGTTTAAAACCGTTCAATAAAAAGTTAGAATCAGGTCACACTTTGATGGTCTGACCAGATTATCTGGCAACATATAAACTTACCGGCTGAGCCGAGATGAGCTAACAATAATAGAGGGTGACACATGAGTGATAGACAACAAGTAACGAATTCCCGGGGTGAACGCATTGCGATTGTTGCCGGTTTAAGAACACCATTTGCAAAACAAGCAACAGCCTTTCATGGCGTATCTGCGCTAGATATGGGCAAAATGGTGGTAAATGAGTTGCTGTCTCGCTCTGAAATTGATCCTCAATTAATTGAACAACTAGTGTATGGCCAAGTTGTACAAATGCCAGCAGCGCCAAATATAGCCCGTGAAATTGTACTGGGTACCGGAATGAATGTGTCAACTGATGCCTATTCTGTCACTCGAGCTTGTGCAACTAGTTTCCAGTCTGCGGTTAACGTCGCTGAGTCAATTATGACTGGCAACATTGAAATCGGTTTAGCGGGTGGTTCGGATTCTTCTTCTGTGTTACCGATTGGTGTATCAAAGAAGCTGGCACATGCTTTAGTCGACTTAAATAAAGCACGCACTTTTAAGCAGAAATTTGCGATTGCACGCCGTTTAGGCTTGAAAGACTTAATGCCTGTCCCGCCTGCGGTTGCTGAATATTCAACGGGTTTGTCGATGGGGCAAACCGCAGAACAAATGGCTAAGACTTACAGCATCAGTCGTGCCGATCAAGATGCATTAGCGCATCGTTCACATACATTAGCCACTGACACCTGGAATTCTGGCGTGCTTCAACAAGAGGTGATGACAGCTCATATTCCACCTTTTAAACAATTTATCGACCGCGATAATAATATTCGTGAAAACTCTGTATTAGAGTCTTACGCCAAATTGCGTCCCGCATTTGATCGCAAGCACGGTACCGTTACTGCCGCCAACAGTACGCCATTAACTGATGGTGCTTCAGCCATTATTTTAATGAGTGAAGGTCGAGCCAAAGCTCTAGGTTATCAGCCAATTGGCTATATCAAAAGTTATGCATTTACCGCTATTGATGTTTGGCAAGATATGTTAATGGGGCCGTCTTATGCCACGCCATTAGCATTAAAACGCGCAGGAATGGAATTAGAAGATTTAACCCTCATTGAAATGCACGAAGCATTTGCGGCGCAAACATTAGCTAACATGCAAATGTTTGCTTCAAAGAAATTTGCTGCAGAGAAGTTAGGTCGTAGTCGCGCCATTGGCGAAATCGACATGAGTAAGTTTAATGTTTTGGGGGGCTCGTTGGCTTATGGCCATCCTTTTGCGGCAACCGGAACACGTTTGATTACCCAAGTGTGTCGAGAGCTTAAGCGTCGTGGTGGTGGAACTGGATTAGCGACAGCTTGTGCCGCGGGTGGTTTAGGTGTTGCAATGATTTTAGAGGTGGAGTAATGAGCATGGAAAAAACATTTAATTTAGCTCGTCGTGACGATGGTATTTCGATTTTAACAATGGATGTTCCTGGTGAAACCATGAACACCTTAAAAGAACAATTTGGCCCTGAAATTAGTGACATTTTAACCGAAATTAAAGCTGATAATAGTATTAAAGGCTTGGTGGTTATTTCTGGCAAGGCGGATTCATTTGTTGCTGGTGCTGATATCACAATGTTAGCCGCTTGCAAGAGTGAAGCTGATGCCAAAGCATTGTCACAACAAGGTCATGTGGTTTTTTCTGAGCTTGAAGGATTATCCATTCCTGTTGTTGCCGCTATCAACGGTGCTTGTTTAGGCGGTGGTTTAGAGTTAGCGCTAGCGTGTCATTTACGTGTATGTAGCGATGATAAAAAAACCATGCTAGGTGTGCCTGAAGTACAACTAGGTTTGCTGCCTGGCGGCGGTGGTACACAGCGTTTACCTCGATTAGTCGGAATTGCAACTGCGTTAGATATGATGCTTACTGGCAAGCAAATTCGTCCTAAACAAGCATTAAAAATGGGTTTAGTGAATGATGTTGTACCTAACTCTATTTTGCTTGAAACTGCGATTGAGCTAGCAAAAAAAGGCAAACAAGCTGCAAAACCTGTGGTGCAATCTAAAATTAATCAGTTTTTAGAATCATCTTCGTTTACTCGCGATATTATGTTTGATCAAGCTCGTAAACAGGTAATGAAGAAAACTCAGGGTAATTATCCTGCACCTGCCAAAATTATTGATTGTGTTCGCCAAGGTATGAATAAAGGCATGGTGAAAGGGCTTGAGGTTGAAGCGACCCATTTTGCTAATTTGGTGATGTCAAAAGAGTCTGCTGCATTACGTAGCTTGTTCTTTGCCACTACGGAAATGAAAAAAGAAACCGGTGCTGAAGGCGCTGTGCCACGTAAAGTTAAAAAAGTAATGGTATTAGGTGGTGGATTGATGGGCGGTGGTATTGCCTCTGTCACGACTACTAAAGCTAAAATTCCAGCACGTGTAAAAGACATTTCAGAGCAGGGACTCAGTAACGCACTATCATATGCTTACAAGCTTTTAGATAAAGGTGTAAAACGTCGTCACATGACACCCATCGCGCGTGATAATGTCATGGCATTAATGACAACAACCACTGAATATAACGGTATTAAAGATGCCGATATCGTGGTTGAAGCTGTATTTGAAGACTTAGCGCTTAAACATAAAATGGTTCAGGATGTAGAGCGTGAATGCGGTGAAAACACCATTTTTGCATCGAACACTTCATCTTTACCTATTGGTCAGATTGCTGCAGCGGCAAGCCGTCCTGAAAATGTGATCGGTTTACATTACTTCTCTCCGGTAGAAAAAATGCCCTTAGTTGAAGTGATTGCGCATAAAACTACATCACCCGAAACCATTGCTACTACAGTGGCGTTCGCACGCAAGCAAGGAAAGACACCTATCGTAGTTCAAGATGGTGCTGGTTTTTATGTTAACCGTATTCTAGCCCTGTATATGAACGAAGCGGCACAGTTATTACTTGAAGGTCAGCGTGTTGAGCATCTAGATCGCGCGTTAGTCAAGTTTGGTTTCCCTGTGGGGCCAATGACGTTGCTCGATGAAGTGGGCATTGACGTAGGAGCTAAAATTTCGCCAATTTTAGAAAAAGAGCTCGGCGATCGTTTTAAAGCCCCCGCAGCTTTTGACAAGTTATTAGCCGATGACCGTAAAGGTCGTAAAAATGGCAAAGGTTTCTACCAATACGGGCCTAAAGCTAAAAAAGCCAAATTGGTTGATGAGTCAGTTTATAAGGTACTCGATATCGCAATAGCTTCAGATAAAGAAGCAAAAGATGTTGCAGAGCGTTGTACCATTCAAATGCTTAATGAAGCCGTTCGTTGTCTGGAAGAGGGGATTATTGCCTCTGCAAGAGATGGTGACATCGGTGCGATATTCGGTATTGGTTTTCCGCCATTCTTAGGTGGTCCGTTCCGTTATATCGACACCTTAGGTGCAAGCAATTTAGTGGCAACTTTACACGGCTATCAATCACTCTACGGTGACCGTTTCGCACCGTGCGACACGTTAGTCAAAATGGCCAGTGATGGAAGCCAATTTTATAAAAAGTAATAAGGCTGTTTTTATTTAGCGAATAAAAAGTTATCAAGTTGTAAAAAAGCGGCAATTGTTTGCCGCTTTTTTATTTATTTAAGGCATGCTTTTGCCTGATTTTTAATCAGATAGATGCCTCTTTAGGGTATAATACTCATTGTTGATGATGATAGCGTAAACTATTATGTGGGTGATATTTCGCCATTAAGCTGTCATAGCTTGGATCTGATGGCGTTAATATTATGACTTGCGAGTCAAAGATGAGTCGTAATGATGTGCTGGTAGGGATGAGATTTACTGAGTTATTTAATTTACTGACTTATTTGGAGTTAGCGATAATGCAGTTCAGTTGGTTATTCATGCTTGTTTTATTGAGTATTAGTAGTGGTTTTCTATTTGGTTTTGCAGCTTATAAGCATGGATTAGCAGTAAAGCGGTGGGGATGTGTTGGTTGTATACTAGGGCCACTTACTTACCCATTGTTTAGCACACACAAACGCTTAGCTGATATGAAGGTTTGGCGATATGGCCGTTATAGCATAGAAGGCTAATCTCATTTCAGTTTGTTATATCAAAATTCATATTTCAAATAACAAAAAAGGAGCTTATGCTCCTTTTTTATGGCTGATGGTTAACCATCAGTATCTTAAGAATTACTTCCACCAAGCTCTGGCTTGGATAACTTCAAGGTGATTTAAACCTTCAGGCAATTTTACTTTTTTACGAGCTGGTTTTGCTAAACCAAGTGCTATTTTTAGAGAAGTAAACATAGGGTTCTCCTTAAGCTATTTGAGTGTCTAGGACTTTGATGTTAGGAAATCCAGCGGTTTGGATATCGAGGACTTTGATGTTAGGAAATCCAGCAGTTTGGGTATCGAGGACCTTAATGTTAGGAAATCCAGCGGTTTGGGTATCGAGGACGTTCATGTTAGGAAATCCAGCGGTTTGGGTATCGAGGACTTTTATGTTAGGAAATCCAGAGGTTTGGATATCGAGGACCTTAATGTTAGGAAATCCAGCGGTGTGGGTATCGAGGCCTTTGATGTTAG
>NZ_JACJEB010000008.1:126809-246055 GCF_014163845.1 Shewanella sp. SR43-4 | reverse complement strand
CAACATCTTTATTACTCAAAGGCCATGACATTCGTACCATCCAAGAGTTATTGGGACACAGTGATGTCAAAACGACCGAGATATATACCCATGTGATTGGTGGCCATCATACTGGGGTCATAAGTCCTCTTGACAGTCTTTAAGGCATACTACAAAACAAGTTACTAGGGCCTTATCTTTTGCTTTCCGCATTAGTAAATATGAGGCAAACACAGAAACACAAAGTTCGAATGAGTAATTGTTCTAAATCATAATGGGGCATAAATGATTTGCATAACTTGCTTGCAATTGGTGTGATTCAACTCTGAACTTGAGGACGTTGAAGACTCTTTATAAAAGAATGCGTGAGTCTGACAGGCCTTTCTCGCACATCCATGTGCTTCAAGGCAGGATGCCTATCAGAGTCAGGCTAGCTTTCGTTGGCTAGGGATGGCCTATCGGAAGCGTTAGCATTTTCACTCCTTATTAAAAGATGGGCCGAAGCAGGTTTCAAATGAAGTTAAAAGCTGGATCAATCCCCATGGCAACCTTTTCGCAGCTGTTGTTTTGTAAATAGCGAAAATGTTGCGGGGCGGCTGGGAGTTCCAAGAGGGAACAGCCGTTGGTTTCCTCTTGGTCTGCTGTGGGTGAAGCGCCACGACGTTGGTGGCCGCAGGCCATATGTAGTCAGCCCATGTAGGGTGGAACCTTGCGATATTACTTCAAACGAAGTTTGAAAATACCTTAGTGGCTGTAGGCCATAACTAATAAAAAAGGAGGCTTTCGCCTCCTCTCTTTATCCAACTATCTAACACTACTTACCGTCTTGTGCTCGACGCTTTTTGAAGTCTGAATCTTCGATCCATTTTGGCCAGTCGTTGTTATTGGCGAGCTTTTCAATGATGTCGCTAATTAAAGCGAGATCTTGCTCTACCCCGCCTAAATCCCAATTAGCATCATAGTCATCTGCACCTTGATGGTATTTATGGGCAATATAGTCTGGGTCGGTGTCGCCTAGGCTCATGAACATTAACCCGGGGACGCCTTGTTGGGCTAAGGCAAAATGGTCTGAACGGAACATTAAACCATTTTGTGGGCGAGGATCAGCCTTTACAGTGCGGCCTTGTGCTTTGGCGGCATCATCTAAATAGGTTTCAAGTTGTGATACGCCTTGGCCGTAACGCAAGATGTAATTAACCCCTTTACCCACGTTCATGCCGTCTATGTTTAAAAACGATACCAGTTGTTTAGTCGGTACAGGAGGATTCGCGGCAAAGTATTGCGCGCCAATAAGGCCAGTTTCTTCTGCGGTAAATGCAGTAAATAAAATAGAGCGTTTAGGTGCTTTGTTTTGCTGTTTAAAATGACGCGCAAGTTGCAATACGCCTGCAACCCCAGAGGCATTGTCGACGGCACCGTTTAAAATTACCGTTTTACCGTCTTGCACGGTTTTACCTAAGTGATCCCAGTGGGCATGCATGACTACCCACTCATCGGCTTGGCTGGTGCCTGGTATGAGTCCTGCTACGTTATAAGATGTGGCTAATTCGATGGTATTTTTTACTGCTAAATTGGCTTTGAGTTTAAGTGGTATAGATTTAAAACCCGCTTTTGCTGCACTGAGTTTCACTTTATCAAAGTCTAGGCCTGCTGCTTGAAACACCTTTTGCGCGGTTTGATGTTGCACCCAGCCCATGACACCAATATGTGATTGGTTTTTGTGATCATCAACTAAGGTGTATTTAGTATTGGTGTTGCTGTTTTCTACCACATTCCAGCCGTAGGCTGCAGGTGCAGTTTCATGGACAATAAACACCGCTTTGGCGCCCTGCCTGGCTGCTTCTTCGTACTTGTAGGTCCAACGGCCATAATAGGTCATGGCATTGCCTTTAAAGATAGCGGGATCTTGAGTGGCAAAGCCTGGATCATTAACTAACACAATGACGGTTTTGCCTTTAACATCAATGTTGGCATAGTCATTCCACTGATATTCCGGCGCATTAATACCATAGCCAACAAACACTATATCGCTGTTATCTACACTCACTTGAGGTAGAACTTGCTCAGTACGAGCAGTGAAATCAGTGCCATTATTAAACACTAAATCGCCAATAGTGAGTTGCATGGTTTGATCCGCGGTAATCTTAGCCATCGGCACAGCTTGACGATAACTGTCACCGAAACCTGGAGCGAGTCCCATTGCTTTGTATGCGTTTTCTAAATACTCAACGGTTAGCTTTTCGCCATGAGATAACGGCCCACGGCCCTCAAATTCATCACTGGCTAAGGTTTGGACATCTTGACGATAGGTTTTTTGATCAAATTGAAATGGCGTAGCGTTGACACTTGGCAGAAGCAACACACCAAACACAGCTAATAAACGAAAGGTATTCACGGACAAGGTCCCCTGTTGAGTATTGAGAGCAACCATTGTAACAGCAAGCAGCTAAAGCGAAAGTCGTTAACGCAGCTTAATAAATAACCCCAGCTGGCTTTACACAAAAAACACATGGTAGGGATAATTAAGACGCTTTGCATACGGCCACCTCTAACTAAATGCATAGCTATCTGACTAAAAATGATCGGCATGCATTTGTAATACAACAACACCTATTGACATAATATGTCGCAGCGTTCTATAGTGAGACATAAAATGTCATCGAGGGTCTGTTTGCCATTTTGATGATTTAACGTGTATGAGCTTGTGTTAATAAAACACCCGAGGTGAATAGTGACAATACCGAAATATAAAGGGAAATATATGAAATTTATCATCGTTGGTGTAATCAGTTTTACACTGGGCATAACTGGCGCGGGTATGATTGCACTTAAATTTTTTGCCTATGGAGGTCAAAGCGTTGCCGCTGCAGAAATTCAAATGTCGGCGAGTACCTTACAGCTGCTTGAATCAAATCAAACCGATATGGTAGTCAACAAGCTGTGTTCGATACTGCCTATTGCATTAAAAAATAAAGCCGAATTTGACGCCTCATGGTTTGCTATCGAATTTAATTATGGTCATACCCAATCAGACGAAGATATTGAAACAATTGCCAAAAATATGTTGGCAAAGGGCAATATTTGCAACCCGATAACGCATTAGCAATCAAAGCAAACTAATGCCATGGTGCCCTGTTTGCGCTAAATAGCGTTTGTCTACCCATAGGCCGATAGCAGCAACTAATACTTCATCATAGAAAACTAATGGAATATGTTGCCGACGCCAAGGTGGGATATTGCACTCTTGCCATAGTTTTTTTAACTCACGCGGTTTTGGCCGTTGTGAGGTAGCAAATTGTGGTTGGCACTTAATAGAGCCTGCTGCGCCATAGCGAATCGTCACTTTACTGTTAGTTGGCGCTAACGCTAATAGAGGCTTATCAGCAGATAGTTGTTGGCTTAAAAGGCATTGATGCTGGCCGATATCTATCTGCAACTCAGTAACATCACCCTTTAATAGACGAATAAAATCAGCGGTTAATGAGAGCGGATCGGGCGTGTTAAGATCACTATAGCTCAGTACATAGGCCACCCCTGCATAGCGTTTTACTTGGTAGCCACCCCATTGGATCGCCATATTAGCATCATCTTTAGCAGCCAGCAGTTGTGACAGTATCTGCTGTAATTGCGCTTGCGAAGGTAAACTAACGCCACAATGGCTTAAATATCCGCGAAATAGTAATGCTTGCCAAGCAGCACTTAATTGACCAAAACCGCTAAGCTTAAATCCGCTTGATTCGATTATTGATGCATTGTCATCATTGGCTAATATTAGCCATTGAGGTAAGCGATGACTGACTTCGTCATCAATAACGTCTTGTTGCTGAGTACACAATGCCGCACTTCTGGCGGCTGTTACTGCGATACTTGGCCAGCGTTGTTTTAAGCGGGGAATAATATCTAAACGCAGAAAGTTACGATCATAACTGTCGTCTTGATTACTTTCATCTTCAATATGAGTTAAACGCTGTTGCAGTGCAAATTGCTCTATTTGCTCTCGGCTGACATCTAATAGTGGCCTAACCAACCAAGCGTGATGATAAGCTTGTATGGCGCCCATCGCACCAAGCCCTTTAGGCCCTTGGCCACGCTTTAATGCCAGCAATAACGTTTCAAGTTGATCATCCTGGTGATGGGCAGTGAGTAAGATATCCCCCGGATTAAGGTAGCGGTCAAACGCTTGATAACGGGCGTCACGCGCTTGTGCCTCAAGGCTTTGCCTTGGACCTTTGTCAACATTAACGCGCTCAATTTGCACGGGTAATTGGTAATAACCCGCGCGCGTTATACAGTGTTGCACCCAAGTGTCGGCATTGGGACTGAGCCCATGATGAACATGGATAAGTAAACACGCAATATGTGGGTATTTTTGGGCGAACGCACTCAAACCATAAGCTAATACTTCAGAATCAACTCCACCACTGTAAGCCAGCACTAACTTAGGTGTGCGCTCATGTTGCAAACTCGTCTGTTGATAAAGTGGCATTACCGCTTGTTCAAGCAAACTAAGCAATTGTTGGCCGCTGAGTTGAGCTAAAGTCGAGTGTTTCACTGTCATGGTATGTACCTAGAAAACAATTTTAACATTGGTTGACCCGAGCATACTTTCGAGTGCTAACATCAACTCATCACTGGGATTAACTCGCCATTCATCACCTAAAGTAATTTTACCGCTAGCATGGTCTTGTGCATAATTAATGGTCACCGGAACCACACCATTTCGCCAAGGGGTTAAGGTTTGTTCAAAGGTTTCCAGCCATGCTTGGGTAACATCGTTGCCATGAACATTTATTGCAACCGCTTTAGCAAAATGACTACGAGCTTCACCAATTTCGATAATATTACGGGCGTTCATCCGGTTACCACCAGAGAAATCATCAAAACTGACATCACCTTCGCAAATTAAAATACGATCTTTTTCAAGCATGTGGCCAAACTTTTCAAACGGTTCGGTAAACAGCATGACTTCTAAACGGGCACTTTTGTCATCTAAGGTGACTAGGCCCATTTTAGAGCCACGCTTGGTGATCATTACCCGCGTAGCGACCACTAGACCAGCAACTTTAACGGTTTTACCACGTTCTGTTGGGTGAATGTCTTTTAAGCGACCGTTAGTGTATTGCTTCAACTCTTTTAAATACTGGTTAATCGGGTGGCCCGTTAGATACAAACCTAATGTTTCACGCTCCCCTTCAAGCCAAATTTTGTCTGGCCAAGGGGTACACTGAACAAAGTTTTGCTTACTGTCTTCTGGCTCAGAGTTGAGTAAACCAAACATATCATGCTGGCCAATGGCTTCGGCTTTAGCATGTTGCGCGGCAGCACTAATAGCCTCTGGCAAAGTGGCCATCATTGATGCGCGATGCGGACCTAAGGTATCTAGTGCACCCGCAAGGATCAGTTTTTCAATCACTCGTTTGTTGAGTTTTTTCAAATCAACACGGGCACAGAAATCAAATAAGTCGATAAATGGGCCGTCTTTTCGGGCCTCTAAAATGGACTCAACCGGACCTTCACCTACGCCTTTAATCGCGCCGATACCGTAAACAATATTTAAGTCGTCATCGACGGTAAATTTAAATTGGCCTTTGTTCACATCGGGCGGAATTAACGGTAAGCCCATGCGCTCACATTCATCCACTAAGGTGACAATTTTATCAGTGTTATCCATGTCGGCAGACATTACTGCCGCCATAAACTGCGCCGGAAAATGGGTTTTTAGCCACAGGGTTTGGTACGAGACGAGTGCATAAGCGGCTGAGTGAGATTTGTTAAACCCGTAACCGGCAAACTTTTCCACCAAGTCAAAGATCTTCATCGACAAATCGCCATCGATACCGTTGTTAATCGCCCCTTCTTTAAACGTGCCGCGCTGCTTGGCCATTTCTTCGGGTTTTTTCTTACCCATGGCACGACGGAGCATATCCGCACCACCTAGGGTATAACCCGACAATACTTGCGCAATCTGCATCACCTGCTCTTGATACAAGATAATGCCGTAAGTTGGTGACAATAATTCTTTTAACGATTCATGCTGATATTCGGCATCTGGGTATGAGACTTCTTCACGCCCATGCTTACGTTCAATAAAGTTATCCACCATGCCTGATTGCAAAGGGCCTGGGCGGAATAACGCTACAAGCGCAATCATGTCTTCAAAACAGTCTGGTTGCAGACGTTTGATCAAATCTTTCATGCCGCGAGATTCGAGCTGGAATACCGCAGTAGTCTCATAACGTTGCAGTAATCTAAAGCAAGCAGGATCGGCAAGTGGAATGGCTTCAATCAGTACCGGCTCTTTACCTTCTTTGGCTAGGCGCGGATTAATCATCTGCAATGCCCAATCAATGATCGTTAAGGTACGTAAACCCAAGAAGTCGAACTTAACTAAACCCGCGGTTTCAACATCGTTTTTATCAAATTGCGTAACCGGGTTTAGACCTTCTGCATCGCAATACAGTGGCGCGAAATCGGTAATCCGAGTGGGCGCAATAACCACACCACCGGCATGTTTACCCGCGTTACGCGTCACACCTTCTAGGCGCCGACACATGTCGATGAGCTCTTTAACATCTTCGTCGCTGTCATAGGCTTCTGGTAGCGATGGCTCAACTTCAAACGCTTTAGCTAACGTCATTCCAGGCTCTGCTGGGATCATTTTAGTGAGACGTTCAACAAAGCCGTATGGATGACCTAAAACACGGCCAACGTCGCGCACAACCGCTTTAGCCGCCATGGTACCAAAGGTAATAATTTGCGATACCGCTTCTCGGCCGTACAGCTCTGCTACGTGATCAATGACCTCATCGCGTCGGTCCATGCAAAAGTCGACGTCGAAATCGGGCATGGATACGCGTTCAGGGTTCAAGAAACGTTCGAACAGTAAGTCGTACTCGAGTGGATCTAAGTCGGTAATTTTAAGTGCGTATGCCACTAATGAACCGGCACCTGAACCACGACCTGGGCCAACCGGAATACCGTTATCTTTACCCCATTGGATAAACTCCATCACGATAAGGAAGTAGCCAGGAAACCCCATCTGGTTAATGACTTTCAGCTCAATCGCAAGGCGTTCGTCATACTCGCCACGCTTTTCGATACGAACTTGTGGGTCGGGGAATAAAAACGCCAGACGCTCTTCGAGGCCTTTTTCGGAGGCCGCGACTAAGAAGTCTTCAATCGATAAATCACCGGTGGGGAAATTAGGTAAAAAGTATTCATGCAAGCGGATGGTGACATTACAACGTTTAGCAATTTCAACACTGTTTTGAATCGCCGACGGAATATCACTAAACAGCGCAAGCATTTCGTCTTCGGTGCGCAGATATTGTTGATCGCTGTAGGTTTTAGGGCGACGGGGGTCAACTAAAGTATAACCATCATGGATCGCAACACGGATCTCATGCGCTTCAAAGTCGTCTTGTTTTAAAAATACCACTTGGTTAGTGGCCACAACGGGTAAACCTTTAATTGACGCTAGCTCAACCGCCATGTGTAAATAGCGTTCTTCATGTGCCCGGCCGGTGCGGATAAGTTCGAGGTAATAGCGGTCTTCAAAGTGTTGTTGATAAAAAGCGATCAGTGACTCAACTTGATTTTGATTGCCCTTTAATAAGGCTTTACCCACATCACCGTCTTTGGCGCCTGAAAGAATGATCAAGCCGCTGTTATATTTGATCAGCCAGTCTTGATCAATCACTACGCGGTTATCGATATGCCCACGAAGATAAGCTTCGCTGATTAATTGGGTTAGATTTTGATAACCGTCATTGTTCATCGCAATAATGGTTAACGCACAAAACTCTTTTTCAAAACCAGGAGTTTGTACCCAAAAATCGGCACCAATAATAGGTTTAATCCCGACGCCATGACAGGCACCGTAAAACTTGACCAAACCACAAAAGTTGTTTTGATCAGTTAACGCTATGGCTGCCATGCCCTGACTTTCAGCAGCAGCAATAATAGGTTTAACTTTGGCAACGCCATCTGACATTGAATAATCACTGTGGACGCGCAAATGAACAAAACGAGGATCGGACATAGATTATTTTTCTTCGAAAAAGATGAATGAAACAACACGAAAATGCGGAATTTAGACTACCAAACTAAGTGATTTTATCCAATGATAAACTCACTTAGTTTGGTGATTATCACAATGGATCCTGAAGTAAAATACGCTCAGCAACAGGTTTAAAACTTTTACGATGTTCAGGTAACACGCCATATAATGCCAAGGCTTCAAAATGTGCTTTGGTTGGGTAACCTTTGTGTTTAGCAAAGCTATACTGGGGATACTGGCTGTCTAAGGCATCCATCTCGGCATCACGAGTCACTTTAGCAATAATAGATGCTGCGCTGATAGCGGCAACCAGCCCATCACCTTTGATGATAGCATGGCTGGTAATACCAAAATGAGGCACACGATTACCATCAACTAATACTCGCTCAGGTAAAATGGCTAAACCTGCCACAGCGCGTTGCATCGCCAGCATAGTGGCATGCAAAATATTAAGCTCATCGATTTCAAGTGGACTGGCACGGCCAATACTGACACTTAACGCGTTATCCATAATCTGTTGATATAAAGCGTTACGGCGCTTCTCACTGAGTTTCTTAGAATCATTAAGGCCAACAATTGGTTTACTCGGGTCTAAGATCACCGCGGCGGTGACCACATCACCAATCAATGGACCACGGCCGACTTCATCAACACCGGCAACCACACCTTGTGAAATCATGGCGACGTGTTCTGGGGTAATATTTTTAATCACCACAGGAAGAGAATCAAGAGATGTCATCTGTTTTATCCTGTAAACCTAAGACGCATGTAACAATGCCACTACAGCATCTGCAGCTCGTTCGCTGGCGTTACATTTAAGTAAACCATGTAATTGCTCAAAACGGGCATTTAGCGGTGCAAAATCTTGATTGAGTTGGTTAATTACCGCGTCTGCAATTAACTGAGGCTGGCAATTTGCTTGCATGAGCTCAGGCACTATGGTCTCGTTTGCTAACAGATTAGGCAACGAATAGTTCTTAATTTTCATCATCCGAATCGCAATGGCATAAGTAATAGGGCTAACACGATAAGACACCACCATTGGGCGTTTTACCAGCATTGCCTCTAAAGTTGCAGTGCCTGACGCTAACAAAATACAATCAGCAGCAGCCATCACCTCACGAGATTGACCTTCAATAAGAGTGACCTCTAAATCGGGCGCAAACTCCTCAAGCGCAGTTAGAAATTGTTGCCGGCGAGCATCATTAACCACAGGCGTGACAAATTTGATGTCCGGATAAGCTTGTTTAACCAACTGGGCTGCTTTGATAAAAGGTTCAGCTAATTGCTTTAACTCACCGCCACGAGACCCTGGTAATACCGCCAAGTATTCAGCATCGGCATCTAATCCTAATAATTGACGCGCTGCCTGCTTGTCGCTGTACATAGGTATATCATCAGCAAGTGTATGGCCGACAAAGGTACAGGGTACTTGATACTGGTCGTAAAAGGCTTTCTCAAATGGCAGTAACGACAACACCATATTAGTGGCTTTGGCAATTTTGAAAATACGCTTTGGACGCCAAGCCCAGACCGACGGGCTAACATAATGGACCGTTTTTATTCCTTTAGCTTTTAACTTAAGCTCTAAGCCAATGTTAAAGTCAGGTGCATCAATACCGATAAAGCAATCTGGAGCTAATTCAGTAATCTGTTTGACTAAACTGGAACGAATATGCATAAGCCGCGGTAAACACGAAAGCACCTCAACTAACCCCATCACTGAAAGCTCTTCCATTGAGAATAAACTTTCAAATCCTAGGGCTTGCATGCGCGGGCCACCAATACCGATAAATCGCGCATCAGGGTAGCGTTGTTTGAGTGAATGAACTAAACCGGCACCTAAAATATCGCCGGAGATTTCTCCGGCGACAATGGCAAATACTTTTGAAGAAGAGTTGGTCATCGTTTCCGTCTATCGAATAATGCCACGAGCAGAGTGGTTTACGAAATCTACTAACATTTTTACATTGGCGTCATTTTTAGCAGACTCAGCCAGTTCAGCATTGGCTTCTTCAATGGTTAAGCTTTTACGAAATATCGCTTTATACGCATTCAAGATTGCACGCTGGCTTTCTTTAGTAAAACCACGGCGTTTTAAACCTTCTAAATTTAATCCACGTGGTGCAGCAGGGGATCCCGAAGCCATCACAAATGGAGGTACATCTTTTAAAATCAGCGAAGCACCGGCAGTGAATGCATGGTCACCAATATGAACAAACTGATGTACACCTGTCATGCCACCTAAAATAACCCAATCACCAACATGCACATGGCCAGCGATAGATGCATTGTTAGCCATAATGACGTTATTACCTACAACACAGTCATGGGCGATGTGAACATAAGCCATAAATAGATTATTTGAACCTATGCGTGTTTCACCATGATCTTGGGTAGTACCTCGGTGAATAGTGACTGACTCACGGATAATATTATTGTCACCAATAATTAACCGAGTTTGCTCACCGGCATACTTTTTATCTTGGCACTCTTCACCGACCGAAGAGAATTGGAAAATACGGTTACCTTTACCAATAACCGTTGGACCTTTAACCACAACATGCGAGCTTATCCATGTGTCGTCGCCAATTTCAACATTTTCACCGATATAAGTCCAAGGACCAATAGTGACATTATGGCCAATTTTGGCTGTTGGGTGAACAAATGCTAATTTATCTATCACTTTTCAATCTCTCTACGTGCACACATGATTTCAGCGGAACAAACCAGTTCACCATCAACCAGGGCTTCACCAATAAACACACCAATGCCACGACGCTCTTTAATCATTTTAACGTGAAAATGTATTTGATCGCCTGGTACAACTACACGTCTAAAACGCGCTTTATCAATACCGGCGAAATAATACAATACGTCAGGAGACGGCTCTGTACTCATGGTTTTAAATGCAAGTAAGCCTGTGGCTTGTGCCATAGCTTCTAAAATTAGTACACCTGGCATCACAGGTTGTATTGGAAAATGTCCCTGAAAAAATGGTTCATTAATAGTGACATTTTTAATCGCATGTAGTTGCTCACCTACAGTAAAGTCTAATACACGATCGATTAACAAAAATGGATATCTATGGGGTAGATATTTAAGTATCTCTTGAATATCCATGGTGTTTAATTGGTTTGACACACTACATTCCTTTAATAAGGCAGAATTACAATTATTCTGTGCCCTTAGCACTTTTCTCGAGATTTTTCACTCGACTAAATAAATCATCTAGTTGGCGGAAACGCACAGTATTTCGACGCCAAAGTTTGTTTTCCATGGCAACTGTAGCAGATGAATACACGCCTTTCTCGCGAATAATACTCGTTATATTGGTACCGCCAGAGACATGGACACCATCCACAATACTAAGGTGTCCTGCAACAGCACTACCACCACCAATAATGCAGTATTTACCGATAGTAGAACTACCTGCAATGATGGAACCACCCGCCATCGCGGTATTTTGTCCAATAACAACATTATGGGCAATTTGAACTTGATTGTCGATAATCACACCATCATGAATCTCGGTATGCGACAGCGCGCCACGGTCAATACTGGTACATGCGCCAATTTCCACATGATTGCCAATACGTACACCACCTGTTTGAGGGATTTTAATCCAATTACCACGTTCATTGGCATAACCAAAACCATCAGAACCAATAACAGAGCCTGAATGAACGATACAGTGGTGACCAATATGCACATCATGATAAATCGTTACATTCGCCCAAAGACGTGTATCTGAACCAATAATACTGGTTTCACCGATCACACAACCTGGACCAATCTGAACATTTTCACCTAAAATAACATTGGCACCAATCACCGCATTTGCACCAATAGCAACACCGTCACCAATAATGGCTGAGGCTTCTATTTGGGCTGAAGGATGGATACCAAGGCTTTCTTTTGGTGTGGTATCAAGTAATTGCGCCACGCGAGCGAACCCAACATAAGGGTCACTGACAATTAGGGCATTACCTTGATAATTGCTTGCTTCTTTTTCGCTAAGTAAAACCGCGCTAGCTTGAGTTGCCTCAAGCATTGCACGGTATTTACTATTGGCTAAAAAAGAGAGTTGGCCTTGGACTGCATGTTCAAGAGTAGCCACACTGGTAATTTCCAGCGTATCGTCACCTTTGACTGTTGCACCCAATAATTGGCTAAGCTCTTTTAAAGTCACTTTTTGCATACTTATTATTTGCCTTTGCTTAAGGCTTCTACCACTTTGCTGCTGATATCAGCTTCTGGCTTAACAAAAATTACCGCGCCACGTTGAAGAACCATGTCGTAGTTTTCTTTACCAGCAATGGTATTAATTGCTTTTTGCACTTGAACTAATAGCTTGTTCTGCTCTTCACCTTGACGGCGACGCATGTCTTCGTCTAAAGCTTTGCCTTTCAGTTGGAATTCAGATTTCAATGATTCCATTTTACGGACTAATTCAGTTTTTTGTGTGTCGCTCATTAACGCGCCATCACGTTGTTGCTTTTCAACCATAGAACGCATGTCTTCTTGCATTTTTTGGACTTCAGCAACACGATCACCAAACTCAGCTTTTAACGATTTAGAAATTTGTTCGCGCTGTGGCAACTGCTCGAACACTTGACCCATATCCACTACAGCAAGCTTTTCTGCTTGAACTAGCATAGGGGTAGCAAACAATGCCAATGTAATTAATGCGCGATTTACCATCTTTTTCAAAGTAGACTCCTTGTTGAACTTGTTGTTGTCAGCAAAACTTGCCGAGTGTATTTGTTTTAGAACGTTTTGCCAATATTGAACGAGAAAATCTCTGTCTCATCATCTTCGTATTCTTTCAGCGGCCAAGCTAAACTGAATACCATAGGACCCATTGGCGATAGCCACTGAACGCTCATACCCCATGAGGCACGTAAACGAGCTGGATCACTGTAATCTTCTAACTTAGAGAACTGATCCGCAGGCAGATTTCGATAAGATTCATAATCAAACTCTGTATCCCATACGTTACCGGCATCCACAAAGAAACTGGTCCGCACTGAGTTGGTGTAAGCTTCATCAAGGAATGGCGTCGGAACGATCATTTCAAAGCTTGCGGTTGCAATAGCATTACCACCAATTGAGCGACCTGAACTGACCTGAATCGTATTTGGGTCACCAGGTAAGCTACAACCATCACCAGAAACATCAGGCGCACATTGCTCACTACCACGGTATAAATAGAACGAGCGTGGACCGACAGAATTTGACTTGAAGCCACGTAACGAACTGCTACCACCTGAATAGTAGTTTTCCCAGAACGGTAAGATTTGGTCATTGTCGTTATATTGACCATAACCGTTTGAGTAACCTAAACGGGCGCGAGCCAATAATACAAACCCATGCTGAGGTGTCAGCGGGAAGTAGAAATTGGTATCAAAATCCGTTTTAAAGTACTGCAAGTCAGAACCCGGAACCGTCATTTTACCGCTTAAACGTTGCGATGAACCATCTGTAGGGAACGTACCACGGTTAAGTGTGCTGCGGTACCAACCAGCATTCAATTCAAAGTTATCAAAACTTAAGTCTGAATTTGGATCGTCCGTTTCACGATACACATTGTAGAAACGCAATGCTTGTTCATAAGCAGAGATTTCTGAAATGGTATTATGACGATAACCAATACCACCGTTCAAACGGTTATATTCGTTGATCGGGAAGCCTGAGTTTAACGCCACACCATAAGATTTATTCTTATAGCGTTCAAGGTTAGCCTGGTTAGCATCAAACTCGTTCCAGTAAACGCTACCACCTAAACTAACACCATCTTTGGTGAAATAAGGGTCAGTGAAAGACAAGTTAGCGCTACGGGAATATTTATTAGTGTTAATACTAATACCCGCTTGGTTACCGGTGCCAAGGAAGTTGTTTTGCTCAACGCCAAACTGCAAACTCACGCCAGATTCAGTACCATAACCGACACCCGCGTTAAACGAACCCGACGGCTGTTCTTTCACAGTTACTGCAACATCAACTAAATCGTCACTGCCCGGCACTTGAATCGTTTCTGCATCAACTGTTTCAAAATAACCTAAACGGTTAAGGCGAAGTTTAGACTGCTCAATTTGGGCTGAGTTTAACCATGCCCCTTCCATTTGACGAAGTTCACGACGCATAACTTCATCTTTGGTAACCGTGTTACCGGTGAAGTTAATTGAGCGAACATAGACGCGTTTACCCGGTTTAACATTAATGTTAAGCACCACTTCTTTGGTGTCATCATTAATTTCAGGGTAAGTTTTCACTTCCGGATAAGCATAACCGAAACGGCCCAGGTATTTACTGTACATTTCTTCGGTGAATGTGACATCGGCACCGTTGTACATATTACCCGCTTTGATAGGTAAAATAGATTTCATTAACTCTTCGCGGCCCATAAGGTCACCAATTAAGTTAACTTCTTTTACTTTATACTTTTCACCTTCATTAACATTGATAGTGATGTACAAACCTTTACGGTCCGGTGTCATCGCCACTTGTGTTGAGGTGACTTCAAAACGAATATAACCTTGGTTATGGTAATAGGTTTTGATGGTTTCTAAGTCGGCTTGTAGCTTTTGCTTTTGGTAGCGACGCTCACCAAACAAATCCCACCAAGCCACATAATCTTTGAGTTCCAGCATACTGATGATCTCAGAATCTGAGAACACAGTATTACCTACTACGTTGATTTGACGGATTTCAGCCGCTAACCCTTCGGTAAATTTAAACTTAAGTTCAACACGGTTACGCGGCAAGTTGATGATTTGCGCTTCAACTTTCGCCCCATACTTACCCACACCGTAATAGAAATCTTGCAGGCCTTTTTCAATGCCTGTCAACATGGTTCTATCAAGTGACTCGCCCGCTTTAACACCAGAACCGTCAAGACTTTCTTGTAACTGTTCGTCTTTAATATCTTTATTACCTTCAAACGAGATAATACTGATAGTTGGACGCTCTTTAACCGTTACAAAAAGTATACCGTCTTCGTGACTGACACTGATGTTTTCAAAATTGGTTGAACCGTATAGGCTCTTAATCGCTTGCTGTAATTTAACTTCATCTACCGTGTCACCTACTTTCACAGGTAAACTCAATAGTGCTGCACCGAGAGCAACTCGTTGCAAACCTTCTACTTGGATGTCGGTCACTTCAAAAGGTTGGAAAGACTCTGCCCAACCATTCCCTGAAAAAGACGCGCCGACGAATAACATCGAGGCAAAAATTTTATTAAATCTCATAGAGCACTTCTAATTATTAGTCTGTCCTTGCTCAGAGTCGGGCAAAATCATTGAATAAGGCTACGCCCATCAACATTAGCAGCAAAGCTGCGCCAAACCTGAAACCTATTTCCTGAACCTTTTCGGGTACAGGCTTACCAGTAATCACTTCAATAAAGTAATACAGCAAGTGTCCACCATCGAGCACTGGCAAAGGCATTAAGTTAATAATGCCTAAGTTAACGCTGATGAGCGCGATAAATCCTAGAAAGTACACTAAACCGTAACTCGCACTGGCGCCTGCGCCCTGTGCAATAGAAATAGGACCACTAAGATTTTTCACCGACACATCGCCGGTAAATAATTTTCCAATCATCTTGAAGCTGACCACAACAAGTTGCGATGTTTTATCAGCTGCAGCGACAACAGAATCTACTATGCCATACTCAAGTTCAAAGCGCATATTATCAGGCCATGGAGCTTGAGTTGGGCTAATTCCGACAATCCCGATAGTCTTACCTTCAGGATCTTGTTGTGCTTTTGGCACAACATCAACATTGATAAGTTCGCCTTGGCGCAGCAATGTCATATTAATATTTTTGTTAGCAGAGCTTTGTATCACATCAACAAACGCATTCCAATTGCTGTATTGTGTACCGTTAATGTTGACCAGTTTATCGCCAGCAATAATGCCTGCTTGCTCAGCTGCGCTGTCTTTGCTCACTGCAGCTATAGTTGGATCAATACCTGGGCGAAAAATGCCTAATCCAAGAGCTGTAATCGGTGATTCTTTTTCAGGATCAAATACCCAGTTACGCGTATCGAGCTTGAACGTGCGAACTGGCATGTCCATCCCAGATAACTCAGGTAGTGACGCCAAGGTTAATTCAATACTGTCATCACCAATATGCCCCACTAGGGCCAAGTTAACCTCTTCCCAAGTGCGCACTTTTTGTCCTGACACCGCGATAATCTGTTGCGGCTCAACCAATTGAATAACACTGGCAGGACTGTCTAATTTAGTAGTATCAATCACAGGCTTAATCGACGGAGTGCCAATAAGGTACATGAGATACAAGGCTGCAAAAGCAAAAATAAAGTTAGCGATAGGGCCGGCTGACACAATCGCAATCCGTTGCCATACAGTTTTACGGTTAAACGCTTGATCAACTAACTCGGCGGGGACCTCTTCAACACGCTCATCGAGCATTTTGACATAGCCACCCAGTGGTATCATCGCAACCACATATTCAGTTCCGTCTTTACCGACTTTTCGCCAAATTGCTTTACCAAAGCCAATAGAGAAGCGCTCTACTTTGACACCACAGCGACGGGCAACCCAAAAGTGTCCGTACTCATGCGCGGTAATCAAAATACCTAATGCAACAATAAAAGAGCCTAGGCTCCACAAAAAATCTATCATTATTTCCCTGAACTAATTAAGTGCTTTAATGGCAGACATTGCTGTCGCACGGGTTTGAGCATCAAGCTGTAATATATCGTCAATACTCGCTAAGCGCGTCTGTTGTACCAGTTCTAAACAGCGAGCATTTACATTGGCAATATCAGTGAAGCGCATCTGGCCTTTTAAAAACGCATCAACAGCGACTTCATTCGCTGCGTTCAGCACAGTAGTGGCTTCTTGCCCTTGCTCGCAAGCCTGCATCGCTAAGCGTAAACAGGGAAAACGGTCAAAGTCAGGTTCACAAAAGCTTAATTGTCCGACTTTGAAAAAATCCAAAGGTTCAACGCCAGCGTCAATTCTTTGCGGATAGCTCATACAATGAGCAATCGGCGTACGCATATCGGGGTTGCCCATTTGCGCAATAACAGAGCCATCTCGGTATTGCACCATAGAATGAATGAGACTTTGAGGATGAATCACCACTTTCAGTTGCTCAGCTTGAGTATTAAACAACCAGCGAGCTTCAATAAACTCTAAGCCTTTGTTCATCATAGTGGCGGAATCAACAGAGATTTTAGGGCCCATAGACCAGTTGGGGTGATTACACGCCTGAGTCGGCGTCATCGCACTTAACGTGGTTAAATCGGTGTTTAGAAATGGCCCACCGGAACCTGTTAATAAAATATGAGCAATACCTGAAGCGGCTAAATCACAGTAACCTAATTGGGCTTGAACTTGTGTGGGTAAACACTGGAAAATCGCATTGTGTTCGCTGTCGACAGGTAACACAATTGCGCCCGATGTTTTTGCCGTGTGCATAAATAACTCACCCGACATCACTAAGGCTTCTTTGTTGGCTAACAACACCCTTTTGCCAGCTTTAACAGCATCAAATGTTGGCACTAAACCCGCCGCACCAACAATGGCCGCCATCACGGTATCGGTTCGACTGTCGGTCACTAAAGCGTTTAACGCCTCAGCACCGGTTGTCACTTGAGTAATACTGTTGCTCGGCAATAACGACTTAAGCTCCATAGCGGCGCGCTCATCGACCATGTGAGCATATTCAGGTTGATGACTGATACACAAGGCCAGCATGTTATGCACGCTGGTATTAGCCACTAATCCATAGACATGAAAATCAGCAGGATTGTTTGCCACCACACTTAAGGTGCTTGCACCAATCGAGCCTGTCGCCCCTAAAATCACCATATTTTGCATTGGCATCACATCCACATAGTTATGTAGATAAACGTAAATACAGGTAATGCAGCCGTTAGACTGTCGATGCGATCTAAAATCCCACCGTGTCCGGGTAAAATGGTGCCAGAGTCTTTGATATTGGCTGCACGTTTAAACATACTTTCAGACAAGTCACCAAATGCAGATGCAAGTGCTGTAATTAAGGTAACTACAACAAGTAAACCCAGTTCTTGCTCTGGGGCAACATACATAATACCCGCGACCACAACCATAGTGGTCACCAAGCCACCAACTAAACCCTCAAGGGTTTTAGCAGGACTGACACTTGGCATTAATTTACGCTTACCTAACTTACGGCCAGCGAAATAAGCTCCAGTATCGGTAGCCCACACCACTAACATGACGATAAACACTAAAGCACCGCCATAATACGGATGCACATTGCTGCTTAACGATTTGAGGGCAATCAATGAAGCAAAGCACGGAATAAGCGTTAACTGACCAAACATGGATTTCAGCATTGGGCTGTCTTTCCATATTTTAGCGCTTTTGGGGAAACTGAACACCAATGCACTGCTCACTATCCACCAAAATACCCCGATGGTGATAATGGCGAGGTACATAGGGTGTAATTGCCCTTTAAACCACAACACATCAATTGGTACCGCCAAATTAAGCGCGATAAGTAACAAGCCCAGTGTTGCAGTAAAAGACCACTGCGTAACGTTACAGCTTGGGTCAATAAAACTGCCCCACTCTTTTGCTGCAATTAAAAACACTGGGACTAACACCCAAGCAAAAATATTTGCTGGGAGTAAAAATATTGCCCCGAGTACAATTGGGATTAACCACAATGCTGTTATTATTCGTTGTTTTAGCAAAAACTAATCCTCTTAATATTTATATTGCGCGTATCTCTTCAATTTGACTCCCGGTCAAACCAAAACGGCGCTGCCGACTGGCAAAAATGGCAATAGCATCGCGAAATGCTCGCTCATCAAAATCAGGCCATAAGGTGTCAGTAAACACCAATTCGGCATAAGCGGCCTGCCATAAAACAAAATTACTAATGCGGTAATCACCGCCAGTACGGATCATTAAATCAACTTCGCTCTGATTTTGCATGCACAAATGTTCATTTAAGGCCTCTTCGGTCATCTGACTGCTGCTGATTTCACCACTTTCCACTTTTTCGGCTAATTTCTGTGCAGCTTGTAAGATATCCCAACGGCCACCATAGTTCGCCGCCACATTTAATATCAATCCAGTATTGTTTGTGGTTTTCTCTTGGGCTGCGGCAATTTGTTTCTGCAAACGAGTCGAGAAGCGACTCGTATCACCAATAATATTGAGCCTAACTTGGTTTTTGTCGAGCAATTTTAATTCACGATGTAACACGGTAAAAAACAGTTCCATCAACAAACTGACTTCTTTATCTGGTCGGCGCCAATTTTCACTGGAGAAGGCAAACAAGGTTAATGATTCAATACCCAGTTGACTTGCTGTGCTAACTGCACGGCGCACCGCTTTAACACCTGCTTTGTGACCAAAAACCCGAGCTTTACCCTGCAGTTGCGCCCAGCGGCCATTACCATCCATAATAATCGCAACATGCTTGGGCAGAGATTGTTTTACTACATCAGATAATTGTCCCGGCAAAACTTGCGAAGTCATATGCTCCGAATCGGCTTTAGGGTCTGATCCAAACTCAACTGTAGACGACATCTACGACAATCCTTTATAAAAACAAACGCCGTGTAGTATACCCTTACACGGCGTGTTAACTCTAGCGTCTAAATTGACAGATTATACTTCCATCAACTCTTTTTCTTTCGCTGCTAAGATCTGATCAATATTTTTGATTGATGCATCAGTATGCTTTTGCACCTCATCTTCACTACGACGGACATCATCTTCTGTGCATTCTTTGGCTTTTTCAAGCTTCTTAACTTCACTAATAGCATCACGACGAACGTTGCGAATTGCAATTCGGCCGTTTTCAGCTTCGTTACGAACCACTTTGATGAAGTCTTTACGACGTTCTTCAGTTAACGAAGGTAATGGAATACGCAAAGTAGCACCCGCTGTCATTGGGTTTAAGCCCAAGTCAGAGCTCATAATAGCTTTCTCTACCGCTTGAACCATAGTTCTATCGAACACACTAACCGTTAAGGTACGAGAATCTTCTACGCCTACGTTTGCCACTTGCTTAAGCGGTGACATAGAGCCGTAACAAGACACTTGGATAGAATCTAATAAACTTGGGTGTGCGCGACCGGTGCGAACTTTCGCCATTTGATTTTTAGTCGCATCTACACATTTACCCATGCGCTCTTGCGCATCTAACATAATAGTATCAATCACAATAGTTTCCTTTTTGTCACAAATTCACGTGTGTTTGAGCATTAGCCTAAGAATGACACATGCAATAAAACCGCTCAAACAGTTAAATGATATAATGTAAATATTTTCTGTGTCTGTGATTAAGCAGATTGTTTACTGCTAATAATCGTACCTTCTCTCTCACCCATAATCACGCGGCGAAGTGCTCCTGGCTTATTCATATTGAATACCAGAATAGGCATATTATGATCACGAGCCATAGTAAATGCAGCAAGATCCATTACTTTAAATTCTGATTCAAGAACTTCAGCATAACTAAGTGCGTCATATTTAACCGCTTCAGGATCTTTCATTGGGTCAGCAGAGTATACACCATCGACTTTAGTGCCTTTTAATACCACTTCAGCTTCAATCTCAATACCACGTAAACAGGCTGCAGAATCAGTTGTACAAAAAGGATTACCCGTACCCGCAGCAAAAATCACTACTCGGCCAGACTTTAATAAACTAATTGCTTCTGTCCAGGTGTAATCATCACACACACCTTTAAGCGGGATAGCAGACATAAGACGAGCATTAACATATGCACGGTGCAAGGCATCACGCATGGCTAAGCCATTCATTACGGTTGCTAACATACCCATGTGATCGCCCACCACGCGGTTCATACCAGCTTTTGCTAAGCCTTCACCACGAAACAGATTACCACCACCAATAACCACGCCAACTTGGATACCAAGTTCAACAAGCTCTTTCACTTCTTGAGCCATACGATCAAGTACTTTAGGGTCAATGCCGAAGCCTTCTTCACCCATTAATGCTTCACCGCTTAATTTAAGCAGAATGCGTCTAAACGCTGGTTTTGGATTGGTGCTCATAATTTTCATCCTGATCATAACAAAACCGCAGCGGTTGCTGCGGTCTTAGGGTATTTAGATAAAAGCGATTACGCTTTTTTAGTAGCAGCAATTTGCGCAGCTACTTCAGCAGCAAAATCTTCTGCCTTCTTCTCGATACCTTCACCAACTTCTAAACGTACGAAGTTAGTTACTGTTGCGCCTTTAGATTTCAGTACTTCGCCAACAGTTTTCTTTGGTTCCATGATGAAAGCTTGACCAGTAAGAGAGATCTCACCAGTGAACTTCTTCATACGACCAACAACCATCTTCTCAGCGATATCAGCAGGCTTGCCTTCATTCATCGCGATTTCGATTTGAAGTGCTTGCTCTCTTTCTACAAGTTCAGCAGGAACATCTTCAGGGTTGACGAAATCTGGCTTAGAAGCAGCAACATGCATTGCGATGTGCTTCAATGTTTCTTCATCAGCTTCACCGGCTACAACAACACCAATGCGCTCACCGTGGCGGTAAGAAGCTAGGTTTGCACCGTCGATGTACTCAACGCGACGAACGTTGATGTTTTCGCCGATTTTAGTCACTAGAGCAACACGAGTTTCTTCAAACTGTGTTTTTAACTCTTCAATAGTCACTTTAGATGCAGCAGCAACGTCTAACACTGCATTAGCAAATGCTAAGAAGTTTGAATCTTTTGCAACGAAGTCAGTTTGGCAGTTAACTTCTAATAGTGCAGCGAAACCTTCGCCATTCTTGATTAGAATTGTACCGTCAGCAGCGATGTTACCTGCTTTTTTAGCAGCCTTCGCAGCGCCGCTTTTACGCATGTTATCAATCGCTAGTTCGATGTCACCGTCAGTTTCAGTCAGTGCATTCTTACAGTCCATCATGCCAGCGCCAGTGCGGTCACGAAGTTCTTTAACTTGGGCAGCAGTAATCGCCATTGTTAAATCCTCTAATTTAATTCGTCTAATATTGCATTTATAAAACAGGGGCCAATAGGCCCCTGTTCACCAATTATCTTATTGGCAAATAAGGGGGATGCTAAGCATCACGCCTTATTAAACAGCTTCTACGAAACCGTCTTGCTCTGCTTGAACAGCTAAATCTTGACCACGGCCAGCGTTAGCAGCTGCAGCAACAGAAGAAGTGTACAAACGGATAGCACGCATAGCGTCATCGTTACCAGGAACGATATAGTTAACACCGTCTGGTGCAGAGTTGGTATCAACAACTGCAACAACTGGGATACCTAGGTTGTTAGCTTCTTTAATAGCAATATGCTCATGGTCAGCACCGATAACGAATAATACGTCAGGTAAACCGCCCATGTTTTTAATTCCGCCTAAAGACTTTTCTAATTTGTCTAATTCGCGTGAACGCATTAACGCTTCTTTCTTAGTTAACTTGTCGAAAGTACCGTCTACAGACTGGCTTTCTAGCTCTTTAAGACGCTTGATTGACTGACGAACAGTTTTCCAGTTGGTTAACATGCCGCCTAACCAACGGTGATCAACATAATACTGATCACAAGAAAGTGCAGATGCTTTGATGGCTTCGCCAGCAGCGCGCTTAGTACCTACGAATAATACTTTACCTTTCTTAGAAGCAATGTTGCTAATGAAAGCTAGAGCTTCGTTGAACATTGGTACTGTATGCTCAAGGTTAATGATGTGTACACCATTACGAGCACCGAAGATGAAAGGCTTCATCTTTGGGTTCCAGTAACGAGTTTGGTGACCGAAGTGAACACCAGCTTGTAGCATTTCGCGCATTGTAACAGTAGTCATTGTATATACCTTAATGTAAGGGGTTAGACCTCCACGCATCCCATGTTTTCGACTTTCTAACTTCCGTTAAGAATGAGAAAGCACCCCGAAAAATGTGTCGATACGTGTGTGATTTAGTATTTAAGTTAATTGCCATGTATAATAGCCGCCATATTTTACGATTTGCCGAACATGATGTACATCTCGCTTAAAAAGCGTCGATTGACATTATATTTACTCGAACCGTACAACAACGAACTTACACATAACGGCGCGCTTTATACCATAAACGGCAAGTAAATACAAATTTTTGCCGTAAAATCCTTGGATAAAACATGCCTATTTTGACCGTCAAAAGATAGAGAGTTTTCATGAGTATAGTGATCAAAAATGCAGACGAAATAGAAAAAATGCGCGCAGCGGGTAAATTAGCAGCGCAAGTCTTAGAAATAGTCGCTCCATATGTTAAGGCTGGAGTCACCACAAATGAATTAAATGACATTTGTGCTAAATATACCGAAGAGCAAGGTGCTATCTCTGCACCACTGAATTATCACGGATTTCCAAAGTCTATTTGTACCTCGGTAAACGAAGTCGTCTGCCACGGTATTCCTTCTGACTATGTGTTAAAAGAAGGCGACATGATTAACCTCGATATTACGGTTATTAAAGACGGTTATCATGGTGATACCTCTAAAATGTTTCTGATTGGTGAAGTGTCAGCAAAAGACAAACGTTTAAGTCGCATTGCCCAAGAAAGCTTATATTTAGCCATTCGCAAAGTGCGCCCTGGGTTAAAATTAGGCGAAATTGGCACGACTATCGAAAAATTCATCAAAACAAGCAAAACAGGGCTTGATAAGTATTCCATCGTGCAAGATTATTGTGGTCATGGTATTGGCACTGGATTCCACGAAGAGCCTCAAGTTGTTCATTATAAAAATAATGATAAAACCGTGCTAAGACCAGGGATGTGCTTTACGATTGAACCGATGATCAATGCAGGTCGTCATACCACCGTATTGAATAAAAGTGATAATTGGACCGTCACCACCTCAGATAGTAAAAATTCGGCACAGTGGGAACACACGCTTTTAGTGACCCAAACAGGTGTAGAGGTGTTAACTTTGCGTGAAGAAGAAGACTTTCCTCGTATTATTAATCACTAAAAATTAAAAGAGTAAGGACATCAATGAATACTGCGCTGGCCGCCAAAAACACATTAATTGACCTAAACCAGCGCTTAGTTGAGCAGTACACTGCAAAACACCCAATTGCTGATATTGTTAAACACCGTAGTCAATTTGTTGATGCTTTACTCATACAAACTTGGCAAGATTTTGGCCTCAATAATGGCCACATTGCCTTGGTTGCTGTTGGCGGTTATGGTCGCGGCGAGCTGCACCCTCATTCAGACGTAGACTTACTGTTTTTGGTCGACGATGAACCATTATCGCCAGAAACTGAAACTCTGCTGAGTCAATTTATTACCTACCTTTGGGATACAGGGCTTGAAATAGGCCACAGTGTTCGCACCATAGCGCAAACCATTGAACAAGGTAAGTCAGACATCACCATTGCCACGAATCTGATTGAAGCCAGATTACTTACCGGCAGTGAATTTCTGTTTGACGTATTATATGACGCCATTCGTCAACAAGACTTTTGGCCCTCATATGACTTTTATAACGCCAAAAAAGACGAACAATCGGCACGCCACAGCAAAGCCAGTGCCTTTGATTTAGAACCTAACATCAAAACCTGCCCTGGCGGATTACGCGATATTCAGACCATAGCCTGGGTCGCGATGCGCCACTTTGACGCAGCGACATTAGAAGAACTGGTCGAATACGACTTTTTGTCACCGGCAGAGTTAGCCGAACTCATTGAGTGCCAAAATTTTCTGTGGGAAATTCGCTTTGCCCTGCACATCACAGCTAATCGCAACGAAAACCGCCTACTCTTCGACTTGCAACGCCAAATAGCCAGTTTATTAGGTTACGAAGATGCCACTCAATTAGCTGTTGAGCAAATGATGAAACGCTATTATCGCACGGTGCGCCGCGTGATGGAGCTCAATCAAATGCTGTTGCAATTGTTTAAGCGCGCGACTTTGGGCCATACAAAAGCGCTTGAGATACAGCCTATTAGCGATGTTTACCAACGTCGCGGGCGTTACATCGAAGTATTGAATGATGATTTATTTAGTCTCCACAACGAAGAGATATTACGCTTATTTCTGTTGGTGGCTAAAAACTCTAATATTCAAGAAATCTACGCGCCCACTCTCAGGTTATTACGCAATGCCCGTAGAGCCTTAACGACACCGTTACAAGAAAACCCTGCCTGTCGCAAAGTGTTTATGGAGATCTTAAAACATCCTCGCGGCATAGCGGCATTTTCATTAATGCATCGACACGGCATTTTATCGTCTTACCTACCTGCTTGGCGCAAAATTGAAGGCCAGATGCAGTTTGATTTATTTCATGCCTATACCGTTGATGAACACACCCACAGATTACTGCTCAATATTGAACGTTTTTCACAAGCAGAACAAAAAGATGAATTCCCACTGGGTGCCATCTTAATTAATCAATTGCCGAAAAAAGGCTTATTGGTGCTCGGGGCCATTTTTCATGATATCGCCAAAGGCCGCGGCGGTGATCACAGTAAACTGGGCTCCAAAGATGCAATCGATTTTTGCAAATTGCATGGCATGAATGATCACGACGGACGTTTAGTGGCATGGTTAGTTGAAAATCATCTAGTAATGTCGATCACTGCGCAACGAAGAGATATTTCAGATCCAGAGGTCATAGCACTGTTTGCTGAAAAAGTACGCGATGCCGCACATTTAAGTTATTTATACTGCCTTACCGTTGCCGACATTTGCGCCACCAATGAAAAAACGTGGAATAATTGGAAAGGATCATTGCTGCGGGATTTGTATTTTGCCACCCAACGGGTATTAGCTCGGGGTAAAGAAAAACCTATCGACGTAAAAGCGCGAGTCCAAGAGATCCAAGCCAAAGCGAAAAAAGAACTGATCCGCCGCGGATTGAAAGAAAAAGATATGGATACGCTGTGGTCACGGTTTAAGTCGGAGTATTTTTTACGTCATCAACCAACCCAAGTTGCTTGGCATGCAGAAGCGATTTTAAAACATCATCACGATGATCCATTAGTGTTAATGTCAAAACATACTACTCGTGGTGGCACTGAACTGTTCGTCTACAGTAAAGATAAACCAAAACTTTTTGCTACTGTAATGACCGTTTTAGACAATAAAAACATTAATGTTCATGACGCCAACATCATGACATCAAAAGATAATTATGCACTCGACACCTTTGTTATTTTAGAACAAGATGGCGAACCTATTGTGCAATTATCTCGCATTCAAAGTATCCGCAAGGCGCTCGAAAAAGCCCTAGCCAGTGAAAACCCTAAATTACCAAAATTTAGAAAATTAGCGCGGATCATGAAACCTTTTAATGTTGCGACTCATGTGAGTTTCTTACCCAGTGCCCGTCATGGTACAAGTATGATGGAATTAATTACCTTAGATACGCCAGGTCTGCTGGCCAAAGTCGGTGATACCTTTTATCGTTGTAACGTTACACTGTTAGCGGCAAAAATTACCACTATCGGTGAACGTGCAGAAGACTTCTTTATTTTACAAAACCAAAATGCGACAGCCCTAGATGAGCAACAGCAGCAACAATTATCTGATGCGCTTACACTGGCGCTAAAATCATCTAACTAATTTTTTTAACCTTAATTTTTACGCTACTAATCATTTAATACCGGGAGAAAACAATGGAGGCTTTACGCCAACGCATTGAAGCAGCATTCGAAACACGTCAAGACATCTCACCTTCAAGTGTTGAACCTAGTGTTCGCGCCGATGTGGAGACAGTGATCAGTATGCTCGATAAAGGCCAAGCACGTGTTGCAGAGAAAATTGATGGCGAATGGCATGTGCATCAATGGCTTAAAAAAGCGGTGCTACTGTCTTTCCGCATTTTTGATAATGGCGTGATTGAAGGTGGCGACACTAAGTATTTCGACAAAGTCCCACAAAAATTTGCCGATTATGATCAAGCTCGTTTTCAAGCTGAAGGTATTCGCGTTGTGCCACCAGCCACCGTTCGTAAAGGGTCATTTATCGGTAAAAATACCGTATTAATGCCATCTTACGTTAACTTAGGTGCCTATGTTGATGAAGGCACTATGGTTGATACATGGGCAACGGTAGGTTCGTGTGCGCAGATAGGTAAGAACGTTCATCTATCAGGTGGTGTGGGTATTGGTGGCGTATTAGAGCCATTACAAGCCGGACCAACCATTATTGAAGATAACTGCTTTATTGGTGCTCGCAGCGAAATCGTTGAGGGTGTGGTGGTTGAAGAAGGCAGTGTGATTTCAATGGGCGTTTACATTGGCCAAAGCACACGGATTTTCGACCGTGAAACCGGTGAAGTACATTATGGTCGAGTGCCAGCAGGTTCGGTTGTAGTATCAGGTAATTTACCATCAGCTTGCGGCACATACAGTTTATATGCAGCCATTATTGTTAAAAAAGTCGATGCTAAAACCCGTGGTAAAGTGGGTATTAATGAACTATTACGTATTGTTGATTAATCTTGCTCAACAGCGATAAATAGATAAAAGGCTCCTAGGAGCCTTTTTTATGGCGTTGATAATATTTACTGAACAAATTCACTTAACCAGTCAAATTGACAGAAAGCATCGACTCTCATCAATAACCTAGATGAATTAAATCTGTAATAAGTTAATGCATCGGCGTATTAGGCGTTAACCAATAATGCATTAGCTAATATTTTCCAGGTGAGCATACCGATAACCTGATGCTTGTCATTGTGAACAATCAAATAGTTTGCATTGGTTGTTTCCATCATGAGTTTGGCATCATTCAAAATCGTACTGTCAGATATCATATCGACCTTATGCATCATTACCTGATGCACACGCTTATTAAGCAGGCTTCTATCCACTGCGCGCTCTGCCGCGGTATCTAAAAAAGGGCTGTGCCAAAATGCCAAGGTATTGTTATCGATGACACCAATGGGCGTACGATGTTGTTCTGACAGTACCACAGCCACATCCATTTTAGCCTTTTTCATCATCGCTTCTGCATGCTCAAGAGTATGGTACTCCTCAAGAAATACAACCGGAGCTAATAGCAAACCGCTCACGACTCCCGCGTCTTTAAAGTCTTTACTCGCTAAAATATCCAAGCATGCATCAACAACAACCTCATCGTATATTTTACCTCTGCCCTTTAGTAAATCTTGGGTTAGCACTGCCATGCCAAGGGCGGGGCGATAAGGTCGATGGCTAAGTATTGATTCGGCAACGTCGGCTACGGCAATGATCTTAGCCTCAAGTATAATATCATCAGCTTTTAATCCTTTAGGGTAACCAGAGCCATCTAAACGTTCATGATGCTGGAGGATCATTTGTTTGATCGGCCATGGGAAATCGACTTCACTAACAATCAGCGCCCCTTGCTCGGGATGCTGTTTAACCAAGCCAAATTCAGCATCACTCAGTTTTGATGTTTTAGACAGGATCTGACTAGGGATGGCCAATTTACCAATATCATGGATCAATGAGCCCAGTTTAAGTCCTTCTAAACGATCTGGAGGTAAACTCATTTTCTCACCAATAAGATAACTTAATTGTGCCACTGACTTTTGATGCCCTGCGGTGTAAGCATCTTTAAGCTCTAGCGCCTCGGAAATAGCCCCTATAAGTTGGACTAAAATCGAGGTCATCTTTTCTTTTTGGATTTTAATGATGCTCGACTGCCGAGAGACGGCCTTCATGGTGCGAGGTAATTCGATACAGTGCCATAAAATTGTAGCAAAAATACTCAAGGATTTTGCATCAACTTGGGTATAGGTGGTGTCCCGATTACCCACCCCAATAATACCGACTAATTTTTTGCGATAATGAATAGGGACGCATAAATGGTTTTTAAAGGCAAAAAAGCCATCTTCTTGGGTGTTATTTTTAGACAACACAGTTAAATCATTATGAATAACGGGTTTGCCAGAACGAATAGTTTCGGCCCAAATACCAGAATTGGCTTTGTACTCTTGGCCCTTGGAGAGTGTAAAATAATCAGCTACCGCTTCATTCCACGCAGTGCTAACGATTTGATTCTTTTTTTCATCAAATTTGTGTAAGTAACCCACTTTAGAATGGGTTAACGACAAGCCTTGGTTTATCGCAGTGGTAAATACCAAATCAGGACGAGCATTAATGACTTCTTCTATTTGATTAAGCCAATCATCACTTGAAAGTATCGCTTGATGATAATCAGGATGGAGCTGTGACAACCACGCTTTGTCTAACTCGATTACAATCACCGTTATACACCAATGCTGATCACTTTCTTCTATAGGAGTCATGGTAGCTTGAAGTGCATTGCCTTTATCATCAACAAAATTGATAACATGATCGATATGGCGATTGTTAAAATCGATGTTGTCTAATGTAAGAGCGGAAAAGGCATGCGAAAGCGGTTGTTTTAAAATAGCCGCTATAGGTTTATTGACTAATTTATACAATGGCTCACTCAGCTTAATTAATTCAAGCCTGTCATTAAAAATACCCCAACACAGTTTGGCTGTTTTAGGCAATTCAGATGGTTTTAAGAATAAGTCAGCTTTGTGTAGCATGGTGGGCCCTATTTAATATTTTCAATCGGCATAGGAAGTGGTTTAACTTAGCGAGGTCGAGGATTTCAATATGTCTCCCTAAAATTGACCTTACGCTATGACGCATATTGTTTAAATAGCGTATCGCCCTTCAACACCAAATAGATACAATAGCGACAGGAATTACGACAGCATACCATTGATAATATCAAACAATCCTAACGATTATCTTTGACTAGTTCAAAGCGTGTTACTCGCTTAAACTGAATAACTGCAACATCCATATTCCGCTCTGTAAGACCAACACTCAAGTAAGGCTACACAGTTTATGTAACGCCTTACTTGGGCGCTTTTTTGTAGTATATGACCGATAAATAACGACGTTAAAAGACTACCGTTTTATTACCGTACACCACAACTTGTTCATTTAATACTAATTGTAGCGCTTTGCTTAATACGCTTTTTTCAACATCACGACCGTTATGTGCTAACTCTTCAGCACTGTAACTATGATCAACTGAAATCACATCTTGTTTGATAATCGGCCCTTCATCTAAAAGATTATTCACAAAGTGTGCTGTTGCACCAATAATTTTGACGCCGCGATCCCAAGCCTGCTTGTACGGAGATGCTCCAATAAAAGCCGGCAAAAATGAATGATGAATGTTAATAATCTTATCTGGAAATGCTGACACAAATTCAGGCGTTAACACTCGCATATATTTAGCCAACACTAAAAAGTCAGTCTCATAAGGCTGAATTACCGCCAACATCGCCTGCTCATGTTCCTGACGATTTAACCCTTCGTGGCTAACATAATGAAATGGAATATCAAATTTTTCAGTCAACGGCTGCAGCACATCATAATTCCCCACTACAGCAGCAATCTCAACGTCTAAGCCGCCGTAATAGGATTTCATCAAAATATCACCTAAACAATGGGCTTCTTTTGTCACCATGATAACAATACGTTTTTTACCCATATCGACCAATTTCATCCGATTCTGGGTAGGCAATACCGCGCGTAACTCACTTAATAGCCGTTCATCATCAAACTGACCTTCAAGTTCTGCGCGCATAAAAAAGCGCCCTTGTGTGTGGTCTACAAATTCGGTGTTTTTAATAATGTTTAATTGATGAGCGAAACATACACTGGTAATTTTGGCAATCAAGCCTTGGGCATCGGCACAATCGGTTATCAGCACTTTTCGCTGTAAAACAGGTGGGTTATTAATGGTATGATCTTGTTGGCTCACGCGTACAACTCCTCTTTAAAGACTGTTCAACAGTGTGCCATTTAAAAAGATTTTTGGGTGAGGTTTTTAGTGATAAATTTTCATAAAATGAAAATTATCTCCTTTTAATCCCATGTTCTAAAAAATGGCCGCCAAATTAAGCCAAAATGCAACACAACTACATATAACGGCTATCATTAGCGTCGAGAATCTAAATATTTTTGCAGTAATTTACGCAGTGTTTCCGCCTTAGTCCCATAGACAACTTGAACACCTTTACCCATTACCACCACGCCTTTAGCGCCCAAGCGCATCAGTCTGGCTTTATCAATTAAATGCGCTTGGTTAACACTAATACGTAAGCGGGTTAAACAAGCGTTAATTTCAACTATATTATCGCGCCCACCTAATGCCGAAATCATCGCTCTTAAGCTCTCTTTGGGTTTTGCGGGTATATCGCTTTGTTCTATTCGCCCTGGGGTTTTTAAGTTAAATGCTAAAATGCTGGCCCTAAAAATAGCGTAATAGATCACAGCTGTGAGCGGACCTAATACCACAATCCAATGCGTATTGGCAGAGCGAGAAAACAATAACGTAAAATCCACCAATCCATGAGAAAACACAATACTGTGATGAATGTCGAGCAAAATGCACACGCTATAGGCAATACCAGTGAGTAATGCATGGACAATAAATAAGATAGGCGCAACAAACATAAAGGCAAATTCAATCGGCTCTGTCACCCCAGTTAGCCAGCTGGCCGTGGCAGCGGATAACATAATACCTGCCACTCTATTGCGCTCAGCTTTATCAGCACAACGCCAGATAGCTAATGCGGCGGCAGGTAAGCCCCACATTTTTATCAAATAGCCGCCAGCGAGATTTCCTGCTAATGGGTCACCAGCGAGATAGCGAGCCACCTCACCTCGCACTACTGTACCTTGGTTAATGTATTGGCCTATTTCAAGATAAAATGGCGCATTCCAAATATGATGTAACCCAAGCGGAATTAATAAACGTTCAACCGTACCATAGACCCCAAAAGCAATAGCAGGATCTTGATACACGGACCAATCAGAAAGATGTTCGATAACACGAGATAACGGTGGCCATACATGGATTAAAAGATAAGCCAACGCCATAGAGAGAGGAATAACAATGATGGGCGCACTGCGGCGACCTTCAAAAAATGAAAAAATAGCTGGTAATTTAACATGATGACTAATGTTTACCGCTAAACAAGTGATCGCACCAACTAACATACCGCCAGCGATGCCAGTATCAATGGTTTGCATCCCCCACAATGGCCGCGAAACCAGGCCATAAATATCTGTGAGGGCCCCCATGGTAGATAAAAACACACCAAAACCAAAGACTGCAGAAAAAGCAGCAATACCTTGATCACGGCAAAATCCAATGGCTACTGCGACGCTAAACAACAATGGCATCATGGTAAACACTAAGTTACCGACTGCAGACAAGACAGTATTTAATTCTGTTGGGATAAATGGCAGCGGATTAAACGTTAACCCTAACATCACCCCAGCAGCAGGTAAAATAGCAATTGGAATCAGCAGAGCTTGACTAAGACGCTGGGCAAATTTAAACCATTGTTGCGTAATAAAACTTACGCTACGTTTACCGATATAACGGTGCTGTGCCAAGTGGCTATCCATGTTTTAGCTTCTATTTCGGGTTCCATCGTTTCACAGGCATCGATCTCTAACCGTTCAGTCAGGGGTTTTGCACCTAATTCAGTAAATAATTCATCAAATTGTTTTATCGCACCACAATAGGTTTCGTAGCTTGAATCACCTAAGCCAATAAGGCTGTATTGCAATGAGGGCAGATACGGTGCATTGGATTTAAGTTCATTAAACCAAGGCGCAATATCTTCAGGTAAATCACCTTGTCCAGTTGTGGACGATACGACTATTAGTAGCTCATTCTGTGGTGGCACAAAACCTAATAATTCATTAGGTTGCCAAAGTTTAGCGGTAAAACCTAATTTTGCAATCTCCTTAGCCACTGTTTCAGCAGTAAATTGTGCACTACCATAAACGGTACCAAAAACAATATTGACCATTTTCATGGTATACTTTCCCCTTAAATTAAATACTATGTAAAATACCTTGAGTGTTAATGACTTACCTTACTGTATTCTTTTAGTCTCTCGCAAGTGTCTTTATGCTGCTAAGGTTAAATCAATAGGGTCAAAGCGGGTTGGCTCAAAGTGAAATAACGCCACAATGGAATCTAGACCATGCGACAAGTGAGCCGAAAGCGAAAACTCAAACTCCAGCATAAATCTGCCCACATACGCCGTAATTACTATTTTCATATTGAACAACAAAATCATAAGCTTATTCCCCCTATTGCTGAGTTCGAAAAGCTCAAAAAAGCGATTGCCGATCACATAGAATAAATCAGCGTCTTAGGGTGTTAACTAAGTAACATACTTGGCATAGATGATAATTGATCATCATCCCAGCCAAATGCAGCGAAAATATCTAGCCATTCTGCTTCTAACTCAGTTTCTATATGCATCGGTTGCTGTGTCACCGGATGGGTAAACTGCAAACTTTTTGCTATCAACCATAAACGATTAATACCGAAATGCTCACGAAAAAACTTATTTTGTTTACCATCACCATGGGTAGTATCACCAATGATGGGATGACGTAAATGCGCCATATGACGGCGTAATTGATGCTTACGCCCAGTATGAGGACTTAATCTTACTAATCCGAAACGGCTAGAAGGATAACGACCTGAGCTAAAGGGGATTTCAGCATTCAATAGTGGTTGGTAATCCGTTACCGCTTGTTGTGCTGCTTTATTGGGATCGACATGCTTGTCTCCCAAATCATCAAATTCTTGTTTCAAGGCATAATCTAACCTGCCAGACTCGTGCATATTGCCACGAATAATGGCTAAGTATTGCTTCTTAATACTGTGATCGGCAAATTGGTCACATAATGCCCGAGCCACCTCACTCGATTTAGCAAACAGCAATACGCCAGATGTCGGACGGTCTAAGCGGTGCACTGGAAACACATGACAACCCACTAAATCACGGGTCATCTGCATCGCAAAAAAACGCTCTCTTCGAGCTAAATAACTGCGATGGACTAATAAACCTGCGGGTTTATGTATTGCAACAATATGCTCGTCTTCAAATAATATCTCGACATGAGGAGGCTGTACGTCGTCTAAGTCAGTGTCTTCAGCACTATAATTCATGTCATCAGAGCTTATTTGCCCAAATAAATCATCATTATCCAATGAGTATTCAGCATCGTTATCTTTTGTCATCTTTATCACTTTACTTATTTTGTATTGGGCTAGGCCTATTGGGTCAAGCTTTGTTGGCATAGGGTATAGGATTAATGTGGCTGACGTTTATTGTTCGCTTAACGCTGGCTGAGCAATATATCAAATTGCCGTAACTGGGCAATCATCACCTCACCATGGGGCTTACTTTGCCATACGTGCTCAGCCATAGGGGCTAACGCCATATTGCTTGGCAAAGGATGTCGTTGTACAACAAGCTCGGTCATCTTTGGAATAAAAATAAACTGCAACCATTGCTCAAATGCCATTACATCACAGCAAAATGGTGCCGTACTGGTCATTGCTGATACAGGAGGTAAAATATCAGACCACAGCTGAAACTCCTTAAGCAATTGTTCTAATTTAATTAAATGATTTTGGCTGGTTAAATAAAGCATAAAAGTGAACGACAACATCAAGGCTAAGTCGGAATATGATATCATTTAGCGCATTGAATACCCATCCAACATATGTGATTTAGTGACAACACCCATGACCGAGATAACTACCCTAAGCCAGTTTCTGACGACCGCAAATACTCAATTCCAAATATACGATTTAGGTCGCCGAGTGCAACATATCGATATGTTAGCCTTTCAGCAAATTGACTCTTTATTGGCGCCGTATCCTTATCCCATTCAAGGCCATGCGCAGTTTGCAATCGTATTTTGGCAACAAGCACAATTACCCTATATCTGGTTTGTAAAATTACCTTTAGATGAGCAAGGTTTATTATCACCTGCGCCGCGAACTCAGTTTATTAAAATGATTTTAGAGGCCTTGGGTCGTAACCCAACCCAAGCATTAACTGATGAACAGCAAGAGCAATTAGCCAATCATCCATTTAGCTTTAAGCCAAATCAACATAAACTGGCATTATTTAATGCCTTAGTGAGGCTTCAGCTTAATCAACCGGCATCGAGTCAATACGAATTTGCCGCACAGTATTTGTCTGGGCAAGCAGCGCATGACACATGGCCACAACTGGGTGTTCAAGGTTTAGCAGATCTTTGCGTTCGCGCACACCAATTTAATCATCTTGATGACATAATCAACGCCCTTGATAATGCTCCTATTGAAGTAAAAGCTGCACTTTGCCAAAGTTTGGAGCACATTAATCTTGATAAGCGCCTTGCTGAACACTTGTTTAGTCAACTACAACAAGCTGAAGATCATCTAAAGGTCATGTATTTAGCGGCATTAGCGTCCAATGTGCACTACAGCATGGCAGCGATTAATCAGTTAAATGACCAGCAAGCTCTGGATGAAAACACCTTAATCACCATTGCGGCTCGTAACTGGTTAGCCCTAAAAGATGATGACACTCGTAAACACTATTTAGAAGCACTTGCAAAGCAGCCGCAGCACTTCTTTAATCAAGTATTTGCTGATATCGTGGCAATACCCAGCTTGCGTCCGGGATTATTAGCTGACTTAAGGCATCCAGACAGAAGCATTCAACTAGCGACCGCTATCGGCGGATTATTTAGGGCAACCAGCCTATGATGAGTGATTTTTTAATATTTGTTGCTTTAATTGTTGTTGGCGCTTTTTTTTGGCAATTAAGACAAATGGCCGAACTTAGCCGAACTGTCGTAGAGCAGTCGTGTAAAAAACAGAACGTACAATTGCTCGCCATTGCAATGGAATCGGCTCGTCCGAGTATTGGTGGCACGACAGGCATTTGTTGGAAAGCAACTTTTATGTTCGAATTTAGCACCGACGGTTTAAACCAATATCGTGGACACATCATGATGCATGGTAATCGTGCGACTAAGATTGAATGGCCTATTTTCCCGGAGCCAGAATGGATGGATGCCCCTATGGCCAGTGGTAAATTTGGCGGATGCGGCAGCAGTAAAAGTTGCGATTCAGGCAAATGCCATTAATGAGGTTAACTTGACGCTATTTTGCACTCTTGAGCAAAATAGCGTTTTATTGTTGTTCAATGCCCGAGAACTAAACATTACTGTTCATCTATTTGTTAATAGCATTGCTCTTACCTGCATTAAGCTTGAGGTTTGTTAATCATTTTATAATCGTGATAAGTCACCGTTTGGATACTATCAAGCGATTTAAAAATTGCCGCCGTTCCTTCGATGGTGGTTGATGTATGTTCTGGCATCGCTAAACCTTCGAACACAGCAAACCCTAATTCTAATTCAAATTTTGTCAAAGTGACTGAAAATGCCGGATTCAGATCATCGGTATTACTGATCAGAATTTTTTTCAGCTGTTTGGATGCTTTATCTAAATAAAGCATTCCAGTAAGAGCAGCATTATCAAGTTCTTCAATATTAGGAACAAATTTAAACGCTACACTCGTTTCATCTTCAGCCACCAAAACAAGTGTGGTTAAATCAATAAGATCAGAAAATGCTAACTCATGGCTGTTCTCATCTTTATCCTCTTTAAGATCTTGTTGATGTTGCTGATATTTGTCTGTGCGCTTTTTATCAGGTTTTTCACCATTTTCAGACACCAAGGTCCATCGCTGCATTTCAGGCTGTGACGCATCAAATCGTTCAACTCGTGTTAAGTCAGGCATAACAGTATGCTGAACATATTGCCAACGTACATTTGCATCATCTGTGTTATGGTTAATCTCACTTAATGCCTGCTCAACCCATTGCAACTCCTCAGGAGTCACCTCGGCATTAGCTTTGTAACACGTAAAAGCAATACTGATCACTAAAGCCAACGTAAACACATTCATACTATTCCCTCTTATACTAAACTCACATCAACTGTTTACAATTTGACAACATTACCAAGATAAGTTCCGATTATAGCGAAAAAAACACAAAAGAAAGGCCGCGACATTAACTGCCGCGGCCTCTTGATCTCTTGTTAAGCTTTCCAGCTATAAATGTGCTCCCTGCACCATCCATGCGTATCGCTTGCTTCCTGCTATGTCCTTGTTCAATCCTTGATGTTCCTTGTACAATTAAGTACTTTCCATCTTACTCGATTATCCTTTTACCGAGCCTGCTCCATCCTGAGCGTGTCCTTATATCATCCATGAAATTCTTAACATATCCTGTCGCAAATCATTTGCGTAGCATCTTGCATCCACTGCACATTATCGTCCTGATAATGTTATAAAACCTGCTTAATCCGCTAGTGCGTCCATTGAGCAAGCTTAGCGTTTCATCCTGAAACTTAATATCGTCCGTTATGTCCGTATAGTCATGGTCTTCCTAGACCTATTTACTACCTTGTAATGTCCCCTTCCTAGGTACGAGATAAATAATAGTTCATTTACCTCAACCTAAACAGGTACCTCTAAATGATTAAAATATCCCGCGAATAATGAAAAATAAACTTTATAACAAAATCATAAGCTTAGATTTAAAAAAGAAATATTCACCATTAATTAGGTGATTCATCTCACATGCTTTGTGAGATATATCTCACAAAAATGCAGGCTAAAAAGGTAAACACCAGGTTAACGTTTAACACTAATTAAACATTTATTCTGAGTAAATAGCACGAATACTCGCCACAACTCGCTTTTATGGTCATTTTACCCAAATAGCTTCATTTCAAGACTCGCAGATAATACCTGAATAGTTCTATACGTAAATGACCACATTGACACTGGCTGATGCCAATTTATGAGCAATATTAGCCAATCTCAATAGATAGGTTTTAAGCATGAGTGGATTAAAATCTAAATTTTAACATCCTATTTAGATTTTGCTTATATGGGCTGTTTGTATGTTGAACGGTGACAGTTTTACTACCTAAATAATCTTAAAGCCCAATGGCAACATTCTCGCTCCGAGTAAATTGATACTCACTATCAATTTTTATTTTTTGTGTATAGCAAGGCTTAAACGACCATACGGCCTGCTCCCCATAATGGCACAGCGTGTCATATGTGAAGGACAAAAAGCGGTTCTAATCAGCCTAAAACGGCTAAAAAAGTACGCTCATCAACGACAAGCAAGCTATCAATTTAATTGATAGCTTGCTTAAAAAAGTCTCAATATTATTTATGCGATTTATTGTGTAATTTAAATTTGCACTAACGACACAATAAACACATTCAAGGAGTTATCGATGTACATAGCATATTTAAGTCCACCTCGATTTGGAGTCCGTAACACATTACGGAAGACATCATGAGGGAGGATCACGCCCAAGAGGCGAACCCATACTTATTAACAGCCAAGCAAAAAAACCATTTCTGCGTGGTAGATGAACATATTGTAATCAGCCCTTTTGAAAAGGCTGCGGAATATGGACACGCTAAAGTCACTAAGCACTTTGGGCAGTCATTTGGTCTATCTGTATTTGCAGGCGCCTTCATTGCTCTGGCATTTGTATTTTATCTTACGGTAACGACTGGTTCATCAGCGGATTCATGGGGCTTAGTCAGATTTAGTGGTGGTATCGCTTTTAGCTTAGGACTCATTCTCGTAGTTGTTCTGGGTGGAGAACTGTTTACCAGCACGGTATTGAGTGCGATTGCTTGGGCACAAAAACGGGTCTCGACCAAACAATTACTGGGCTGTTGGACGCGCGTCTATTTAGGCAACCTATGTGGCGCGATGTTGATACTGCTACTGGTAATGATGTCAAAAATGTACGCAATGGACAGTAATCAATGGGGACTTAATGCACTGCATGTTTCACAACACAAGATCCACCATGATTGGAGCCAGGCTTTTGCTCTTGGGATACTGTGTAATTTGTTAGTTTGCCTAGGTGTGTGGATGACCTTTAGCTGCAAAGATGCTTTAGCTAAATCGTTACTGCTCATATTACCAGTTGCTATGTTCGTCTCCAGCGGTTTTGAACATAGCATTGCCAACTTATTCATGGTGCCACTGGGTATTGCCATTCAACACTTTGCTGGAAATGAATACTTCAGTGCATTGGGAGTAATGCGACAAACTTTTGCAGACCTTACCTTAAGTAACTTCCTATTTAACAACCTTATTCCGGTAACGCTGGGCAATATAGTCGGTGGTGCTGTGTTTGTGGGTCTTGGTTATTACTGGATAGATAATACCGCGATGAAAGTCCCTGGCGAAGCTGCATCACAACACATTAGCACCATCACAAAAACTCCGATGCAAATTTCAAAAAAGTACCAAGATTCAAGTATTGCTCAACAAACTCAATATCAACCAAGTCAAGAGGACTTAGCCATGAAAAATAAAATCCAAAAACTTATTGTCAGTGAACTAATGGACACTAAACCGACCACTCTTTCAGTTGATACAAGTATTTATCAAGCGCTTACCCTGCTAGCAAAAAATAATGTCCGCAGTGCACCTGTGATCGATAAAGATAATCAGCTATTAGGCTTTGTATCAGAGCAAGATCTTATGCGCTCACTTTGGTCTGAGGAGTTTGCATCTACATTGCCTATTTCAGTCAAAGATATTATGCAAACTAAAATGCTCACTGTCGCACCAACAGAGAAAATTGTTCAATTGCTAGAGTTTATGGTGGTTGATAAAAACAAACTATTCCCTGTGACAGATTCAGGTATGTACATTAGCGGTGGCTATCAGAGCTATGAAGAACGTCTGCGTGATGCATCTGCAACAGTACCAAGTACTTATCCAGTTGTTGAAAACGGTCGTTTATGTGGGGTTATTCGTCGTGAAACCTTCATGCAAATGTTCGCTAAGCTTTATAGTCCAGAGCACGATGGCATTACCCATCCGGTTGAACAGCAATCAGTAGCATAATCCCGAGGACACAATGCCGATGCAAATACTGATTTCATAGTCAACTCACAAACACTTTGCTTAAGTTGATATCACCAGGAACAAGTTAACAATATCGTTAACTTGTTCCTATATAAGATTGACTCTCTTGGTTTATGCGCAGGGTAATGCTGTCTATAACAGTGCGAAACAGTTTGTCAGCCGATTAAGCTTATTATTCATCAACAACATCGATAAACCATATTGATTGTCATTTATACAACCAAGGCTGACAAATTCATCACACTAGATTATTCACCAAAGTGAAGCTAGCGTTATATTTCTTTTCACATTCAAGTCCCATTAAACAAACATTCGTATTGAGAGCTTTTGAGATATAGAGCGTTACAACGAGCCTTCCATGAACCAAGCAATAAAGCTAACTTTACTCGTAGTCGCAGATTTTTTATATACACTCGTTAACTGATTGCGTACGGTTTTATCTGAAGCGTTTCTAAAATTAGCGATTTCCTTAGCGCTATATCCCTTGAGAGTAAACAAAGCAATGTCAGACTCGCTATCAGTTAACCCCCATCTAGAAAATTGTTTTACTATTTCCTCGCCAAAATGTCGCTTGGCACTTATCAATTCTTTCGATGCCTGCATTGAGTAAATGATCGCTTGATCACGCTCTTTGAGCAACTGTGCGTTTCTTCGTGTGGTCACTTTCGCATTCCATAGCAACATTAACAGTAAAGATAGCGAAAAAACAGAAACTGTAGCTTCTTGTAATATATGCAGTATATTAGCCCCTCGCCCCATATCGGCAAAAAAATCCGAAATACTGGTGATGATAACGATCAAAAAAACAGCATAGTTAGAAATTTTAACTTTCCAGCGTCAATCATCACATTTCGAATATAGTGCATCATTACTTCCCTAAAATTAGTTCCTTGTTAATTGTCTCACTCATTGCTTTGTTGGGTATGCGACATATGTCCTACGTACTGAAAATTAACCCTTATTTTTATACAGAAACAAAGCTCGGGACATTACGCCCATATAACAATGATTCAACCAGGCCTATCATCGGCGTTACCTGAGGTGATGATGACTTGAGTTCATCTGTGCATATTGACTCAAGCCTAACGGATCCCAATCGACACTTGCTGTTAATAATATAAATGGAAACATCGATGAAAAATCTTAACTATCTACCCGCAATCATTCTGACATCAATCGCCCTTTCATTATCTTTTACTGGGCAAGCTGTAGCTCAAAATGTTGATTTTGGTCCACTTCAGCCGTTAATTGGATCGTGGAAAACGGTTAGTCCCGGCGTTGACATCGCACCTGGAAGAACAGGGTCAAATGTTGGTGAAGGTGGCACAGCTGTAGAAGCTTTCTATGAAATAAGAACATATGAAGCCGCTGCCGACGCTGTTAATGCCAGTGATCAATCTCTAGTCGCTATCTATTACAAACTAGAGGTGTTTAGACAAAGAGACGATGCCAAATTTCATGATCAGCGTGGTTATATGATTTACGACCAAAAGAATCAAATGGTATATAACTCATACTGTGTGCCAAGAGCGGTATGTGTGATCGCAGAAGGAAAAGCAGGCAAAAAAATGACCCTGACAGCGCCAAGTAGAGGTATAGGTGAATCGACATATATGACCGAAAATGCGACGACCCAAGGATTCTCTATGACAATGGAAATTGGTGAAAAAACCCTGTCATACTCACAAACCACCAAACTCAATATCTACGGTAAAGATTTCTCACATACCGATGCTGCGACGTTAGAAAAAGTGAATGAGTAAGTTAATACGACTTCTCGCACTTAAATAAAACAATGGCAAAGAGTAGGTCATTGATTAGACGCTGCAGATAACAGCGTCCTTCTACTCAGATAACGAGAAGGCATCAGCAACGCATGGGTAGCATAAAGGGCATCAGTCATAAACTTGGTTTATTAACGGCTTAAATCAGCTGATGTCCGCCTATTACTCCAAACTATATTTTTTGATAGCGGAATTAAACAAATAAACAGAGCAGGTTATCGCCAAAATAAGCTAAACAATCATCGACCGCCGAACACAATAAAGCTCTTATCCTGATAAAGGAAACAGTTGCAAATGGGGTAAATCAACTTGTGACTAATGGTTATTGATTTTCAAATAATTAATCGTCTCAATAGCCACAGTCAAATAATCCACTTTATTTAATAGTTACAATTTTTACGGCATTAACATCAACCAATACCTACTAAAAATCGTTACTTTATTCTAAATATAAGCAGTGAATAGCTGATTCACTTTCAATCTCATATGTGCTTTGCCAAACAACCTGATTAATGTGTCGCTTTATCTCCCCAAATTTCCTCTAACCTTTGGTCACGACCGCAATTCCAGCGATAAGCATGGTAGCGAATAGGATTGTTCTTATAGTAATCTTGATGGTAACTTTCATCGCCTTTGATAGGGTAAAAAACACTCGATGCTAAAATTGGCGTAACCACTTTCTGGTTAGGAAATTGTTTTTCAATATCGCTTTTAGACTGTTCGGCAATTTGCCTTTCTTTATCATTTGCCACAAAAATTGCGCTTAAATAGCTAGTACCTTTGTCACAGAACTGCCCTCTTGCATCAAAGGGATCAATATTTACCCAGTAATAATCTAATAACTCTTTGTAGCTCACTTTATTAGGATCATAGGTTATCTGTACCGCTTCAAAATGACCTGCATGGTTACCGTTATAGGTGGGATCTTTTAAGCTTCCACCAGTAAACCCTGATATCACATCGCTAACACCATCAAGCTTTTCAAAATCGGACTCCATACACCAAAAACATCCTCCGGCTAAAATGGTCTTATCTGCAGTGGCGTTAGAAGCATAGGACAATAAGCTTGCTGCCAATATTGTTAGCATTAATGTACTTTTCATAACACCCTCCTTATTTTTCGAGATGATGGCCTGCTTGCATCAAACATATGTGCACTACGAAGTTAATAATGTGAAGGTTCACTATGGCAGAAAGCTGTCACTATTACATTGAGTTTGTTATTTATACAAAAGGTTATTGAGATAATCATCAGCATTTTTCAGAGTATCAACGACATGCTTGAACATGCCCTCGGGATAAATTGAGAGTATCAATATAGGCATTAGCAGATTCAGTACGATATTGGGTCAAATTGGAGAACATTAGGTATCACAAAGATGACGAGATAATCGTTCAAATAAGTGCTCAATTACATCACAGGATTATAAAAAAATCGCGAAAACTGAACGATATCGATAGGACTTATTATGAATATTGAGATTAGCGATTTAGATAAGCTAAAGCTAGCTAAGCTAGCACATCATCAACCCGGTCCGACCATAGAATTCCGCAGCGACTCAAATATGAGTTTTAGATGCAAAAAGGCACAACCTTAAGTTATAAGGTTGTGCCCGTTAACGCTTTTGTCAGCATCCTGCTGAATATTTGCTCCCTGCACACCATCCATGTAAACATGCTTCCTGCAGTCCTTTTCCCTGTTCTCATTTCCTTGTCTATTTGTGTAATACAAACAAACTCATGAGTGTCACTCCTTTGAACAGCCTATCCATTGGCTGAGCGGTAAATCTATTCAATCCGTTGAATCTATCCATGCTGCATCCTGCAGCCCTATCCTTGTTATCCTTGTGTCAACAGCATGACTGTTTTCACTCATCCTTGATTCGGCTATCCATTTGCCGAGCTTATGCTCAATCCGTGAGCGTGTCCTAATAACATCCATGATATTCTTAAGCATTAATTGTCTTATTTCTCATCCTAAGAAAACCAACAAATAACTCGCTTTCGATAACTACATTCTAATCAAAACCAGCTCGATGAAAAGTCACTCAACATCATTGAAATAGATGCTTAACATACCGACACTCAAGAAAAAACATGTAATACTATGATTTTTATATATTAAATATAATTAATAACGTTAAACGCTGACAACTTTAGATAAGATCCCTTACATGCTTGTAGGATATGGCTTACAAAAGCATGAGCAGGTTATTACTATCGGATTGATTTTCGCCACAGGCGCATTATCATCTGCCCAAACATGACCCAATCAGCCCACAAACTATAAAGCGGATAAGTGAATGTAGCAGGCCTATTTTTTTCAAATAGAAAATGCCCTAACCATGCAAAGCCATAACCCACAACGGGCAGCCACAATAATTGCCACCAATGCTGATTAAACAAGGTATTCACAATAATAACCAAAATAATGCCACTGCCAATATAATGCAGCCTTCGACAAATAGGGTTTTGATGTTGCGACAGATAAAATGGGTAAAATTCTGTAAATGAAGAGTAACGTTTAGGTTCCACTATTCACTCCTTAATTGATAATCCGCAAATGATATGGCCGATGAGTATTCAATTATTTTTCGCTGGCGTTACACTTTACTGTAAAACAGAATTTCACCTTCTATATTACCGATGCTAACGTTAGCAATACTGCTAAACCCTTGTGTTACCAAAGCCCGATGATGTGATGGATTACTAACAAACACGCCGACTCCATCGAGATCAGGTTGTTCATCACACCAACTCAATACCGCTTGAATTAACTTAGCCCCATAACCTTTTTGCTGCTCATTTGGTGATATAGCAATAAATTGTAAAACACCACACTTTTGAGAAGGCAGATGTTCAAGAATGCAGGTTTCTTTTTGCATTAATCCTTGGGTCGATTTCCATCCGGTACCCAGCATCATTTTGAAACGCCAGTGCCAATATCGTCCCTCACCCAGAGGAATGAGATCAGAAATGACACACGCAATTCCGATTAAACGCTCACCATCAAATAAACCGATTAAAGCTTGTTCTTGTTGCCATAACTCATTTAACTCTTCACGAATGGCTGCCCGAAGCTTTTGCTCATATTGTTGTTCATCATCTTGAGCAAGCACGTCAATAAAATAGGGGTCATCATGATATGCGTTGTAGAGAATGGAAGCTGCGACTCTCAGGTCTTCTGCGGTCAAATACACAGCACGAATAGTTTCCAAGGTGTGATTGTCCATTTTGATTCCTTGTTATTGACTCTCTAAACTCAATCTAACTTAACAAGTTTGAAACATTCTACAAGTTTTGTTTACGCATTTAGCCTGTTCGCAGTTGTCATTGCCAGTTGTTTGCTATTTACCTCATCAACACTGATACTGAATTTGTTTACCACACCATTACAAGGAATCCTTTAAATGGACACTACATCAAATGATCTTAGCCATTTATTTATGCAACTAGGTTTACCGCATGATCAAGTGGGTATCGATGACTTTGTTATGCAAAATAAGCTTGCTAAGCATACGTTAATAACCGATGCAGATTGCTGGAATCCAGGCCAAAAAGCATTTTTAAAAGAGGCTTTACGAGAAGACGCCCAATGGTCAGAAGTGATTGACCAATTGGACGTAATGATGCGCGCTGAAATGTAATTAATTTTTGACCTTATAACAGCGCCATTATCTCATCAGATTTGTTTGTAGGCGGTGTTACCCCAACCGACTAAAACATCATCACGAAACACAATGGGCGTGCATTCATCTTTGGTTGTTTTACCATCGCCTTGCGCCCATTGCGTTCGGTAAAACATCACCTTGATAGACTGTTCCCCTTGGTTTTCAGTCGGCTTAATATAAGCTTCGCTGAAATCGGCGGTGCCCATTAGAGTTATCACTTGATCACTCGTCATCCCCATAGACAGTTTGCTCAACAGTTCACGATTCTTATCTTGTTGAACTTGCCAATAGTCAGCACTTTTAGCCGATTCATGATCACCGACACTGATAACACAACCACTTAGCCCTACTGATGTGGCGATAATTAATCCTGCTGTGATAAGTTTTAATTTCATGTTGCATCCTTTTTGTTAAAATAAAATCCGCATTGTATTTACAGTTCCTTTAAGCCAGAATCGTGCCAAAAATTAAAACGCTGATTTATATATCTTTATTTTTATATTTAATGAGAATTAGTTAATCTCACACCACCGAATTAAGGAATTTAACCAACAATGAGTCCAATTGAGCAAGTACTTGCCGCGGCTAAATCGATTGCTAACAATGGAAATACTCCCTGTTTGGCACTGATTAAAAGCCGTTTAGGAAATAGCATCCCAATGCCTACCCTAATCCAAGGTTTACAACAGTTTAAGGCGTTGCCAAAATCCGAGTGGCAACACATACCAGAATTAGCCGATATTGCCGCTGTGGCTGACCAACCTGCAGATAATAATGTGGATCTTACCAATGTTATTCAGCAGGTCATGAGTCTGCAACAACACGTCACACTGCTCACTAAGCGAGTCGAACAGCTAGAAAATCAATTACAAGACAATGCCATTCAAAGCAATATCATTATTAATAAGGCAGACCAATAGATGTTTGTTACTGAACTGCGCTTTGAATGTTTTGCCGACACAACAATTGATACCGTAGAAAAAGCCATCAACGCTTTTCTTGAAGCCCTAAGGGCGAATGGACAAATTTTAGGCAGGGAGTTTGCCGTCGCTTTTAATGATGGTGAATTTAGAGTTCGCCTGTTGTTACCCGAAAAAACCAGCCTGGCAAATCGTTATCATAGCCCGTGGGTAAAGGTAACTTTAGCCGGATTAACCGCGGCCAAACTATTGGCTCCTAGAGAAAAGTTCATCGGCCAAGACATTAACTCTGAAGTTAGCAGCACAGAGACACCATCATGGCAGGTGTTGTATACCAGTTATGTTCATATGTGCTCACCGCTACGTAATGGCGATAATCTCTTGCCTATCCCCCTGTATCAATTACCTGCGACCTTCAATGGCGATCATAAACGCATTATAAAATGGCAAACAGAATGGCAAGCATGTGATGAGCTACAAATGGCGGCTGCCACTAAAGCTGAATTTGCCGCATTAGATGAAATCACTCGGGTAGACAGCGACCTGTTTAGACGAGGTTGGGATTTACGTGGCAGAATAGAGTTTTTAACGCAAATACCAACTTACTATTATCTGTATCGTGTCGGTGGTGAGTCGTTAGAAAGCGAATTGAACCGAGCTTGCCCACGTTGTGGTTCACATCATTGGAAACTTGAACAGCCTTTGTTAGACATGTTTCACTTTCGCTGCGAGCCATGCCGCATAGTGTCTAATATATCTTGGGACCATCAGTAAATGGAATTACTTCATTGAGTTACAAACAAATTATTTCTTATTACCGAGATTGCTACAAGGAAGATAGTGCCTCCATTAATCTTTGGAACGTCAATAAACTTAAACAAGAAGACCGTTTAATTCTTCAAGGTAAAGATGAACTAGGCACAGGTTTTTTACCTCGGCTACCTATCCCCGAAGAATTTGCCGCCCCAATGTTAAAACGGGTAGCAATGTATCAAAGAGAAAGAGTATTACTGTATGCACGGTTCTTGTTTGTCGGCAAAGTCACCATAAAAGGCGAGCTTAAAACGGTGGTATCGCCTTTGCTCTTTAGCGAAGCCACCATTGAGCAGGATAATGGTAATTGCTATTTTTCTACCCAAGCCGATGAAACTGAAATCAATGAAGCTTTACTGCAACAATTACTCCCAGAAGATAATGCGCTAGCAGAATCGCTTTTTACTGAAGATACTCGATCCGCATCATTTTGGACCTCATATTTTAGTAATAATCATATTGAAATAAGCTCGCTTGAATTACTCCAATATCCGAAGCTTGCTCAATACAGTGACATCAAAAAAGCGCTGACAAAAAAGATCCCCAGCATATTACCCATTTCCATGTTAATTTTTGTTGAAAGATCAAAAAGTAGCCGCGGCGTACTTCACGAATTAGACACTATCATCAATGCTAATCAGCTATCAGCCCCTATCGGTAAGCTCTTTAACCATACAATGGCAAAGTCTAACAAGGATTCCAAACCTGCGAAGCTCAAGTACGACTTTTTGCCTGGACTATTATCTGGCCCACAAAAGAAAGTCATCGCTATCGCCGCTAACAACAGTCTAGGTTGTGTGTCTGGCCCACCCGGCACAGGTAAAAGCTATACTATTGCTGCCGTTGCAGCGGAACATATGGCTCGCGGAGAGTCGGTGTTAATTGTGGCCAATAATGAAGTGGCCCTTGATGTTATTGCAGACAAATTGGCGAGTAACTTTACCTTAGGCGATGTTTCAATTAAGGCCGGACAAAAAGCCTTTTTAAAGCAGCTAAAAGACTATACCGCTGATTTGTTAGCCGGTTACTTTGCAGATGACTTGGACAACAGCCCCAAAGCAAATGAACAAGAAATTAACCAGCTAAATCTATTGCTAGGTAAATTAGAACATCGTTTTATGGCTTTCAGCCAAAAAGCCATCAGCCGAGGCTTGCGGTTGCACCAACTTGAGTTACAACAATCGAAGTGGTTAAAACGCGCTTATCTGTTTTTTATTCAAGGATCAATAAACCAATGGCATCATCAATGGCATGCATTAGATACCATTAACAAACGCACCATTGAACGTGAAACACTTGCTTCTGACTATCTCAATGCACTTAAAAAAAACAACTTAAAAACATTAGTCAGCCAACACCGAAAGTCTCTTCAAGCATTTAACCAAGCAATACGCAGTCGAACCTCCAGTAAACAACTCGCCCAGTTTGCGAAGATTGAATATGCCAAGTTATTTGCTGCATTTCCCATCTGGTTGGTGAGCTTAAATAGCCTGCACAAAGTATTACCGCTTAACAGTGAAATGTTTGACTTAGTGATTATTGATGAAGCCACGCAATGCAATATTAGCAGCTGTTTACCGGCCTTATATCGTGCAAAACGAGCACTGATTGTTGGCGATACCAAACAATTAAAACACTATTCATTTTTAGCTAGAGCTAAGCAGAATCAATTATTAAGCAAAAACAACGTGCCTGAAAACAACCAGAGCGCCATCAGTTATCGAGATAATTCTATCTTAGATTTAGCCCTAAAAACCTTAAACACCGATAAAGAGCTGGCCTTTCTAGATGAACATTTTAGAAGTAAACCTGAACTCATCCATTTTAGTAATCAGTCTTTTTATCATTCAAGATTAAAAGTCATGCAACACCGACCTTGTAATAGCTCAGGCCATTTGCACCTTCATCGACTAGAGGGGATCCGCGACACATCCGGCGTAAATCATCAAGAAGCACAATGCATCCTAGCTGATATTCAAACTCAAATAACAACCGACAATAACACTGGCATAGCCCACAGTATCGGAGTCATCTCACCTTTCAGCGCTCAAGCAGAACAGATTGCCGCACTGATTGAACAGCATATTCCTCAAGCCGATATCATTAAACACAGTATTCGCGCTGCTACGCCGTTTGGTTTTCAAGGTGAAGAACGAGATATTATGTTGATTTCGTTTGCAATTGATAATAACAGTAAACATGCAGCAGCCTACCTAAACAAGGCCGATGTATTTAATGTCACCATTACCAGAGCACGCCAAAAACAGTCGTTATACCTATCAATTGATGACTCACAATTGCCAGAAAATAATCTACTGCGGCGCTATATAGCATCAATGACCACTTTTCATGCCGAGCATAGCGTCACCTCAGAAATAGACGCATTTCAACAACAAATCATTGCAGCATTACAAGAGCAACAAATAGAAACATGGCCGGGTTATGCCATTGTTGGCACAGAAATAGATATTTTATGTCGTTATGCTAACAAGTACCTTGCCATCGATCTTATTGGCTTTCCTGGACCATGGGCTAATTTTTTCGAACTGACAACCTACAGGTTATTTGAAAGAGCAGGAGTTGAAATATTGCCATTAAGCTATGGTCTGTGGGTTGTCGATAAGCAAGCATGTATTGATAAAATAAAGTCTACGCTGTTATTACCATGATAAGAAAAGCTAAGCGGGGATGATTTATAGGATTAACCACTGTGGATGCATTAAGTATTGAAACACTCAAAAGAGCATTTCAATACTGCTGATGGTTATTTTTTACGTAAAAAATGTTGTCCCATGGTTTTGATCCGCAGCCAGATCCCAGGATGCTCAGCAACAATCTCAGCTTCTTCTATGGGCTTAACTGGTGGGGTTATTAACGGAGAGAGTTGCTGCAGAAATTCTGTTAATGATGGTGCAATCTGAGTAGTTTGTTTTTCGCCTGGTATTTCTATCCATACGCTGCCATCATCATTGTTTACGGTTAGCATTTCGTCACCATCACCTAACACGCCGATAAACCAAGTTGCTGGTTGTTTAAGCTTTTGCTTCATGATCAAATGACCAATTACATTTTGTTGCAAATTTTCAAAGTCAGCTTGATTCCACGCTTGGATTAATTCACCTTCGCCAAACGATGCAGTAAACGCCAATGGCGCTGAAAAATATTGCCCATAAAATGCATGAATATCTTGGTGTAACTGAATATTTAATGCATGCTCTACATTACTAAAGTCGCCTGTATCATCCCGTTTAACAGGTTGCCAGAATACGATTTTATCGTTATTCGCATCAAATGCACCTTGAATACATACCGAATCCTCGCCCAAAGGATAATAGCGCGGAAATTCAGATAGGGTATCTTGATAAGAATTAAGATATTTTTTAATGAAGCAATCTAATGCAGATGAACAAGACACTTAAGCCACTCGTAGTTTATAATAAAACCATATTTTGACACGGAAACCGATTAGATGACACACAATCACGACCCTTATAGTGACGCTGCAGCATTAAAAGGCCTAACATTAGGCCGTGCAACTGCTTATCAAGCTGAGTATGACGCGTCACTGCTGCAAGGGGTTCCTCGTAAACTTAACCGAGATGCTATTGAATTAAGCGGTGAACTGCCTTTTCATGGTACCGATATTTGGACAGGGTATGAATTGTCTTGGCTTAATGCCAAAGGCAAGCCTATTGTTGCTATTTTGGAAGTTCAGTTAGATATCAACAGTGTCAATTTGATTGAATCTAAGTCTTTTAAACTGTACTTGAATAGTTTTAACCAAACTAAATTTGACAGTGTAGAAGACGTACAAGAAACCTTAAGCCGTGACCTAAGCACTTGCGCCCAAGGTGAGCTAAGCGTAAAAGTCATTGAGCCTAAGTTTTTTAATCTTGAACGTATCATTGATTTACCAGGTAGCTGTATTGATGAGCTAGACATTGAAGTTAATGAGTACGCCTTTAACCCAGATCATTTATTAGACAGCACAGACGCAGATAAGAATGTCGCTGAGACACTAAATTCTAATCTATTAAAGTCTAATTGTTTAATCACCTCACAGCCTGATTGGGGCAGCGTGATGATCCGTTATCAAGGCCCTAAAATTGACCGTGAAAAACTGCTGCGCTACTTAATTTCTTTCCGTCAGCATAATGAATTTCATGAACAATGCGTTGAACGTATCTTTGTCGACTTAAAGAAATATTGCCAATGCACTAAGCTAACCGTATATGCACGCTATACCCGCCGTGGCGGCTTAGACATCAACCCTTATCGCAGTGATTTTGAAAATCCACCAGAGTCGAACCGTCTAGCAAGACAGTAATTGCTTTTGAACTGACTGCAAAAAAGCCTTTATCTTTGATGAAGGCTTTTTTAATTAATCTACCGATCTTTTTAAGCCATACGATCATTCCTCGCCATTCTCAGTGAGGTGTTAATACTTGCACTAGGTTCTTTTTAATAACACTTTTCGAGCAGTACTCAATGTTATTAAGCCTAGGTTTAAATGAATATAAGGCCTAAATCGATCGGTATATCATGAGCATAATACCTTCTACACACATTGATAATACACATCACAGACATCACTTAATATGGCACAAACTTTTACAATATAGCCTTGTTGTTCGCAACACATTTGAACAATCGCTATGCTAATCTGCAGTCTACTCGACCACAAATGACTAACATAACCAGAGAGTTCTTATGCTCAAATCACTTTTACATACAGGTTTAATCGTGCTTTTTTTACAAAGCGCCTGCATCTCATCAAACGCTTTTGCTAACGATATCAGACAAATACCCATTGATGAAAAAGTAGTGACCGAGCATAAGGCGAAGATCAATGGTAAAACCATCCCCTATAAAGCCACGACAGGAACTCAACCCGTATGGGATGAAGAAGGTCATCCGACCGCGACCTTGTTTTACACTTATTACCAACGTACTGACGTTAAAGACGACGCTAAAAGACCGTTAATTATTTCATTTAATGGTGGCCCAGGATCTGCCTCGGTGTGGATGCACATTGCCTATACTGGACCTAGAGTATTAAATGTGGATGACGAAGGTTACCCACTACAACCTTATGGCGTCAAAAATAACGACAGCTCAATACTGGATATTGCCGATATCGTTTACGTTAATCCTGTTAACACCGGTTACTCAAGAGTATTGCCAAATGATGAAGGCAAAATGCCTTCAAAAGATGAGCAACAAAAAATGTTTTTTGGAGTAAAAGCCGATATAAAATACTTAGCAGAATGGGTCACCACATTTGTGTCTAGAAATGAACGCTGGCGCTCACCTAAGTATTTAATTGGTGAAAGTTATGGTACTGCAAGGGTTTCCGGTTTAGCCCTTGAACTGCAGAACAATCAATGGATGTATCCTAATGGGGTTATCTTAGTCTCACCTACAGATCTTGGTATTGAGCGAAATGGTCCTGTAAAGGCAGCTAATCGCTTACCCTATTTTGCCGCTGCAGCTTGGTACCACAAAGCACTTGATACTGATTTACAGCAACAAGATTTAACACCGATTTTAGCTGAGGTAGAGCAATTTACCTTAAATCAATATCTACCAGCACTCGCCAAAGGCAGTTTTATTGATCCAGATGAAAAGCTGCGGATTGCCCAACAAGTTGCTCATTATTCAGGGCTTAGCCTAACGGATGTACTGCAAAGTAATTTAGATATCGACACTGATTACTTTTGGAAATCCTTATTGCGTGACCGCAAGCAAACCATAGGCCGTTTAGACTCACGCTATATTGGTATCGATGAAAAAGTCGTTGGCGCAAGTCCTGACTATAATGCGGAGCTTACCTCTTGGCTTCACAGTTTTACTCCAGCAATTAATGATTACCTGCGTACCGAACTGAACTATAAAACTGATATAAAATACAATATGTTCGGACCAGTTCATCCGTGGGATAGAAGTGGTAATAAAACCGGTGAAAATTTACGCTTGGCAATGGCGCAAAACCCATACCTCAATGTGATGATCCAATCCGGTTATTATGATGGTGCAACTAATTATTTTGATGCTAAATACACCATGTGGCAGCTTGACCGCAGTGGCTTAATGAAAGATAGGTTATCATTTAAAGGCTATCGCAGTGGCCACATGATGTATCTTCGTCACGATGACTTAAAGCAATCAAATCAAGATTTGCGCCAATTTATTAACTCCACATTACCAACAGAACAACAAGCGGCAAAATACTAGTCGTGTGAAGAAGGTATTAATTGCGCCAACGAAATTATCGACATCGTTGGCGCTTTTATCTGCAGCAAAGACTGAGATTGCATATCACCAATACACACGCTGAAGCGGTAATATGGGCTTAATCGGCCAAAGTAAAACTGCCATTGCGGCTCGTGATAATCGAGCGCTGAAAAATGGATATAATCACTGGCTGCGATAGTAGGATATTGTTCATTAACAGCTTCAAACACGCTATTAGCAGCGAATGTAAACCCAAAAGAGGTTAACGACTGCGCCAGCCCTTTGCCTGTTGCTTTAATAAAGGCCTCTTTCAACGCCCATAAATCAAAAAAACGCTGGCGCTGTAACTCAAGCGGCAATGCCATCAAATCTTCTATTTCAACAGCAGAAAAGTAGTGATTCAAAATAGCTTCTATTTTGGTACTACTGCGTTCACGCTCAATATCAACACCAAATGACAAGGCTGTTTCAGCGGCATATGCTTGCTTATTACTGACAATGCCGATCATTAGCCAATCGCCGCTATGGCTCAAATTAAAATGCAGCCCAGTTTGAACCAATAAGTCTTCGCTAAGCGCCGGTTTACCTTTAGCACCATAGCTAAAACGCCACTCAAAAGGTTTTAGATCACTATGAAGTGACATAATAGCCCGAAGCGCTAAACGCACTTGTAAACCAGTATTGCGCGCCGATTCACTTCTGTAACGACTAACCTTAGCAACCTCGTCATCGGTTAACCAATTTAAGGCTAAACCAGCCTCGTAATCTGCAGCACAAAGCGCGCCATCCAGTGGCACAAAATAAATATGTGGCTGAAAAAGCGGCTGAGATGAGTTTATAGAAAATGTAACAGACATTAAAACAAACAAGGCTCTATTAAACGTTAATACCGTTAAATTACCTCAATAAGCTCGATCCAGCGAGGAATTTGTCAAACTCCCTATATCACGGCGGGTACAAGTCAGTATAGTTAACCTGATAATCGTTATGTTAACTTTTACTGTTGATGATTAGTGCTAATTCATCAACAATCATCACGACCACAACATCGAAAGCTTGAACATTTATACGCATAGTCAGCCTAGTCATTATATTATTGTTATCGTTATTCAGCTCAAACGCTGCATTTGCCCAATGGCACCATCAGCAAAGTGGCGATTAAATCAAGCGAACTCAATAACCCCAAGTTAGAGCGTCAATTAACCTTAGTATTGCGTTCAATCAACTTCCCTGCCGAAAGTGTCGCTGTAATGACCACCATCTGGGCCATTGATTTCTTTCCAAGTTAATTGGCTTTAAAAACCGATGAAATTGTTCCCAAGCCGGTAATGAGACAGCTCGTTAGCGGCTTTTTACTCAAATAATATACCGTTTAATTGACGGCTAAATAATTGCCATAATAACGCGGTTTCAGGGCAATTACAGCGACGATGTAAGCATTGAAACATAGCATTAATAGTCGTTTTTACCGCTCAGATCTTGTTTTTAGTCTCGGGTGATTGTATCGGAGTGAAACCTCAGGTAATCTGCTTTGTGCTAAAAAAAGCATAAATGGATATTTGGACTCATTTTTTAGCTTATTTAAGTATGAATTAAGTAAGTATGGGTAAGTTTAAATGCGCTAAAGTCCCAATAGATTATTTGGAATACCGGTCTAGATGACAAAAAAGATAACCACACATTTAGCACCTGAACTATTGAAGAGTAAGCCTCGCCCAAAATCGGTTTATCACCGTAATGCGACCACGACGCCGGAAATGCGTCAATTTATTCAGCAATCCGATTATAGTGTCAGTCAATTATCCAAAATCCTTAATATTAGCGAAGCCACCGTTCGTAAGTGGCGTAAACGTGACTCCATCGATAACACGCCAAATACCCCGCACAAACTCAACACAACACTCTCTCCGATGGAAGAGTACGTGATGCTGGGCTTGCGTTATCAATTAAAAATGCCTTTAGACAGGTTATTAAAAGTTACCCAAGAATTTATCAACCCTAATGTATCCCGATCTGGCCTAGCTCGCTGTTTAAAGCGCTTTGGAGTATCAAAACTCGACGAGTTTGATACTCCTTTTGTGCCAGAAAAATTTTTCAATCAGCTGCCGATCACTCAGGGAGCCGATATTCAAACCTATACCGTTAACCCGCAAACCTTAGCCGATACTTTAGCCCTGCCAAGTCCAGATCCGGACAACGTAGTGCAAGTGGTGTCGTTAAGTATTCCGCCTCAATTAACAAAGCAGCAAGCCTATTCTGTTTTGCTTGGCGTTGATTTTAAGTCTGACTGGGTTTACCTCGATATTTATCAAGACAGCCATACCCAAGCGAGTAATCGCTATATAACCCATGTCTTAAAGCACGGGCCATTTCATTTACGTAAGTTATTGGTTCGCAACTATCACACTTTTCTTGCTCGTTTTCCTGGAGCAAGTCAACCAGCCGCAGTATCTACTAGCACCATTGATGCAGCTGGATCCCAACACCAGATAACTGAACCTCAGTTATCAAACGGAGACTCATATGAGCCAATCCAGTAATAAAGATAAGCGTTTAAACAAACGCTTAAAAGATATGCCAGTCGCGATTGTCGGCATGGCGAGTATTTTTGCTAACTCACGTTACCTAAACAAGTTTTGGGATTTAATCAGCGAAAAAATTGATGCCATTATCGACGTTCCAGAAACCCATTGGAACGCTGAAGATTACTACAATGCCGATAAATCAATGGCCGATAAAACCTACTGTAAACGCGGTGGTTTTTTACCCGAAGTCGATTTCAATCCAATGGAATTTGGCTTGCCACCGAATATCCTCGAACTGACAGACACCTCACAACTCTTATCTTTAGTGGTTGCCAAAGAAGTGCTGGCCGATGCAGGTATTGATGCGCAGTACGATACCGATCGCATCGGTATTACATTAGGCGTCGGCGGTGGTCAAAAAATCAATCACAGTCTCAGCGGTCGTTTACAGTATCCTATACTCAAAAAAGTATTTAAAAATAGTGGTCTAAGCGACGCAGACACTGAGATGTTGATTAAAAAGTTTCAAGATCAATATATCCACTGGGAAGAAAACTCATTTCCAGGCTCACTTGGTAACGTGATTGCTGGGCGTATTGCTAACCGCTTTGATTTAGGCGGCATGAATTGCGTGGTTGACGCGGCATGTGCAGGTTCTTTAGCGGCGATGCGCATGGCGATAACAGAATTAGTTGAAGGCCGCAGTGACATGATGATCACCGGTGGTGTGTGTACCGATAACTCACCATCTATGTACATGAGCTTTTCAAAAACACCGGCATTTACCACTAATGACACCATTCAACCTTTCGATATCGATTCTAAAGGCATGATGATAGGTGAAGGCATTGGTATGATGGCGCTTAAACGCCTTGACGATGCTGAGCGCGATGGTGACCGAATTTATGCTGTTATTAAAGGGATTGGCTCATCATCTGATGGTAAGTTTAAAAGTATTTATGCCCCGCGCCCAGAAGGCCAAGCTAAAGCATTAAGACGCGCTTATGATGATGCGGGTTTTGCACCGCACACGGTTGGCTTAATTGAAGCCCATGGAACAGGCACTGCCGCTGGCGATGTGGCAGAGTTCAATGGTCTTAAATCGGTGTTTACCGAAGATAATGATACCCAACAGCACATTGCTCTTGGGTCAGTAAAATCACAAGTCGGCCACACTAAATCGACCGCTGGAACCGCTGGGGTCATTAAAGTTGCTTTGGCTTTGCATCATAAAGTGCTGCCACCGACCATTAACGTCAGTAAACCCAATCCTAAATTAAACATTCAGGACTCGCCGTTTTATTTAAACACCGAAACCCGTCCATGGTTACCTCGTACAGACAATACGCCGCGCCGCGCGGGTATTAGTGCCTTTGGTTTTGGTGGCACCAACTTCCACATTGTGTTGGAAGAATACCGCCAAGAACATGTTCGAGGCGATAAATATCGTCAACGTTCCGTGCCGCAAAGTCTGTTAATCCATGCTGAAAATAAAGCTGCATTACAGACTCAATTAAGCGCACTGCAAGCTGAAATTAGTGCTGTTGATACCACACAGCAAAATCGTCAAGAAATTGTGTTGGCTGATTTTGGTAAACGTTTTGCCTTAACGACCATAGCCCCTAAAGCCGCGCGCATAGGCTTAGTGGTAGCATCATTAGCAGACTTAACCATTCAGCTGACTCAAGCGCTGGCGCAATTGAGTTCGAATACTGCCGACAGCTGGCAATTGCCTTCTGGCACCAGTTATCGCTCAGCAGCATTAATTCATCCAGAATCGGCAAGCCATAAAGTGGCGGCATTATTTGCCGGACAAGGGGCGCAGTATCTGAACATGGGCGTCGATTTAGCCTGTTTTTATCCAGAAATGCGTCAACAATTGATGCAAGCAGATAAGGTATTTGCGCAACATAAACAAATGCCACTATCGCAAATAATGTACCCTACCCCGGCTTTTGAAGCCGAAGATATTGCCGCACAACACGCAGCATTAACCAATACTGCCAATGCCCAAAGTGCTATCGGTGCGGTGAGCATGGGCCAATATGCATTATTGACTCAAGCAGGTTTTAAAGCCGATATGGTGGCCGGTCATAGTTTTGGTGAACTGTCAGCATTATGTGCTGCGGGGGTCATTAGCCAAGCTGATTACTATCAATTGGCCTTTGCTCGTGGCCAAGCAATGGCTGCAACGCCTAAAGATCAAGATGCTGGCGTGATGTACGCCATTATTGTCCCCGCTCAAGCTGTTGACCAAGGTGTTGAAAAGCTTGAACAGTGCATTAGTGCATTTGAGGGCGTCAAAGTGGCTAATTACAATGCACCAACCCAACTGGTTATTGCAGGCCCAACAGCATCATGTACTTTAGCGGCACAAGCAATCACCGCTGAACTTGGCTTTAAAGCAATCGCCTTGCCGGTTTCTGGCGCATTCCACACGCCATTAGTGGCGCATGCGCAACAACCCTTTGCTGCAGCCATCGATAAGGTTAAATTTGCTAAGCCAAAACTAAGCCTTTATGCCAATGGCACAGGTAAAGCACATCCAAATGATCCTAAAGCAATCAAGGCAGCATTTACTGATCATATGCTGCAGTCAGTTCGTTTTAGCGAGCAATTAACCGCTATGTACGACGCTGGCGCACGAGTATTTGTTGAGTTTGGTCCTAAAAACATCCTCCATAAATTGGTTGAGGCGACCTTAGGCAACAAAGCCGAATCAGTCAGCATAGTGAGCTTGAACCCAAATCCTAAAGGCAATAGCGACACTCAACTGCGTCAAGCAGCGTGTCAGCTTGCGGTATTAGGGCTGGCATTAACCGAGGTTGATCCTTATCAAGCGCCCATCGCTGAACTTGCAAAAGTGTCACCGATGAACGTCAAGTTAACTGCGAGTAATTATATTAGCGCCACCACCCAAGCCAAAATGAACAAGTCGCTGCAAACTGGCACAGTTACCAGCAAAACAGTAGAAGTACCGGTCGAGAAAATTGTGGAAAAAATTGTGGAAAAAGAAGTGATTAAAACTGAATACATTGAAGTGCCTGCAACATCAGCACAAGCGCCAGCCTCTGAGGTTGCCGCACCTTTGGCGGCAACGACGGCTGCAGCGGCTAAACCAGTTAGCGCAAATGTGCCTGCGTCGGCCGATAGTATCGGTGCATTTTTTGCTGCGCAGCAACAAACGGCGCAATTACATCAGCAATTTTTAGCCATACCACAGCAATATGGTGACACGTTTGCTCATTTGATGACAGCGCAAGCACAAATGGCATCATCGGGATTAGCCATTCCTGAAAGCTTGCAACGTTCTATGGAGCTGTTCCACCAGCATCAAGCACAAACATTGCAAAGTCACAGTCAATTTTTAACCCTGCAAGCGCAAGCAAGTCAAGCTGCATTAGCCATGTTACAAGGGCAAACACCAATGCCAGCAGCGACGTCAGCACCAGTAGCTGCGGCATCTATGCCGCCTGCATTTGTGCCCCAAAGCCAAGTTGCTCAGGCCACAACGACGCCTTCGACTGTGGTAGCTCCTGTTGCTGCTGCTCAAGTTCAACCAGCTCAAGCGGTTCAATCTCAACAGACTGCCAGTAAACCAGTCCAGGCTCCTGTAGCTCAGCAAGTGAGTTCGCTTGCAGTTTCAGCCCCAACAGCAGGACTATCGCAGCAACAAGTGTTAGACACTATGCTCAATGTGGTCGCAGATAAAACCGGTTACCCAACTGAAATGCTTGAACTTGGCATGGACATGGAAGCCGATTTAGGTATCGACTCTATCAAACGCGTCGAAATTTTAGGCACAGTACAAGATGAGCTACCAGGTTTACCTGAACTAAGCCCAGAAGATTTAGCCGAATGTCGCACCTTAGGTGAAATCGTTAGCTACATGCAAACTAAACTGCCTGCGGCAAACACAACTACTGTAGCGTCAACAGGATCAACATCGGTAGTTACTGCAGCACCAGCATCAACGAGCTTAACCGCTGAAAAGGTTCAGCGCACCATGTTAGCTGTGGTTGCCGATAAAACCGGTTACCCAACTGAAATGCTTGAACTTGGCATGGACATGGAAGCCGATTTAGGTATCGACTCTATCAAACGCGTCGAAATTTTAGGCACAGTACAAGATGAGCTTCCAGGTTTACCTGAACTGAGCCCAGAAGATTTAGCCGAGTGTCGCACCTTAGGTGAAATCGTCAGCTACATGCAAACCAAACTACCTGCTGCCAATGCAGTTAGTGTAGCGTCTTCGGCACCAGTAGCGGCAAACACTGCAACTGCATCAACTGGCTTAACAGCTGAAAACGTTCAGCGCACCATGCTTGCCGTGGTTGCCGATAAAACTGGCTACCCAACAGAAATGCTTGAACTTGGCATGGACATGGAAGCCGATTTAGGTATCGACTCTATCAAGCGCGTCGAAATTTTAGGTACAGTACAGGATGAGCTACCAGGCTTACCTGAACTCAGCCCAGAAGATTTAGCCGAGTGTCGCACTTTGGGCGAAATCGTCAGCTATATGCAAACAAAATTACCTGCAGCCATTACAGTTTCATCGGTAGCAACCGTCTCTTCATCTACAGCACCAACAACGGGCTTGAGTGCTGATACGGTATTAAGCACTATGATGTCAGTCGTCGCCGACAAAACCGGTTACCCTGCTGAAATGCTTGAACTGAGCATGGACATGGAAGCCGATTTAGGCATCGACTCAATCAAACGTGTTGAAATTCTAGGTACAGTGCAAGATGAGCTGCCAGGCTTACCTGAACTCAGCCCAGAAGATTTAGCCGAGTGTCGCACTTTGGGCGAAATCGTCAGCTATATGCAAACCAAACTGCCTGCAGCCATTACAGTGGCACCAGTAGCAACCGTCTCTTCATCTACAGCACCGACAACGGGCTTGAGTGCTGATACAGTATTAAGCACCATGATGTCAGTTGTCGCCGACAAAACCGGTTACCCAGCTGAAATGCTTGAACTGAGCATGGACATGGAAGCGGATTTAGGTATCGACTCAATCAAACGGGTCGAGATTTTAGGCACAGTACAAGATGAGTTGCCTGGCTTACCTGAGCTTAGCCCAGAAGATTTAGCCGAATGTCGCACCTTAGGTGAAATCGTCAGCTACATGCAAACCAAATTGCCTGCAGCGACCTCAACCGCGATTGCGGCTGTCGCCCCAGCATCAACGGCAAACAAGGTTGAGGTTAACACCGCAGCATTACCGCCACACAGCGAGGTAGCGCTAAAAAAGTTACCCGCGGCGGATAAACTCGTAGATTGTTATTCAGCGAAAAACTGTATTGTCATCACAGATGATGGCCATAACGCCGGTTTACTCGCTGAAAAACTCACTGCAAAGGGATTAACCGTCGCCGTTATTCGTAACCCACAAACCATCAGCGTAGCGCATTCACCATTAAGCAGTGATATTAAAAGCTACACCTTGAGCAGCATTGATGATGCGAACATTGCTCAGGTGATTGCCGATATTAAAGCCGACTTGGGCGCTGAACATGCCATTGCAGGTTTTGTTCATTTACAGCCGCAAACGCTAGTAAATAATCACCCATTAATGTCGTGTACTCTTGCTGCAAAAGCCGCTGTCGACAACGCGTTCTTATGGGCTAAGCATCTTCACCCAGAATTTGCTAAACCAACGTCTTCGCGTCTGTGCTACTTTACCGTGAGTCGTTTAGACGGTGGATTTGGCTACTTAGATAATGACCAATTAGCCACAGCGGAACTGAATCAAGCGGCCTTGTCTGGGCTGAGCAAAACCTTAAGCCATGAGTGGCCACAAGTATTTTGCCGCGCCTTAGACATTAGCAATAATATTGATGCTACAAGCTTTGCCGATGCCATCGTTGCTGAGTTGTTTGATATCGATGGTGCCAATGCAAGCGGAGATCGCATTAATGAAGTGGGGATTAGTCAGCAAGGTAGAGTAACCTTAGTCGCCGCCAATGCCAGTGAGCAGTTTGCGCCAGCAACGCTTGATGGTAATGACACTATTTTGGTCACCGGCGGCGCAAAAGGGGTAACGTTTGAATGCGCCCTCACCTTAGCCAAACAATGCCAATCGCATTTTGTGTTAGCAGGTCGTAGCCAACATTTTGGCAGCGACTTACCGGCTTGGGCACAAGGCAAGCAAGCCTCTGAGTTAAAAGCCGCGGCCATTGCTTATATTCAATCGCAAGGCAATAAACCCACGCCAAAACAAATTGATGCATTAGTGTGGCCAATTAGCAGCAGCCTAGAAATCGATGCTGCATTAGCCGCTTTCAGTAAGGTCGGCGCCAGCGCGCAATATGTCTCAATGGATGTCATCGACGCCACAGCGGTAGCCGCCTGCCTTAACAGCCTGACGAATGCTAAGGGCGACCCGTTAACCATTAATGGCGTTATTCACGGCGCAGGGGTGTTAGCCGACAAGCATATTCAAGACAAAACCTTGGATGAACTTAACCGCGTTTATCACACTAAAGTGACCGGGCTTGCAAGTATAATTAATGCACTCGACCCACAACAGATCAAGCTGATTGCCTTGTTTTCATCCGCTGCTGGTTTCTACGGAAATACCGGACAAAGCGATTATGCTATGTCGAATGAAATCCTCAATAAAACCGCCCTTAAACTGGCACACACCTTAGCGCATGCTAAAGTAATGAGTTTTAACTGGGGCCCTTGGGATGGCGGAATGGTCAGTTCGGCATTAAAGAAAATGTTTGTTGATCGCGGTGTTTACGTGATTCCATTACAAGCAGGTGCCGAGTTATTTGCCCACAGTTTATTAAGTCAGCAAGGCGCACAATTGCTTATTGGCTCTGATATGCAAGGTTCATCAGAACAGGGTAATGCTGTAAAAAAGCTTAATGCGGACGCTTTGCTTATCGCCAAGGGTTCGCTGACGTTTGCAGCTAAGACACAGTCCTCTGATCTTATCAGTATGACGGTGACTCGAGCCTTAACCCCGGCTGAAATGCCTTTTGTTAGCGATCATTGTATTGCTGGTAATCCGGTATTGCCGACAGTATGTGCCATGCAATGGATGCGTGATGCAGCACAAACCTTATGTCATGTGCCTGTCAGTATTGCTGAATATAAATTGCTTAAAGGGGTTATTTTTGACACCAATGAGCCACATTTGCTGCAACTGGAACTAACGCAAACTGTCGCTGGGATCAACGCGCTGATCTCATCTCGTTTGTTAAATGAGCCAAGTGCAGCGATGAAACCGCAATATCAAGCAACATTAGTGATCAATAGCGCCGTCTTGACTGATGATATTGCCAAGCCCGTGATTGATACAGCGAGCCTGACAAAGTGGTCGCATATAGCGCCGTTGATCTCAGGGGTTGAACTGTATCAAAACGGAACCTTGTTTCATGGCCCACGTTTGCAAGGCATTAAGCAAGTGTTGGCATTTGATGATGCTCAGCTCTTGTGCCAAGTGCAATTACCGCAGATTAATACCGCTGACTGTGAACGTTTTATCCCATCATCGGCATTAGGTGGCAGCCAAGTTTTCGCGGAAGATTTGCTGCTACAAGCCATGCTGGTATGGGCCAGACTTAAATACGGTGCGGCCAGTTTACCGTCATCAACGGCTGAATGTGTTACCGCTTGGCCATTTGCCAGTGGTGATAAAGGTTATATTCAACTGGATGTTGTTAAACACAGCGGCAGAATGTTAATCGCTAACGTGAGTTTATACCATCAAGATGGTCGCTTGAGTTGCCAAATGCTCAACGCTAAAGTGACTGTCAGTAAAAGTTTGAATGGGGCCTTTATTCCACATCAAGCGGCTACTGGTGTGTCTCACCACAGCAAGGAAACAGTGTGACGGTATTAAGCAACATGGCGCTAAACACGATGAGTGAGCGTATTGCAAAGCAACAAACTAAGCCTATGCGTTTAGCTTTGTTGCTCAGCAAGCCAAATATTGCCTCGATTAATGAACACCTGATCACTGTCGACACTCATAGTGTCGACGGCTTTGCGTTGGCGTTATTGCACGCTTGCGAACACCTATCGTCCACCAGCAATGATATGGTCAACATTGGCGATCGATTGTGGATAATGTCTGGGTTAATTGCGGCTAAAAACGGTATTCATGCGCATGCTTATATCAATGGTATTGCACTGAGTAACAACCAAACTGAAGCGGTAACACTTGCCCTTAAGCATGCAAAACGTCTGCATGCTCAGCCACAGATAGTCGCGCTAGATGGCTGTTATAATTTTAGTGCAAGTTCTGATGGCAATGCCACTGATGATGCAGTGACGGATCCAGCTAATGATTCTAGATCTGAGTCCGCTCCTCATGTGAGTGCGCCCCATACGAATGAGACGGCACAAACAGCACTGACGGCAATGGTCAACCTAGTCGAGTCTATCGCGAGTCGCTGTATACCAACCCAAGACAAGGCTAACGGTCAATATTGGTTTAGTGCATTTCACCAAAGTCGAGTCGCAGCTTTATGTTATCCAACCGCATCAGGTGTTCAGGCAATCATCCTTACCCAAGGTCGTGCACTTATCGCCGCCAAGCCGTTAATCAGTACTCAACGTTTATGGCTGCCGCTTAGCGCCGCTTCATTGGCGCAATTGCACACTAAGCTGATGGGCCTTTCTTCGCAGTTACACTCAGCCATTAACGACATAAGCTTACTCGAGCTTATCAAAACCAGTTTATTAGATTATCAAACAGATGCACCGCTAGCCCTAGTCTTAATGGCAGCCGATCGCCGCGCATTAGTACAAGAAGTCAGCGCGATGATGACCATAATCGCCACTCATCAGCAGCATGATGTGAATAGTCATACGCCGATAGAATATAAAACGCCTGCGGGCAGTTGCTTATATTCAGCGCCGCTGGGTCATAATGGCTTGAGCTTTGTTTATCCTGGCGTTGGCACTGTGTACCCAAACATGCTTAGTCAAATAGGCCTGGTTTTCCCAGATTTGTATGCTGAACTTGAAAACCAAGGTGACATGCAATCGATGTTACAAACGGACTTTATCTATGCGGCAGATAAAAATCGTGCCGCACAGATGAGCCTGAGCCAATTAGCCATTGCCGGTGTTGGCGCCAGTTATCTGTTAACCAAGCTGTTGCAGCAAGAATTTGCCGTTGAGCCTCGTTTTGCTTTGGGTTACTCCATGGGTGAAGCGGCCATGTGGGCGAGTTTAAACGTATGGCAAACACCGCATAGCATGATTGCAGCCACGCAAAACAGCAGTATTTTTACCCAAGATATTTCTGGTGAGCTCCGCTGTGTTCGCCAACAATGGCAATTAGCCGATGACGAAAACATTGTATGGAATAGCTTCGTTACTCGAGCCAGCATTGACGAACTCGCGCCCCATTTAGCCAATTACCCTCGGGCTTATATTGCTATTATTCAGGGTGATACCTGTGTTGTTGCCGGCTGTGAAAACAGTTGTAAAGCCTTACTAAAACAAGCTGGTAAACGCGGCATTGCCGCTAATCGCGTCACCGCAATGCACACGCCTGCGGCATTGAACATCAGCGAATCAGTAAGGCAATTTTATCAACAACCATTAGTAGAAAACTTACCAAGCCAATTGCAGTTTATCTCCGCAGCAGAGACTCAGCCTGTTGTATTAACCTCACAAGCCATTGCAAAATCGATTGCCGATACTTTTTGTCATCAGCTCAATTTTACTCAGTTAATTCTTAATGCTCGAGAGCAAGGCTGTCGACTATTTGTTGAAGTAGGTGCCGATCGGCAAACTACCACCCTAATTGACAAAATCAATGCGCAGAGTAGCAATAGCGTCTCAGCGATGGCTATTGCCGTCAATGCTAAAGGTGGCGATGACGTCACCAGTTTACTTAAATGCCTAGGGCAACTAATTGCTCATCGAGTGCCCATGTCATTAAGCCCTTTTATTCGCAGCCTTGACGCTAGCATTAATACATTATCCCAGCAGGCGGCATTAGCCGACGGCTCATCCCTCATTTGTTATAGTGAAACATCATTAGAAGGAGAACCTCATTGAGTTCTCAAGCTACCCCTAAAATAGCCATTGTCGGTTTAGCCAATCAGTATCCAGACGCGGATACTCCCGCTAAATTTTGGCAAAACTTATTAGACAAAAAAGATTCGCGCAGCCAAATCAGTGCCAGCAAACTCAATGCTTCACCGAGTGACTACTTGGGTGTACAAGGCGAATCGGACCGTTTTTATTGCGATAAAGGCGGCTACATTCAAGACTTTCAATTTAATCCTCAAGGTTATCGCATTGAGCCCAGCGCATTTAATGGCTTAGACGATAGCTTCTTGTGGGCAACCGACACAGCACGTAATGCGTTAACGGATGCTGGTATTGGCCTTGACGATAGCTTGCTTAAACGTACCGGTATTGTGATGGGAACCTTATCATTCCCTACGGCTAAATCTAATGAACTGTTTGTACCTCTGTATCACAGCGCGGTCGAAAAAGCCTTACAGACCAAGCTGCAACAGCCAAACTTTAGCCTACACTGTTTCAATAATAGCCTTAACAAGAGTTGTGATCAGCCACAAGCTAATCACACTGCCACCGCTCAACCGGTTAACTTGGGTAATGGTGCCATTGCCCATAATGCCTCGAAAATTGTTGCCGATGCTTTGGGTTTGGGCGGTACGCAGCTGAGTTTAGATGCAGCCTGTGCTAGCTCGGTTTACGCCTTAAAACTCGCCTGTGATTACTTGCATACTGGCAAGGCAGATATGATGTTAGCTGGCGCTGTGTCTGGCGCAGATCCATTCTTCATCAATATGGGATTTTCAATATTTCATGCTTATCCAGACCATGGAATTTCAGCGCCCTTTGATCGTAACAGTAAAGGCTTATTCGCCGGCGAAGGTGCGGGGGTATTAGTGCTTAAACGCCTTGAAGACGCTGAGCGTGATGGCGACCATATCTATGCTTTAGTCAGTGGTATCGGTTTATCAAACGACGGTAAAGGTCAGTTTGTGTTAAGCCCGAATAGCAAAGGCCAAGTACTAGCATTCGAGCGCGCTTATCGCGATGCGGCAGCAATAGACCCAAGTATTACCCCTGCCAGTATTGAAGTGATTGAATGCCATGCCACGGGAACGCCATTAGGCGATAAAGTAGAATTAACCTCAATGGAACGCTTTTTTGAAGATAAACTTCAAGGCAGCGCGACGCCACTGATTGGTTCAGCCAAATCTAATCTAGGCCATTTACTCACCGCGGCAGGCATGCCTGGGATCATGAAAATGATTTTTGCCATGCGCCAAGGCGTGTTGCCACCGAGTATTAATATCAGTGCACCAATCTCATCACCTAATGGATTATTTGGTCAAGCGACCTTACCCAATGTGGTCTTGCCTTGGCCTGATAAAGCCGGTAATAAAGCCCGTCATGCAGGTGTTTCGGTATTTGGTTTTGGCGGTTGTAACGCCCATTTACTGATCGAGTCCTATCAAGATCAGGCAGGCATAAACCATGCTGACAGTAAACGCTCTCAGCTTAGTCGCAGCAAAATAGTCAGTACAGAAACGCCAATGCACATTACCGGCATGGCAGCCCACTTTGGCCAGTGCAGCAGCATCAATGCGTTTGCTGATAAAATCATCAATAAGCAACCACTGTTTAGCCCATTGCCCAATCAACGCTGGAAAGGCTTAGACAAGCACCCTGAGTTATTAGCTCAATATGGCATACATCAGGTGCCACAAGGGGCGTATATTGATCAGTTCGATTTTGATTTTTTACGTTTCAAAGTGCCGCCTAATGAAGATGATCGCCTGATATCGCAACAACTGTTATTAATCAAAATAGCAGATGAAGCCATTGCCAATGCCAAGCTAACGCCTGGCAGTAAAGTAGCCGTGTTGGTTGCCATGGAAACCGAACTTGAATTACACCAATTTCGCGGTCGAGTTAACTTACATAGCCAAATAGCGCAAAGCCTTAATGCCCAAGGGATCCAGTTATCCAGTGCTGAATATGCCAGCCTTGAAGCAATTGCGATGGACAGTGTTTTAGATGCCGCCAAGCTAAATCAATATACCAGCTTCATTGGTAACATTATGGCGTCACGGATCTCCTCATTATGGGATTTCAATGGCCCGGCATTTACCATTTCAGCTGGTGCACAGTCAGTTAATCGTTGTATTGATGTGGCGCAAAACTTATTTGCTCTTGGTTCGTTACAAGAGCCTTTGGATGCCATCATCATCGCCGCGGTAGATCTTTCCGGCAGCATTGAAAATATGTTATTCAATACTGCCAAGCTTAATGCTAAAGGATTAAGCTCAACCGACTGGAAAGTAGGTGAAGGCGCTGGCGCGATAGTGTTGCAACAGACTAATGCTGCGCATCCTGAGCTTGACAGCTATGGCAGCATAGACAGTATTGATTTTGACTCCTTATCACAACGCCCGGCCAATATTGCAGCAGATCTGATCGAATTAAACCAATCGCCTGAATGCATATTAACAACTCAAGGCCAACAGTTTGTCCAAGGATTAACTGATGCTGCAGCGGTCAACTCAGTGCCGATATTGAGTAAAGCACAAGATATTCTCGGTCACACCTTTGCCGCTTCTGGCATGGCCAGTTTACTGCACGCTTTAGTACAAAGCCGCCATATTGATAAATCGGCCATCAACGCCAGTGTATTCACCAGCAGCGAAACCCAATACTCACAGGTTAATCTGTCTGTTTCGGCGCCGCAGCAACACGCATTGCGTACTCGTCTGAGCAACAATTTGACGCAACAATTAGCCACAGGCAATAAGTTAAGCTTAATTAAGCAAGTTAGTTTAGGTGGCCGAGATATCTATCAACATATTATTGATAGCTCACTTGAAGGTCTCGACAGCATTGTGGCTCAATGCGCCAATATCACAACAATGGCCGACAGCAATCTAGATCAATGTGCTGATACCACTTCAGCAATAGCTAAAATCATTGACACAACTAAGCCAAAAACCACCTGTGACAGCAGCCACTTTAGTGTCAATCATAGCGAGCATATCGCCGAGTCTCTTATGTCAGAAAACACAGTTTCAACAGCAGAGCAACCTAAGGTTGCCAGTGTGACAAGCCCGACCATACCGCCAGCACATTTAAGTGCATTTCAGCAAAATCAATGGTTAGCGCAGCAAACGCACTTAGCCTACTTATCCAGCCGAGATACGGGGTTAAAAGTCGCCGACAGTTTATTACGCTCACAATTAGCCGGTTTAACCAGCCAGCAAATATCTTATGTGTCGCAGGCTTCACAGCCTGCTGTAAATGTAGATCCTATCGCCTCAGCTGCTGTACCTGTGGAATTAATTCAACCTAATCATGCTTGTGTGCCAGCTTACACCGCGCCGATCCCAGCGGATAAACCGTGTATTTGGAATTATGCTGATTTAGTCGAGTATGCCGAAGGCGATATTGCTAAGGTATTTGGCCCAGATTATGCCATTATCGACAGCTATTCTCGTCGAGTAAGACTGCCGACCACAGATTATTTGTTGGTGTCGCGTGTCACTAAACTTGATGCGACCATGAATCAATACAAACCTTGTTCAATGACCACAGAATACGACATCCCAGTCGATGCACCGTATTTAGTCGATGGTCAAATCCCTTGGGCTGTAGCAGTAGAATCGGGTCAATGTGATTTAATGTTGATCAGTTACTTAGGCATCGATTTTGAAAACAAGGGCGAACGGGTTTATCGTTTATTAGATTGTACTTTGACTTTCTTAGAAGATTTACCTCGTGGCGGTGACACGCTGCGTTACGATATAAAAATCAATAACTTTGCTAGCAATGGCGATACGTTATTATTCTTTTTCTCTTACGAATGCTTCGTAGGCGACAAGATGATCCTCAAAATGGATGGCGGCTGCGCAGGCTTCTTTACCGACCAAGAACTGGCCGATGGTAAAGGGGTTATTCAAACTGAAGATGAAATAAAACGTCGTCAACAAGTGCTCAATAATCCAAACAAACCGACCTTCACGCCATTACTACACTGTAGCCAAACGGCATTTGATTATGGCCAAATTCATCATTTACTGACCGGCGATATTGGCAGCTGTTTTGGCGGCGAACACGTCGCCCACCAGCTACAAAATGGTATGCAAAAATCGCTTTGTTTTGCCTCCGAAAAGTTCTTAATGATTGAGCGTGTTAGTCAATTACAAACTCAAGGTGGTGCTTGGGGCTTAGGCTTACTCGAAGGTCATAAGCATATTGCGCCAGATCATTGGTATTTCCCTTGTCATTTCCAAGGCGATCAAGTGATGGCCGGCTCGCTAATGGCAGAAGGTTGTGGTCAACTATTACAGTTCTATATGATCCACATTGGCATGCATACTCTCGTCGAGAATGGCCGATTCCAGCCTCTGGAAAACGCCTCACAAAAAGTCCGCTGTCGTGGCCAAGTGTTGCCACAAACCGCCGAACTGACTTATCGCATGGAAGTGACTGAAATAGGCATTCATCCTCGCCCTTACGCCAAAGCTAATATTGATATTTTACTTAATGGCAAAGTTGTGGTCGATTTCCAAAACTTAGGCGTGATGATTAAAGAAGAGGCTGAATGTACCCGTTACCCACTTATCTCGTTAAACGCAGCAAACACTAGCCCTGCCGTTGATTCAGACGCTAGCAGTAAAGTGATTGCCAGCAAAGCGCCATTAATGGCGCAAGTTCCAGATTTACATGCCCCGAGTAACAAGGGCGTTATTCCGCTAAAACACCTTGAAGCGCCCATCGTAAGTGCCGATTCAAAGTATGCTAATCGCGTGCCTGATACCGTACCATTTACGCCATACCATATGTTCGAATTTGCCACAGGCGATATCGAAAAGTGCTTTGGCCCAGACTTTAGTATTTACCGCGGATTGATCCCGCCGCGTACACCCTGTGGCGATTTACAGTTAACCACGCGAGTCGTTGAAATTAACGGTAAGCGCGGCGAACTGAAAAAACCATCATCGTGTATCGCAGAATACGAAGTACCGACAGACGCTTGGTACTTTGCAAAAAACAGCCATCAAGCGGTAATGCCTTACTCAGTGCTAATGGAAATTTCACTACAACCTAACGGTTTTATCTCAGGCTATATGGGCACCACTCTTGGCTTCCCCGGGCAAGAGCTGTTTTTCCGTAATTTAGATGGTAGCGGTAAATTATTGCGCCATGTGGATTTACGCGGTAAAACCATCGTCAATGACTCAAAGCTATTATCAACCGTCATCGCTGGCAGTAACATTATTCAAAGCTTCACCTTTGAATTAAGTGTTGATAACGAGCCGTTTTATACTGGTAGTGCGGTATTTGGTTACTTCAAAGGTGATGCGCTAAAGAACCAGCTTGGTATTGATAATGGCAGGATCACCCACCCTTGGCATATTGATAATAATGTCGCGGCAGACATTAGCGTCAACTTACTGGATAAACAGTCGCGAGTATTTAATGCACCAGCGAGCCAACCGCATTATCGCCTTGCGGGCGGCCAGCTTAACTTTATCGATAAAGCCGAAATTGTTAACACAGGCGGCAAATACGGTAAGGGCTATCTTGCTGCGTCACGCACGATTGACCCAAGTGATTGGTTCTTCCAATTTCACTTCCATCAAGATCCGGTTATGCCGGGTTCATTAGGTGTTGAAGCCGTGATCGAGTTGATGCAAACTTACGCCATCTCTACAGACTTAGGTAAAGGTTTCACCAATCCGAAATTTGGTCAAATATTGTCGGATATTAAGTGGAAATATCGCGGTCAAATTAATCCGCTTAACAAACAAATGTCACTTGATGTGCATATCAGTGCAGTAAAAGATGAAGACGGTAAGCGCATCATAATAGGCGATGCAAACCTCAGTAAAGATGGTCTACGCATTTATGAAGTCAAAGACATCGCAATCTGTATTGAAGAAGCTTAGGCCCAAAAGGAATAATAATAATGACAACACAAGTGCACAACGAAAAGCTTTCTCCTTGGCCATGGCAAGTTAGCCAGCAACACGTTAGCTTTGATCAAACTGGGATGAACAAAAAGCTCAAAGATTTATCACAAGCGTGTTATTTGGTTAACGACGCGCAACAAGGCTTAGGCGTGGCGCAACAAGCTCAAGTGGTGACCGACGCAGTTAATGCACCTAACACTTTACCTGTAAGCGCTTTTGGACCTGCACTGGGTACCCAAAGTTTAGGCGACAGTAATTTTCGCCGCGTGCATGGGGTAAAATATGCCTATTATGCTGGCGCGATGGCTAATGGCATTTCCTCGGAAGAATTGGTTATCGCGTTAGGCCAAGCGGGTATTTTATGTTCGTTTGGCGCAGCTGGGTTAATTCCATCTCGAGTTGAACAAGCGATAAACCGCATCCAAGCCGCGCTGCCCAATGGGCCATATGCGTTTAACTTAATCCACAGCCCGAGTGAGCCAGCGCTTGAGCGTGGCAGTGTTGAGCTATTTTTAAAACATAAAGTACGCACGGTTGAGGCCTCAGCCTTTTTAGGCTTAACCCCGCAAATAGTCTATTACCGCGCAGCAGGCTTAAGCCGCGATGCTCATGGTGATATTCAAATCGACAATAAAGTGATTGCTAAAATTAGCCGCACCGAAGTCGCGATTAAGTTTATGCAACCAGCACCTGTTAAAATGCTGCAACAACTTGTTGATGATGGCCTCATTAGCGCAGAGCAAATGGAACTGGCACAACTTGTACCAATGGCGGATGATATTACCGCTGAAGCCGACTCTGGTGGCCATACCGACAACCGTCCATTAGTGACGTTACTGCCCACTATTTTGGCGTTAAAAGATGAAGTGCAAGCGCAATACAAATACAAAACACCTATCCGTGTTGGCGCGGGTGGCGGTGTGGGTACACCCGATGCCGCGCTGGCTACGTTTCATATGGGCGCAGCCTATATTGTTACCGGATCAATTAACCAAGCCTGCGTGGAAGCGGGGGCTAGCGAGCATACGCGCAAATTACTAGCGATGACCGAAATGGCCGATGTGACTATGGCACCCGCTGCTGATATGTTCGAAATGGGAGTCAAGTTACAAGTGGTCAAGCGTGGCACATTATTCCCGATGCGAGCCAACAAGTTGTATGAAATTTACAGCCGTTATGACTCAATAGAAGCGATTCCAAGTGACGAACGCGAAAAACTTGAAAAACAAGTATTCCGCTCAAGCCTAGATGATATTTGGGCTGGTACTGTGGCGCATTTTAATGAGCGCGACCCAAAGCAAATTGAACGTGCTAAAGACAATCCAAAACGTAAAATGGCCTTGATTTTCCGTTGGTATCTTGGCTTATCAAGCCGCTGGTCAAACTCTGGTGAAGTCGGCCGTGAAATGGATTATCAAATTTGGGCAGGCCCAGCATTAGGCGCATTTAACGCTTGGGCTAAAAATAGTTATTTAGATGACTACAGCCAACGTCATGCAGTAGACTTAGCGAAACATTTAATGCATGGCGCAGCTTATTTGGCCCGAGTGAATTTATTGACGGCGCAAGGCGTTAGCCTTCCAGTAGCATTACAGCGTTGGCGCCCAATTGATCAAATAAAATAGCTGTTCAAGTGGATCTCGGTTCATCGCGAGATCAGCTACAAAGATAGGAACTAAGATGAGCGATACCCAGAAACTCGATTTCTCAGCGATTAATGCCCCTACATTGGCGTCATTTAATCAACAAAAGAATCTGATTAAGCGCATGCTTAAAGGTAATAATGCCACTTGCAGTGATTGCAATAAACCGCTAACACTGCAATTGCCGCCTAACACTAAACAGGCCAAACCTGCAGCTAAAACCCCTGGGATTTATTGTGCTAAAGGTTGCACCGATATCGAGCTAGACATGGAAGCGGTAGCGTTAATGAAATAGTACGCATAAAAGCAGTACTCATTGAAAAGATAAATGCGTAAGTACTCGCCAACAATGACCAATAAAAAATGACCACCTTTAACAAGATGGTCATTTTTTTTCGCGCTTTATCTATTTACATGCAGCACTATCGCCATGTCGAGTACTAAGATTATTGAGCAAACCACTGCTTGAGGATCATTGGCTTACCACAAAGCTGTTCAAGCGAATGAGCACCCGAGAGTGCAGTCTCAAACTGACTAAATGGCACATTAGGCCATAAACTGATCGTAAATTGCGTATCAGCAGTGACAGCGCCCACACCTTTTGGGGTTCCCGTCATAACAATATCACCATCATTTAAAGTCATAAACTCACTAAGCGCATTAAAAATAGCTCGAGGCTGATACATCATTAATTGCTGATGTCCAAGTTGGGTCACGACGTTGTCAATGGTTAACTGAAAACACCAATTATCCATGCCCGAAGTGATTGGAATAAATTGACTAAACAGGGCTGAGCTATCAAAGGCTTTTGCCCTCTCCCACGGTAAGCCTTGTTTTTTTAATTTACCTTGGAGCTCGCGTTTAGTCATATCTAACCCAAGGCCAACTGCACCAAACTGACCATCTGCCACCATAAAACATAACTCCGCTTCATAGTGCAGCACTTCGTCCTTATAGCTTAATAAAATCTCAGTAATCGCTGAATTAGGCTTAAGAAATACCACCATATCATCGGGTACTTCATTGCCTAATTCATCAATATGCTCAGCATAATTTCGCCCAATACATATCACTTTCGACGGCGTAATATTTTTCTGTTGGCCACTGGCTTGTATTAGCGTTACCGATTGTTGACTCACATTAACCTCGAATGGTTGAAAAATAATGATAAAAAATATCGATTTAGCGATATAAACAACTACACTTTTTAGACTTAAAGCAAAATACTATTGGGTGTCTAGTGAACATAACGATAGCCTATCAATCTTGCTGCTAATTGACGATATAGATGTTGAACAGTAGCCATATAAACTTAACAAGAATATACACATCTTGATTACAAGCTAGGTATTGATTACTTATAAAAAATGAAATACTACTATAAAAACAAAGATATATTTCTATTTTTTGCATAAGTGCATTTACATTTTTTTTACAACGTTCTAGTCTAGAGTCAGTCTTGCTCAGACAATAAACAAGCAATAGCACATATAAATATAGTATGAATGACGTCAGGTAAATAACAATAAGAGAGACCAAATGGCCATGTTCGAATTCACTATTAAACAAAAAATAGCGCTAGGTTTTTCCTCAATAGGCTTATTACTGCTTGTTGGAAGTAGTTTTTTCTATGGTTCCCTAAATCAAATTCAAACAGCAAATAATAATATTGAAACCTTAGCCGTCCCGGTACAAAATCAATCGAACGGGTTGCAAATTACCTTATTAAAAATGGCAAAAACAGATAGCCTAGCTTATTCACAAACAGGTAATGACAATATTAATCTCAGCTTTACACAATTTAATCAATTACAGCAAGAATTCGATAGCGTATTAAGCACACTATTAGTTAAAGTCGCCGATCAGCCGACGATGCAACAGGCGTTAACCAAAGCCAAAAATGCTTATGAGCAGTACATTAAGCAATCTCGCACTATGTTCAACGCAAAACTCGAAATAGAGCAAACCCGCGCCACTTTCACCACTTTAAAACAACAGTTCGACGATGCGCGCATCAGCGCCAGTAATAACATGATTGATTTAGAGCTTATTGAAGCGCCAGAAAATGAGGCCTCATTATTAGAAGAAGTGGTTGGTGGTGGAGTACGTATCGATGACATGCTGTTTACTCTGGGTAATACCATGACAGAACTCGGTCGATTAACCTCTACCGATGCCGTGGACATCCACAAACAAGATGTTGCCATGTTATTAGGTAATATTAGCGTCAATGGCAGCTACTTAACTCAACAAGCTGAACCCTTAGGTGCTGCGGCGCTATTTGCAGAATTTAACACTCACTTGCAAGCAATTAAACAATTTACAGATGAGCCTGGTAACTTGTACATCGCGCAACAAAATGTCATCAATAAGCAACTCTTGGCAGAGCAAAGTCACCTGCAAGCTAACACCTTTTTTGATACGACTAATCAGCAGTTAGATCAATTAGTCACACTCGCTAACGAAAGGTTCCACCTATTGCAGATGGTGGCCGTTGATGAAGTGACGACAGCACAAACATTAGCCATTTCAATGGCAGTGATATTTGTATCGATGGCGATATTTATTTATTACTTTACCTCAAAAGCCATGTTGGGCCCTCTACAAGCAATAAACATCGCATTATCGCGAATTGCGGGTGGCGATTTATCGCAACGATTAAGCAAACGAAATAATGATGAATTTGGCGAATTGATAGACAACACTAATAAGTTATCTGATGATTTGACCCAGTTATTACAAGCGATTAATAGTGATGCCCATCAATTAGATGAATCCGCTATTCGCTCACAAGTACAAAGCGAAAAAATATCTCATTCAGCTTCACAACAGATTGATAATATTAGCCAAGCCAAACAGCTTGCCGAACAAATACATCACAGTTCAACTCAGGTTAATCAACAAGCTTCTGAATCAGAGCAATATATCAAATCCGCCTCTGTCCAAGGAGGACAAATAAAAACCATTGCCGATGATAACCGTATCCGTATTGAGACCTTATCAAGTAGCTTGCACGACTCAGTTAAGATCATGACAACGCTTAGTCAGCATAGCAACAATATTGGCGGGATTTTAACAACGATTAGTGCTATTGCAGACCAAACCAATTTACTTGCGTTGAATGCAGCCATTGAAGCAGCCAGAGCGGGTGAGCATGGTCGCGGCTTTGCTGTCGTTGCTGACGAGGTACGTTCATTAGCCTCTAGAACTCAATTATCAACAGCCGAAATTCAAACCATGATAGATGCATTGCAGCAAGAAACCACAAACGCCGTTAAGGCGATCACCCAAGGACAAAACCAAGCCAGTGAATGTGTAGAACAAAGCCAATCTTTACATGATGCGATTGAAAATATAGAAACCGCATTAAATACCATTAGTGGCATGAGCCAAAATATTACTCACGCGGCCAATGAACAGGTTAATTACAGTCAACAAATAGAACAAACAATGACTCAGACTGCAGACTCAGCGCAACAAAATGCCCAAGAATCGGCATCAATGACAGAAAGAAGCCAGCAACTAAACCAATTAGCTCATTCACTGACGACCTCAGTAGAACGCTTTAAACTATAACCATTAAGCGAATAAAAACCTGAGGAAAAGCCAGAGGGGCGGTATCAATAACTCAATAAACTATCAGCTAGATCCATGAGCTGATCCACTGACTTCATGTATCAGTGCAGTGGAACGTTTTATACCATCATGATTAAGCGAATAAAAAGGCCAGAAACATTCAAGTTTCTGGCCTTTTTGACATCTGCTGTTTAATTTATTTCTTGCCTATGGCACCAACCGCAAAACGTCTGATAATTGATCTAACCATCATTACGGATTCACCTAACTCACTACTATTATGTAAGGATTTTTCTGATGATATTTTAGTTATCTCTGCTGAATCAGCAATATCAATAATTTGTTGGTTAATGTGTTCTGCGACAGCGCCTTGCTCTTCTACAGCGGCTGACATATCCAAGGTAAGTTGGGTAATTTGCTCGACTGATTGATTAATCGACGCTAATGCATTACGAGTTTCATCGACAATTTGAACACCTTTACTAGCCGCTTGCTCGCCCCTAAGTGACACTTGGACAGCGTTACTGGCACGTTTGGTTAACACACTGACAATACTGTGAATTTTATCGGTTGATTCGCGAGTTTTAAATGCCAGAGAGCGGACCTCATCAGCAACAACACTAAATCCTCGTCCTTGCTCACCTGCCCTTGCTGCCTCAATGGCCGCATTTAACGCAAGTAGATTAGTTTGATCGGCAATACTGGAAATAATACTGGCGGCTTGACCAATCTCATTGGTGGATTCCGATAACTCGCGAACGGTAGTCGCAATATCAGCAACCGAGAGATTTAATTCATCAATAGACTGTTTGGCTTGATTTGCAAGTAGAGCCCCTGCACTCACATTGTCTAATGCATCTTTAGCACTATCAGCATTACGCTCGACATTAGCAGAGACCTCTTGTATAGCTGTAGACATCTCTGTAATGGCTGAAGCAATTTGTTGTATTGATGCGCTTTGAAGACCGACAGCTTTAGCGGTTGACTCTGCTTCAACTTGGGTATGCTCAACAATACCATCTAAAGATCCTGCTGCATCCTCGATCCTTGTCATAGCGGTACGACATCGAGCAATTTCACAACCAAGAGCTAATTTAGCCTGTGCTTTGGCGCCAAAATCAGCAAAGTAGGTTTCTGCGACAGTGCGATCGGTAAACGAATTAGGATTGAGTGTGACGACTTCTAGCCAGTCTTGCTGTTGTTTATAGCCTAACCATGCAGCTGATAGAGTGAGTGTTATTAAACTTATCAAGCCAGGGATCAGCCCCCAGAACTCAAAGAGTACCATTGACAAAACAAACATAGGTAACCAAACGGGTAACAACTTAAGTACTTGATGTGTTATTTTAGCATGCAGTGGCCTTGGGGACTTATTGGCCTTAATCCTGGCATAAGCAGCCTCTGCTCGAGCAATTTCTGCAGGTAATGCCGTTATCCTAACGGACTCATATCCTGCTACTTTATTATTTTCAAACACTGGGGTGACAAATGCGCTAACCCAATAGTAATCGCCATTTTTTCGACGATTCTTAACCAACCCCATCCATACTTTACCAGCTGAAATACAGGCCCACATCTCTTTGAACACTTCACTTGGCATATCGGGATGGCGCACGAGATTATGGGGTTTTCCGATTAACTCGCTTTTGTCAAAGCCGCTGACCTCAACAAAAGCATCATTACAATAAGTGATGTGGCCGCGTAGATCAGTTCCTGAAATTAAACGAACTTCATCGTCGAAGTAATATTGCTTTAGAGTAACGGGTTGGTTATTGCGCATGGACACTAAATCCTTTTAAATGTATGGAAAATAAGCATCCATTAAGATTATCTTTGACACCAAAGGTGCAAAGATAACAATTTCGTTTAATGAGCTTGTTGATTGATAACATCACTGTACTTAACGAGATATAAACTTATTTTGATAAGTCATTATAAGTTTGGTATGTATCTGAAAATTGTCAATTAATTAATTAACTATCTGTAAAATAATTTTGGTCGATTTATTACCAAGCATTACTCTCGTCGTTTTAAACTTAACCTTGATTGGCTTATCGTGAAGCGAGTTGAAAATGAGCTGAATTCAGGATACTTAGCCTAAAACAGTAAATCCAACATTAGGTTAATCATCCTGTTGCGAGTTTAAAACACATCTCTATCTATAAACTTAACCCGAGCTTCGTCATCACCAAGGGTTAAGTTATCTAATAACATAGTGCTAATAATCGCTTTATACAGCTTGATTAACAATCCAATTAAACTCTCAAAGGGTTTCTATTCAAGAACGTTATTCAGCGTACTCTTGCATAAAATCATCAAGATTATCGTTAATAACTTCTATTTCATCACCACTAAATTGTGCAATGTGAAACAAGCCCTCACCTTCATTGGTGACCGGAATATTGCTGTTGCCAATAATAATCCCATCTGTTGGGGCCTTTAATGGTATCGGCTCGCCGCCCAGAGGGTTTACAATATTGGCTAACACTTGGCCTTTAGATACTCGCTCACCCAGTTTAAATTTAATATTCACCAGCCCATCAGATTCACTGCGTACCCAGTAACTGCGACTTGCATTAACACTGGTGGTTTTAGTGTTAATTTTACCTTTGGTCATACCTAAACAACGCATCACATTGATAACGCCATTTACGCCAGACTTAATCGACATATCGCTAAAGCGCAGTGCTTCACCAGCCTCATATAAAATACAAGGAATATTAAGGCTGTTAGCATAACCGCGCATTGAACCTTCACGTGCTTTAGAAGACATTATGACTGGTGCGCCAAAAGCATTAGCCATATCGAGCATCATTGTATCGTCGGTATCACAGCGGATCTGCGGTAAGTTATCGCGATGAATTGCGCCAGTATGTAAATCAATAATATGGGTTGCACGTTTAACTAAAATACTGCTAAATAAATGCGCTAAACGGCTGGCAAGCGCACCTTTAGCTGAGCCCGGAAAACAACGATTTAAGTCACGACGATCGGGTAAATAGCGAGATTGTTGAATAAAACCAAATACGTTAACGATAGGGACAATGAGTAAGGTCCCGGTTAAGGTTTTAGCATTCACACGACCGAGCAAGCGTCGACATATTTCAATGCCATTTAACTCATCACCGTGGATCGCTGCACAAACCAATAAAACAGGTCCCGCTTTAGTGCCATGAAACACTTCAACGTGCAGATCCATCGGTGTATCGTTATACAGTTTTGCTGCGGGCAATTTAACACTTTGTTGAGTGCCTGCCGGTACGCTAACATCACCGATAACAAACGGTTCGTGCTTTCTTGCCATTAACCAACTCCTTTCGTTTTCGAGCTAGTAGATTTAACATTTTTTTCAATAAACTGAATGATTTTTTCCGCAACATCAATACCAGTGGCTTTTTCGATGCCTTCAAGGCCCGGAGATGAGTTAACTTCCATCACTAATGGACCGTGCTTAGAACGTAAAATATCTACGCCCGCAACGTTTAGCCCCATCGTTTTAGCAGCACGTAATGCCGTTGAACGTTCTTCTGGAGTGAGCTTAACAATGCTAGCAGAACCACCGCGGTGTAAATTAGAACGAAACTCACCTGGTAATGCTTGGCGTTTCATCGCCGCAATCACTTTGTCACCAATCACGAAACAACGAATATCAGCGCCACCAGCTTCGGCAATATACTCTTGCACCATGATGTTGGCTTTTAACCCCATGAAGGCTTCAATAACCGATTCAGCAGCTTTACGGGTTTCAGCTAATACCACACCAATACCTTGAGTGCCTTCAAGTAACTTAATCACACAAGGAGCACCACCGACCATGTCCAACAAATCGGGAATATCAGCAGGCTTACTGGCAAAACCGGTCACGGGCAAACCAATATTCTTGCGAGATAACAGTTGCAATGAACGTAATTTGTCCCGAGAACGTGTAATGGCGACAGACTCGTTTAATGGGTGAGTGCCCATCATTTCGAACTGGCGTAATACCGCGGTGCCATAAAAGGTCACTGACGCACCAATTCGCGGAATCACTGCATCAAATTTTGGCAGCTCTTCACCGCGGACATGAATACTAGGTGCATTCATGTTGATGTTCATGTAACACTTTAATGGATCGACAATTTTGATGGTATGACCGCGAGCTTCAGCAGCTTCTCTTAAGCGACTGGTCGAGTATAAATTCTTATTTCTCGACATTATTGCAATATGCATTTGTTATTCTCCTGCTAAAAATGATTCTGCTGAATTAACCAAAAAACGCCCTTCTAACGCGCGACGACCTAATAACATCCTAAATTTCATGTGATCTCTATTGGTCAATGTCAGTTCGATGTCAAAAAGTTGTGTACCGATAAGAATGGGGGTTTTTATCACGTAACGTTTGGTTACATGGCCGCCGGAATCACTGACATCTCGGCGATCAAATACTTGAAACTCACACACGACTTCTCGGTCAGAATCCTGGTCAGGATGCAGCCAGACTCGAACCCATTTTTGGTTATTTTTTTGAAACGGTTTTATTTTGAACGCATGCAAACAAGATGTTTTTGCGCCAGTATCCACTTTGATTTTGACTCTTTCGTTGCCAATATCAGGAAAAGTGCCCCACTCACGCCAACCCACAATACCGAGGGAATGTTCAGTCATGGTCAATCCTTTCTTGTAGAGGAATTATTCATTCCAAAGTGTAATCTTTAAATGAATTAGTGTTTGAATAGATAGCAAAATCGGTTTAACGTCTTGCACTAGCCAACCAATATATGTTGTTGATTAAAGATGAACCACAAGGTTTACATCAATAAACTAGCCTTTGAAGCGATTTTAACACCAACACCTTATTTATATCAAATTAACATTTAAAGAATAATTAAAAAAAATCTCTATCTCAGTAAGTTACAATGGATATACGGTAATTTAAAAAGCATCAAAACATTATGTTTACTCTAGATAAAATACCAAAAAACACCGCATTAATATAGAGATGTCAACATAAGGTATTCAATCTTAATAGTTTAAATAAATCCTAGCTATGTCACTTACTACAGACATTGTTTAACATACTAGTAAAATTATAACATTATAATCTGCATCGCTATTGTAAAAAGGTATCGTCATGTTCAGTCAACTTAGTTTCGATTTTTTAAACACTCTAGCAGCCAATAATGATAGAGAATGGTTTAAAGCCAACCAGCAACAATATGAAGATCAGGTTAGAAGCCCTGCATTACAATTTATACAAGCCATGCAAGGACCCATTTTAGGCTTATCACCACGATTTGTTGCTGTAGCTAAAAAAGTCGGGGGTAGCCTAATGCGCCCACAACGCGACAGTCGCTTTAGTAAAAATAAAACGCCTTATAAAACCAATGTGGGTATCCAGTTTAGACACTTTCAAGCAAAAGATGTGCATGCGCCTGGATTTTATGTCCATATTGCCAATGATGAATGCTTTATTGCGGCTGGAATTTGGCATCCTGAATCAAAAACGCTCAATGCAATTCGCCATTGTATTGATGAAAACCCTAATGCGTACCAAAAAGCATTAGCGCAATTGAGGCAGGCTGGATTTGAATTAACAGGCGATAGCTTATCCAGACCGCCACGCGGATTTGATAAACATCATCCCATGATTGACGAGCTAAAACGTAAAGACTTTATCGCCATAAAATCCATTAGTCCTAAGCAAGTATGCCAGGCTGATTTTGTCGAGTTTTGTGCGCAAGAATATCAGCATACTCGCGCATTAATGGCTTACTTATGTTTTGCCCTAGAGCTAGATTTTTAGTCTTTAAGCACCATAACGACACATTAATCATGGTGTTGTTGAAAATATTAACTCATTTTTACGCTATTATAGTTTTAGCTCATTATTTAGATAAGCCGTGTTAAACTAGCAAAAAATAGTTTCCGGTGCAGCACTCTGTTAATTGCTGCACCTATTACCAGGTCAATTCATGAGCCATAATATTTCCGCCATGTCTAACACAACACCATCAATTGAGACATCTGCGTCCGAAATCGCTGCGATCACGCCAGCACAAAAACGTGCCTTAAGTTACTCGACAACGATTGAAACACTCTTCAATCAAGTGATGAACACCGGCATGCCAGCCGATAGAATCATTGGCCAATATTTTCGCGAGCATAAAAAACATGGCTCTAAAGATAGACGAGTGATCCGTGAAAGTTTGTTTGGTTTATTTCGCTGGTGGGGTTGGTTAAGCCAGTTAGAGACCAGTCAAAAACACAGTACATGGTTCCAACAATTAAGCGCTTGTGCAATGTTAGAACAACACCCATGGCATGATGTCACTGGTGCTTGGAATGATTTTGCTGATTGGCCTCAAACCCGCGCAGATCAAACTACCCTAGATAATCAAGCCACATTAAAAGATAAATTAGCCGCTTATATTGCTTTAAGCGCGATAGAAAGTTGTCAAATCACTCAGTTATTACCCCAATGGTTTTGGCAACTTTGTCCAGTAGATAGCACAGAGCAATATGCGCTTGTTAACGCAATGACGACTCGCCCCCCCATTTGGGCTCGGGCACAAACATTATCAACAGCCAAATTAATTGCGTCACTTAAACAAGCGGGTGTTGAAGCTAAAACCAGCGGCTACTTTGCCGATGCCATTAGTCTAGGGCATAAAAGTATTAATCTAAATGAGATAGAGGTTTATAAACAAGGTCATCTTGAAATTCAGGATTTAGCCTCACAAGTTATTGGCCAAATTTGCCAGCCGAACAATCATGAGAAATGGTGGGATGCGTGCAGTGGTGCTGGCGGTAAATCCCTGCAATTGCATTCATTAATGTCACAGCAAAGCACGGAATTCAGCGGTAGCATTACGGCATCAGATATTCGCCATAAACCTTTAGAAGAACTGCGTAAAAGAGCTAAACGTGCGGGTTTTGAGCATATCAGTGTCGCGCCATGGAAAGGAGAGGTATTGCCTGTCGATGCTAATGCTTTTGACGGTGTATTAGTTGATGCACCCTGCAGCTGCACCGGCACTTGGCGTCGAAATCCTGATATGCGCTGGCTTGATGATGCTAGCGCGATTACAGATAAGCCTATGCTTCAATTAGCAATTTTACGACGAAGCGCTGCTGCAGTAAAATCGGGCGGTAAGTTGGTTTATGCCACCTGCTCTTTATCACCAAGTGAAAATGAACAGATTGTGAAAGACTTTTTATCAGCAACGTCTGAGTTTGAACTTGAACCAGTCATACATCCTTTTACTGGTGAGCAATTTGATATGTTAACGATTTGGCCTCAACAAGCCGATAGTGATGGGATGTTTGTTGCTAAGATGCGTCGTAAATAGCACGCTGACTCAAACACTAATGCCAAATAATGCTCCACTAAAAAGCCATCTTTCGATGGCTTTTATATTATGGTTCACAGACAAACACTATTGAGCTATTTTCTGTGCAGCCTCAGTATTAATTCCGCTTCAGCTTTTGGCAATTCACACTCTTGCATTAACTCTTCAATACCAGCCCCAAGACCGACCATTTTAAGCGCACGCGAGTATAATTTAGCTTGTGGGTCTTGCTGGCTAGCTTCTTCAAGCATATCAGACTGTTTAGACAGTTTTTTTTCTAGTTCGACAACTCGCCTACCGACACCAATAGTACCACTGCGTAATTCGTGTAATTCACGCTTAACAGCTTCACGCTGACGGTCGCTTTCTTTAACCAACACAGTCAGGGCATCCACTTTAGTTTTTAATTTACTCGACTGTTTTTGCAAGTAAAGTACTAAAACAAGACATGCAATCGCACACACTAAAGCTGCAATTAGAAATTCATCACCCATTAACATACCTATGTTGCTATTACTCAAAAGCACTAAGCCAAACAAAAAAGCCAACAGTGATTCGGTTGGCTTTTCGGTTACAACACGACTAGATTTGAGTTAATTCAACCCACTCATCGTCAGATAATAGTTTATCTAAATCAACCAAGATTAATAACTCGTTGTCGCGATTACTCACCCCTTGAATAAATTTAGCACTTTCTTCCGTGCCGACATTAGGAGCGTTATCGATTTCAGAACGGCGCAAGTATACGACTTCAGCCACGCTATCAACTAAGATACCAATAACTTGTTTTTCTGCTTCAATAATCACGATACGAGTCGAGTCGTCTAATTCTGCTGATTGTAAGCCAAAACGTGAACGAGTATCGATAACGGTAACTACGTTTCCGCGAAGGTTAATAATCCCTAACACATAATCAGGAGCACCTGGCACAGGAGCTATTTCGGTATAACGTAATACTTCCTGAACTTGCATTACGTTAATACCATAGGTTTCATTATCTAATTTAAATGTTACCCATTGTAATACTGCATCGTCTTTACTTGCAGCAACCGCTGCTACACTTCTAGAATCGCTCATAGTTAACCTCGGTCAATCGAATCCTGACAACCTAAACCTGCATCAAGCATTTTGATTAATGCTTGAACATGTAAAATGCCACACATTTGTTGTTTTACTACCCCAGCAAGCCAAGGACGCTTACCCGGTTTTTCACGCCAATTGACGTGGGATTTATCTATTTTAACGGCGTTAACTAACGATTCGCATGTTAGTCCCCACTGACTATCTTCTAGCATAACAAGATATTGATAATTTACCGTTTGTGCTAATGCTGGAGAATATTTTTCAGGCATTACCCATGCACATGTATCAACCACATTAATTTTAGTATCTCGGTGGGTTTGCACCCCTTTAAACCAAGAGGGCCTACCAATAAGATGGTTTATCTTGTCAATTTTAATAATCCCCCCCAAGCTCACTAGTGGTACCGCTAACGTTAACCCTGCAACATTAAAGAATAGCACCTGAAACTCATCATCAAGTACTTCTTGTAAATCATGGGTGATACTCGGTGGTTGATGCCCAACCTGAGTTTGTGGTGGCGTTTGCACTTGCTCCGCCGAATTCATCACCAACTCTTCATGCTTAATAATAGCGTCTTTTATAACAGCATGTGAACTTTCGTTATTATTTATATCGACTAACGGCTTGATTTCTTTATCCGTTAGCTCTATTTCTTGTGTTTTTGTATTATTAACGACTGCTTTAGGCTCAATATCACTAATTGCCTGACGAACACGTTCTGCGCTGTTTTTGATCTGTTGCGATAAATCTGTTTCAGCACTAGGTGTAGATACTGCTGATAATAATTTTTCAAGCGCCAGTTTATCTACACTGGTTGTCGGCTGGGCATAATCCCACTGGCTCGCAACAACAGATGAAATCTTAGACAAAGTTGGCGGTGAATAATGAGCTGATGAAGATGCGGCTATTGTGGTGGTATCAGCCAGCTTGTCCTCGATAATATTTAGCGATTTAGTAGTAATATTATTAGCAGGATTCACAGGAATCGACTCTGACGATTCCTGTAGTAAAAGACTGAAATAATCAAAAACAGTTTCATCAACCGATTTTGACATGGTTAAACTCCTGAGAAAATAAAAAATCCAGCAGACGATTGTAAGCTTTTACACCTCGGCTACTGGCTGAATAATGTGATGCTGGTAAATGAGCCAAGCTTGCATCTCTAAATTTAGTATCCACAGGAATCACATCACTTGGCCAAAGTGATGAACCATATTTATCCTGCAAAAATTGTAGTGCGATAGGTGAGGCTTTAGTTCGCTTGTCATACATAGTCGGTAATACTGTGAAGCTATATCGTGTTTTCTTGGAGCGCCCCATGATTTCCATGGTTTTCACCATACGTTCAAGGCCTTTTATGGCTAAAAACTCAGTCTGAACCGGTATAATAATGTGATGACTTGCAGCTAATGCATTGACCATTAGCACCCCTAAAACAGGTGGGCAATCAATGATAGCCACATCATATTTATCTTCAAGTAGCGCCAATAAATTGCGCAACACCAAGCCCATACCTTCCTGATGACCTAAAGATCTATCCAGTGTTGCTAACGCCATATTAGCAGCAATAATATCCAGTCCCTCTATTTGAGTAGGGATGACATTTTGTAATATAAACTCTTGAGTCAGTGTCTGGTGATTCAAAAAGACATCATAAAGCGAACATGGCACTTCATCTGAATCAATACCTAAGTAATAACCCAATGAAGCATGAGGATCAGTATCAATCATCAGCACTCGTTGACCACGCTTAACCAATGCTCCGGCTAAACTGGCTACTGTGGTTGTTTTACCGACACCACCTTTTTGATTCGCTACCGTCCATACTTTCAAAAAAAGCCTCTCAACTCATTATAATGATGCTGTTATGGAATATTGACTACTGCTTGTGTTGTGTATCATCACGGGTTGTTACACGGATCCCGCCGTTAGGTAAACGGATCACCTTAACCCCTTGAGCATCTTCTGACACTATGATTTCTTGATTATTGCCTTCACTAACAACTTCGGGATGCTTAAGTTTAGTGGGCTGATCATCATCTAAAGCGCCAGGTCCAAACAACACACTTTTAGCTTGCTCTTGTCCTGCGGACGCAACAATTGCTTGAGTTTGTTCAGGATGCTGAGTTAACCAATTAGCAATATTAGCAGCTTGCTCCTCAGGAACCATCAAAAGTACTTGAGAGTCGGTTAAACGAGCCACATCTTGCTTTAATAGTGTTATCTTTTTATTCGCATCAACATACAAACCCGCTAGTACTAAAATGGCAATAAAACACAGAAAAAAACCCAGCATGTGCTTAGTCTGTGAGGAATAACTCGACTTAGCCACGACTAGACTCTTTTAAAATAGCTTCAGCAATATTATCCAACGAAATAGAGTGAGTCGAGATACCAGCAGATGCTACTGCTTGTGGCATACCATAGACAACACAACTCGCTTCATCTTGTGCCCAAATGGTTGCACCAACAGACTTTAACATTCTAGCCCCTTCTCTACCGTCGGCCCCCATCCCAGTCAACACTACAGCCAAAACATCTCCACCAAAAGCTTTAGATGCAGACGCAAAAGTAATATCTACACTTGGCTTATAATTCATTTCAGGGGTACCAGGAACAACTTTAAGTCTGCCTGTAATACCATTTCGCTCAACCATAAGCTGCATACCACCGGGCGCTAAATAAGCGCATCCAGGGCGCATAACATCCCCATTTTCAGCCTCTTTCACATCAATTTGACATAATGTATTTAAACGTGCTGCAAATGCAGGAGTAAATGCTGCAGGCATGTGTTGGATCAATACAATTGGATGAGGATAATTCGCAGGAAAAGCGGTTAATACTTTCTGCAAAGCCACTGGTCCACCAGTTGAAGTCCCGATAAGTAATACTTTATATTGTTTACCACTAGCCCGAATAGACGATATTGATGAACTCGTATTATTGGGAGTATGGCGATCAGGAGATGCGCTAGAGTGGGTTGCTGCAGGCGTTGGAGTTAAACCGCTGCTAAATGGACGACGAGATGAATAGGTATCCGAAGCAGAAACCGATGTTTTACGAGGTTCAGGTGATGATGAAGTCGATAATGAACTTGATGCTGAACTTGGGCGATATACTCTGCGTCGCCCCAAAGCTTTAATTCGCTGCTGCAGTAACAGTATTGCATCGTCTTTATTGGTCGCAATATCTTCAAAGCGTTTTGGTAAAAAATCTAATGCGCCGGCTTCTAACGCATCAAGTGTCGCTTTGGCACCATCATGAGTTAATGATGAAAACATTAAAATTGGAGTGGGGTTAGTAGCCATGATTTCACGCACAGCAGTAATACCATCCATTACTGGCATTTCAATGTCCATGGTAATGACTTGAGGCTTTAACTTTGCAGCCATTTCAACAGCTTCTTTACCGTTAACAGCAACAGCAACGACTTCGAGATCAGGATCTTTATTAACAATCTCACTGACTCGACGTCGAAAAAAGCTAGAATCATCTACAACTAATACTTTTATGGCCATTGAATTCCTTAAATAATGGAACTTTTTTTATTTTTTGCTTTTGGCGTAATGTTTCAGTAGTCCTGGCACATCTAAAATAAGTGCAATACCACCATCTGATGTAATTGTTGCCCCCGCCATTCCTGGCGTACCTTGTAACATACTGCCAAGTGGTTTGATGACAACTTCTTCTTGCCCAATTAATGCATCAACAACGAAACCGATTTGCATCGTACCAAGTTGAACAATCACAACATGGCCATGCTTCTTATCACCATGCTTAAATGTCGATTTCTTACTGTGCAACCAATGTTCTAGATAAAATAATGGCACGGCTTTATTACGGAAAATAACCGTTAATTGACCATCGACAATATTGGTTTTGGTTAAATCTAAATTAAATATCTCATTAACACTCGATAATGGCAGAGCGAAAACTTGATTAGACACATCAACCATCAAGGTTGGCATGATAGCTAAGGTTAAAGGCACTTTAATTTCAAGTGTGGTGCCCTTACCTTTCATCGAATCAATGTAGACAGTACCATTGAGTTGATTTATGCGGGTTTTCACCACATCCATACCCACACCACGGCCTGAAATGTCTGAGATTTCAACTTTAGTTGAAAACCCTGGAGCGAAAATCAGATTATACGCTTCGTTATCAGTCATTCTCGAGGCGGCATCTTCATCGAGCACACCACGACTTATCGCAATTTGTTTTAGCTTTTCAGGATCCATGCCAGCGCCATCATCCTCAATTTTCAGCAGGATGTGATCACCTTCTTGGCTAGCCGATAAGGTAATAGTACCGGTTCGGGATTTACCATTTGCTTCACGAGTCACCGGCATTTCAATACCGTGGTCGACTGAGTTTCTCACTAAGTGGACCAAAGGATCGGCTAAAGCCTCAACTAAATTTTTATCAAGATCGGTGTCTTCACCAATCATCACTAAATCAATTTCTTTATTTAATGTACGCGCTAAATCTCGAACAACCCGTGGGAAACGACCAAATACTTTCTTGATAGGTTGCATGCGCGTCTTCATCACCGCACCTTGTAAATCAGCGGTCACCAAATCAAGGTTAGCAAGTGCTTTTGACATTTCCTCGTCTTCACGATTAATGCCTAAGCTCACCAGTCGATTACGGACTAATACCAATTCACCAACCATATTCATGATTTGATCTAAACGAGCGGTATCAACGCGAACTGTGGTTTCACCTTGTGGCACAGACGACGCTTTGACTGGGGCTTTATCTGCTAAGGGTTCAACTTTTGGCACAACGGCTGGAGTCGATGGCATAACTGGCTTAGCAACGGGAGTCGGAGCGGGTTTTGCTGCCTGTGGAGGAGTAACCGCTTTAGCAGATTCTGCAGCAACCGGAGTTGATTGCACTTTCGCTACTGGGGCAGTGCCTTTACCGTGTAATTCATCTAAAAGACGTTCAAACTCATCGTCGGTGATTTCATCTGAGTCTACTGCGGGTTGAGCAACTGGTGTACTTGCAGGCTTAGCGGCAACCACAGGTTCGTCTTTGGCTTTAAATGAACCTGAGCCGTGTAACTCGTCTAAGAGTGCTTCAAATTCGTCATCGGTAATTTCGTCACTGCTTTTTGCTGGTGCTGGTTTTGAGTCAATATTGTCTTTCTTTACTGCAGAAGATTTAGATGCAACAGGACTGTTACCTGAACCGTGTAAGGCATCAAGTAAGGCTTCAAATTCTAACTCATCAATTTCATCGATACTGCCAGAATCAGACGTTTCTGCCGTAAAAGAACTCACATCTTCAATGACTTCAGGCTCGTTAACCTCAACTACATTTTCGATAGGTTCAAGTTCTGCAGCCGACATCTCTGAGGGTAATGGCGCACCTGAGCTTAATAATTTGAGTTTCGCAAGTAGCATTGGATCGGCAGGGTCTTGTTCTTGTCCCTGTTGAGTTTGAGCAAACATTGTATTAATGGCGTCGACCGCTTGCAAAATAATATCCATTAATTCTGCATTTACGCCACGTTTTCCGGTGCGCAATAAATCGAACGTATTTTCAGCTTCATGACACACGTCGACCATCGGCTTTAAGCTTAAAAAACCAGCTCCGCCTTTGACAGTATGAAATCCACGGAAAATAGCATTAAGTAAATCACTGTCATCAGGATTATTTTCAAGGGCAACTAGCTGCTCTTGTAGAAGCTCTAAAATCTCACCAGCTTCAATTAAAAAGTCCTGGAGTATCTCTTCATCAACATCAAAGGACATTAAATTGACTCCTAATTAGAAACCCAGACTTGATAGCAGATCGTCTACTTCATCCTGACCTGTCACCACATCTTCACGCAGTTCTGCATTCATGATGGGGCCTTCTGCTTCTATTTTATTATCGTTTATCGTTGGCGATGACTCAGTAATATGATCACCAAACACCGTTAGCATTGAAACTAAATTACTTTCTACTTCACGAACTAAATCAATCACTCGACGGATCATTTGGCCAGTTAAGTCTTGGAAGTCTTGCGCCATTAAAATTTGATTTAATAGCTCACGAAGACGATTACAATCATTTTCACTGTGTAACATAAACTGCTGAACATCGTGGCAAAGTGATTTAAACTCACCCAACTCGATGTCACGACGCATCAATTTATCCCACATTGGCGTTACTGATTGAATATTACTGATAATGGTATCGGCCAAAGGTAGACATTCTTCAACTGCATCCATGGTTTTATTAGCAGCTTGCTCTGTCATATCGATAACGTAGTTTAATCTTTCTTTAGCGTCCGGAATTTCGGTATTGGCTAATTCAGATAAACGGTTATCAATTTGAAAATCTTTTAATGCACTATGAAGTTGTCGAGTTAACTTACCCACTTCTTCAAAAAGCTCACGCTGCAATGGTGTAGCAAGCTCCCTGATGACGTCATCAGCTTTATCTTGCTGACCTAAGGTAAGCAATTCAACAAGTTCTTGGGCCTGTTCGAGAGTGATTAACCCCGATATTGATGCCTGCATGACTTATCCTTGCTTATGCGAGTCGTTCAAAGATTTTATCTAACTTTTCTTTTAACGTTGCGGCGGTGAAAGGCTTTACCACATAACCATTTACCCCAGCTTGCGCTGCAGCAATAATTTGTTCACGCTTGGCTTCTGCGGTTACCATCAATACGGGTAAATGCTTTAACGAATCATCTGCACGGATTGCTCTAAGTAAATCAATACCTTGCATTCCAGGCATGTTCCAGTCTGTTACTACAAAATCAAAATCGCCTTTTTGTAACATAGGTAGGGCTGTTGAGCCATCATCTGCTTCTTGGGTATTATTAAATCCCAAATCTCGCAACAAGTTCTTAATGATACGCCTCATTGTTGAAAAATCGTCAACAATAAGAATCTTCATATTCTTGTCCAAGGTTTCCTCCGGTGAGCTGACACTCGTTTGCTCTAAATAAGTTATTATTCTTGTGTCCAATGCTTGAGTTTAGCTTTTAATCTGAGCATTGCCTGACTTAATATCTGGCTTACACGCGATTCACTAACATCAAGGATGGCACCGATTTCTTTTAAATTTAATGCTTCGTTGTAATATAACGACAACACTAACGCATCTCTTTCTGGCAATGTCTTAATTGCTTCAACCAATGCAGATTGGAATTGAATTTCAGCAAGCGAGTCAAAGGCCTCATCTGGCGATTCATTATCTGTGATTAACACATCTTGCGAAACACCAAGATCTTCTATGCCTATGATTTTACCAACAGAAACATCATTTAAGATATGATGGTACTCATCGAGCGACATTTCAAGCTTTTCAGCAATTTCAGTATCATAAGCATCACGACCAAGCTGTTGCTCTAATTCATCAATTACTTGTGCAACTCGACGATTATTACGGTGAACTGAGCGTGGAACCCAGTCACCACGACGAATTTCATCTATCATCGCTCCACGAATTCTAATGCCAGCAAAAGTTTCAAACTTAGCACCTTTGCTGTTATCAAATTTTGATGAGGCCTCAAGCAACCCCATCATTCCAGCTTGTAACAGGTCATCAAGTTGCACCGATGCTGGTAATCTTGCCAGCATATGATGAGCAATTCTTTTTACCAACGGTGCATACTGTTCAATGATAGACGTTTTGTTATCGAACTGAGTATACGCTGCGGCTTTATTCACCCGTTCTTCCTTCTTGTATCGGCTTACGTTGTACAAGACGTTCAACAAAAAATTCTAAATGACCACCGGGTTGCTGTGGCACAGGCCAAGTCATAATTTTATTGGCTAATCCGTGGTAAGCAATGGCTGAAGGTGATTTAGGATAAGCCTCAACGACTAGTTTTTGTTTACGAACTGCTTTACGTAAATTCTCATCAAAGGGAATGGTTGCCACCAACTCCAATGCAACATCTAGAAATCTATCTGTCACTTTACTGAGTTTAGCAAATAATTCCATACCTTCTCGTAAACTACGTACCATATTTGCCACAATTTTGAAGTGGAACACACCATGTTCACGACTTAGTATCTTAATTAACGCATAAGCATCGGTAATCGATGTTGGTTCGTCACAAACCACAATTAATACATCTTGTGATGCACGAGAAAAACTCAGCACCATATCTGATATACCGGCAGCAGTATCAACAATTAAAATATCAAACTGAGTCCGCATTTCACTAAATGCACGGATCAAGCCGGCATGTTGTGCTGGTGTCAATTCAACCATCGCTTGTGAACCTGATGTAGCAGGAACAATACCGATACCTTTGGGTCCGCGTACAATGATGTCATCTAATTCGGCATCACCAGACAAAACATGAGATAAATTTTTCTCAGCACGTATCCCGAGCATCACATCGACATTGGCTAAACCTAAATCGGCATCAAGTACTAATACACGTTTGCCCTTTTCGGCTAATGCTACCGCAGTATTAATTGACACACTTGTTTTACCAACTCCGCCTTTACCACCGGATACGGCAATTACTTTAACTTTATCGTTATTTGGTTGATTCATCATACGTAAACCACTTGCTTGATCCCGAGTCATATCTTTACTCAAATGCATAGGCTGTGTCATTAGACCACACTGTGTCTTGTGATAATTGTTGTTCAGTTTCATTTAACGCCGCGAGAGCTTTCTTGGCTAGCTCTAGTGTATCTGCGACTTTCATGTCCTCAGGAACACGTTGACCGTCAGTAACATAGCTTAATGGTAACTCATTTTGAATCAATACGCTCAATGCACCTGCAATTGATATTGATTCATCTAATTTTGTCAAAATCGCACCCGCTAATGGAATACGTTTAAAATGTTCTACAGCATCCTGTAAGACACGGCGCTGGCCTGTCGCTGACAAGACTAAGTAACTCCGAATGGGGATCCTACTATTTGCCGTCAAATTATCAAGTTGCTGATATAAGCGCATATCTCGCTGCCCCATACCGGCGGTATCGATTAATACTAACTTACGATTCCTAAATTGATAAAGAATTTGTTCTAATTCGGCTAAATCATGTGCTTGCTTCACCGGACAGCCCATTATTTTGCCATAAGTTGCTAATTGCTCATAGGCACCAATACGATAATGATCTGTGGTAATCAATGCCACCTGCTCGGGGCCATGATGGGCAGCAAATCGAGCTGCTATTTTAGCTAAAGAAGTCGTCTTACCTACACCTGTTGGGCCAACAAAAGCGACCACACCACCACGTTTGACAATATCATCACCTTGGTTGTCGAGTAAGTTAGCTAAGCTTTGCGGTAGCGCTCTTACTAAGTCGGCTGGCGTATAATGTTGACTCAATCCTGCTAGTTTAGCAGCAACTGCAGGAGAAAACTCTGCGGCAATCAATTTACTTTCAAGCATAGCACCAACTGGATCGGTACGCTTTTTTTGGTCTTTCATTAACGATGACACTTGATGAGTCAATAAGTTACGTAATGAAGCCATTTCTTCACGCAACGCGTCCATATCATCAGATTGATTTCTATTAGTTTTTTTAGCGTGTTCAGGCGCTGCTTGCGCTTTTAACGTTGATGTTGGCTTAGCAGTCTTTGCCCCTTGTAATTGACGCGCCCACTCAGGTAATTCAGGTTCATCTTGGCGAACAGACATTTGTTGTTTCATGCGATTATGCTGTTTTTCAAGCAATGCTTGAAGAGAATCTGCTTCCGGTGGCGGATTTACCTTAGATTGAGCTTTCATTACAGGCTTAGCGCCTATTGAGACGCGATCCTCACTAACATCCATAAAACTAGTCGTCGGCGCTTGCGATGCAATAGAGGCCTTAGGTTCATCATAATCGACTGCGGCGACAATTTCGATTCCGCCTGCAACTTTTTTGTTTGACATAATGACAGCGTCAGAGCCTAAGGTCTCTTTTACTTGAGCCAATGCTTCGCGCATATCTTTGGCAAAAAATCGTTTAATTTTCACTTATGCACCTCAATAAACTGACGTTATCACTATTGGCCAACAGCAGAAACAATTCTAATTTGTTTCTCATCGGGTATTTCTTGATAAGAAATCACTCGTAAATTTGGAATAGTGTATTTAACAAATCTGGACAGCGTTGACCTCAACATACCAGAGGTCAATAAAATGGCTGGTTGCCCTACCATTTCTTGCTTCTGTGCAGCATCTAACAATGACTGCTGCATGCGTTCTGCAAGGCCGGGTTCAATATTCGGTCCTTCACCGCCAGTCGCCTGCATAGACTTATGCAACATCTGTTCCAACTCTGGCGCCAATGTAATGACAGGTATTTCAAGTTCAGGCCCAGAGATTTCTTGTACTATCATGCGTTTTAGCGCTATACGCACTGCTGCAGTTAAGACTTCGGTATCATTACTCTTGGTGCCGTACTCTAATAATGTCTGCACTATGGTGCGTAAATCACGAACCGAGACACCTTCGTTAAGTAAGTTTTGCATGACTTTAACAACCGAACCCAACGGCATAATATCGGGTACAAAACCATCGACTAATTTAGGCGAGTTCTTGCTCAGCATATCCATTAACTGCTGCACTTCTTCATAACCTAATAGTTTGGCTGCATTATTACTCAATAACTGACTAATATGCGTTGCCACAACCGTTGCGGTATCGACGACGGTATAACCTAATGTTTGTGCATGTTCACGTTGCTCTGGTGTGATCCACACCGCCTCTAAACCAAAAGCGGGGTCTCGGGTGTCAATACCGTCAAGCTTACCGTAAACCTGACCAGGATTGATCGCTAGCTCACAATCATGTCTAACTTCAGCCTCACCTACCACCACACCCATTAAGGAAATACGATATGCATTAGGCGATAAGTCTAGATTGTCACGAATATGCACCGCTGGCACTAAAAAACCTAATTCTTGTGACAATTTTTTACGCACACCTTTAATTCGGCCTAATAACTCACCACCCTGAGACTTATCAACCAATGGAATTAACCGATATCCCACTTCCAGACCGATAGTATCAACATGGCGCACATCATCCCAACTTAACTCTTTAGGTTCTTTATCTCTAGCTTCTACTGGCCCTTTGGTCGCCAGTGTCAGTGCCGCTTGTTTTTTGTCAACATTCCGCTTGTAGACAAAGTACGCTGCACCAGCAGTAATAAATGCGAAGGTCAAAAATGCCACATGAGGCATTCCAGGCACAATACCCATGATAAACAGTAACCCAGCAGCAATGGCTAATGATTTATGACTGTCAAACATCTGACTAAACATCATTTGGCCCATATCACCAGATTCATTTTGACGCGTTACCATTAACGCGGCTGCAATTGATAATAATAAACCGGGAATTTGTGCAACCAAGCCATCACCGATGGTCAGCAAAGTATAAATTTCTACTGCACTAGAAAAATCCAGGTCATGCTGAACGATACCAATCACAAAACCACCGAGTATATTGATGACAAGAATCATAATACCGGCGATAGCATCACCTTTAACGAACTTTGAAGCACCGTCCATCGCACCATAAAAATCGGCTTCACGAGTCACTTCAGCACGGCGAATACGCGCCTGGTCTTGGGTTAAGGTGCCAGCATTTAAATCAGCATCAATGGCCATTTGCTTACCCGGCATAGCATCCAAGGTAAAACGAGCACTCACCTCAGCAATACGCCCCGCACCTTTAGTTACCACAGCAAAGTTAATGATAATAAGAATAATGAACACCACTAAACCAACCGCATAGTTTCCGCCAATAACCACAGAACCAAAGGCTTCAATCACTTTACCCGCAGCATCACCACCATTATGACCTTCGAGCAATACAATACGGGTGGAGGCAACGTTAAGCGCGAGTCTTAATAAAGTAGCAACCAGTAAGACTGTCGGAAATGCAGCAAAATCAAGGGGTCTGTCTGAATAAATAGCAACAAGTAACACAACTAATGCTAACGCGATATTGAATGAAAATAGGATATCGAGTAAAAAAGCAGGAATGGGTAAAACTACCATCCCAAGCGCAGCAAGTACCAATAAAGGTGTACCGATACCTTTAAATGTCGATGGTCTTATTTGTTTAAACTGCCCGAAAGCTGCTTTTGCATCCATAGAGGGGAACCCTTTGTATAGTCTATTGCGAAATACTATGTTTTTATTTGACGCTAATAAATCTACAAAGCAAAAACTAAGCCACTATTAGTCATAGCATAATTAGTAACGTGGTTATTTGACTGATATAGGGTTGATTAATGTTTTAAATCATCAGGAATGGGTTGATTAATAGGAATGGGTTTAGGCCGACGACCTTTGCCTTTTTGATATTGTCTTAGCTGAAAAACATACGCGAGTATTTGTGCTACTGCAGTAAATAGGCCTTCTGGAACTTGCTGGTCTATTTTAGTTGTATGGTAAATAGCACGGGCAAGTGGTGGAGCAGAAACAATAGCAACATTATGTTCACGAGCAATTTCACGTATTTTAAAAGCAACATCGTCGACCCCTTTAGCAATTAAAAAGGGGGCAGAAGAACGGCTTACATCGTATTTAACCGCCACAGCATAGTGTTCGGGGTTGACCACGATAACATCAGCATTAGGTACCTCAGTCATCATGCGTCGTTGCGCCAGCTCTTGCTGCATTTGTCTTATGCGGCCTTTAACTTCTGGCTTACCTTCAGTGTCTTTATATTCATCTTTGACTTCTTGCTTGGTCATTTTTAACTGTTTGTTATGATTCCAAATTTGAAATGGCACATCAATAACAACAATCAATAGCATGGAGCTACACAGTAAAATAAACATCCAAATCAACAAATCTAAGGCGTGGTAAACATTACCAGGAAGATGATCGCTGGACAGAGTCAAAATATCATAGAAATAAAAACTAAGAAGGAAATATGCAGATAACGCTACCACAGAAAATTTAGCGATACCCTTTGTAAGTTCAACTAAGGCTTGAGTACCAAACATGCGTTTAAAGCCACTCATCGGGTTCATTTTACTGCCTTTTGGCATAAAGGCTTTGACTGAAAAAGACATACCGCCTAAGGCAATATTCCCCAGAAAAGACACGAATGCCAATAAAGCAATAAAGCTGATCAACGGCCAAGCAAGCTCATTGCCAACAACGCCCCAAACCCGAAACATGGAATTAGTATCAAAAATTTGATCGCGTTCCATTGAAAAAACTTGCTTCATAATGGTATAGAGACTTTTGGCGATAGCAGGTCCTGTCATCGAAAACCCTATCGATGCAGCAAGCAATACAGCTGCAGTACCTAACTCTTTAGAGCGGGCGACTTGACCTTTTTCACGCGCTTGATCAAGTCGCCTCCCTGTAGGTTCCTCGGTGCGTTCTTGACTGCTATCATTTTCTGCCATCTATGCCCCCTAAAAAACCACTGAGCCATCAATTTGACATTGAAGTAGCAGCAGATCACACATGAGCAACTGTGCAGCTAACCACACCTCATCAAAATGCGCCATGATCGGGGCTAGCGTTAACCATAAAATCAATAAACCGCTAACCATAGTGACCGGAAAACCAATCGAAAAAATATTTAATTGCGGCGATGCACGAGTCATCACACCAAAGGACAAATTGATTAGCAACAAGGCAATAATCGCAGAAATCGACATCGTTAAGGCTGAGCCGAACATGAAACTGCCCCAATCAGCAAGGGCACGGTAATTAGCAATTGATATGCCTTGATTTGAAATTGGAATCGTTTCAAAACTGGCCACCAACATCCGCAACATCAATAAATGTCCATCTACGGCTAAAAAAATTAATGTGGCGAGTAATAAAAAAAAGTTACTCACTACGGGTGTTTGCTCACCGGATCCTGGATCTACCATAGAGGCAAAACCTAAACTGGTTTGCATACCAATAATTTGCCCCGTTAACACAAAAGTTTGCATCACCATTAAGGTGACAAAACCCATAGTGACCCCGATCAAAATTTGCTGAGCAATCACAAAAACGGAACCTAATGCCATTAGCTCGATATTTTCAATAGGAGGCAGCATAGGCGCAACGGCCATAGTTATCGCAACAGATAACATCAGCCGAACTCGAGCGGGTGTAGTATTTGCGCCAAACACAGCCATTACCATCAACATGGATGAAATACGAAAAAAAGGCAAAAGATAGGCCGCAATTGTTTGACTGATTTCATCAAACAAAATATCCACAACTTAACCTATAACCTGTGGGATGAGGTTGACCATCTCATAGAAGAAATCCATCATAGTTTGCACTAGCCAGTGGCCTAAAAACATCAATGCAAATAAGGTCACGAGTAAACGTGGTAAAAAACTTAAGGTTTGCTCGTTAATTGAAGTTGCAGCTTGAAAGACCGCCACAATTAAACCAATAAATAAGCCAGGCAAAATAATCGCTGACACAATCAATACAATAATTGACAGTGCTTCTCGAAAGATATCAATAAGCGATTCTGGAGACATAAATACGAGGCCTTATATTCCGAAACTATTCGCTAATGTGCCCATCACAAGACCCCAACCATCAACCAGTACAAACAGCATGATTTTAAAGGGTAACGACACAATCATTGGTGACAACATCATCATCCCCATCGCCATTAAAATACTGGCAACCACTAAGTCTAAGACCAAAAAAGGCACAAACAGCATAAAGCCAATTTGGAATGCCGTTTTAAGCTCACTAGTAATAAATGCAGGAATAACAACGCTCATTGGCGTTTGTTCAGGAGATTGAATGTCTTTATAGCCTGATATTTCAATAAAAGTTTGTAAGTCTGTGGTGCGAACTTGCGACAGCATGAATGTTTTAATTGGCTCTTTGCCAACGTCATAAGCTTGGGTTAAGGTCATGGTTTCATTGATATAAGGCTCTACCGCTTCAGCATAAATCTTGTCAAACACGGGCGCCATAATAAAAAAAGTCATAAACAAGCTAATCCCAATCAATACCTGATTCGACGGTGTTTGTTGTAACCCCAAAGCTTGTCTTAATATCGATAACACCACAATAATACGGGTAAAAGAGGTGAGCATAATCACCATGGCAGGAATAAAGCTCATTGCCGTCATCAGCAATAAAATCTGCATGGTTACCGAATATTCAGTGGTTCCATCAGCACCAGTTGTAACCGTCAATGCAGGTAACACGCCGTCTTGAGCCAGTGCAGAGGGTGATAGAACAACGGCCACTAACGTCACTATCGCCAACACCAATACCATTATGTACTTATTCATTATTGCTGTTCCTTGGCTTGTTTTAGGCGACTGGCAAACGAGGAAAGTGGTACGTCGACAGGGGTAGATAACTTATCGATAAGATTAATCTGTTGCGAAGTCACGCCAAGTAAATATTGCTGACCATTGACCTCCACCAATACCACCTTTTCACGCTGTCCAATGGGCGTCACAGCAATCGTTTTAATGATTCCACCATTTGATGGGACTAACTTGAGACGTTTCACAATATACGCTAATAAGAAAATCAGCGCTAAAACGACAATTAATCCACCAACCATATTCGCTAAGGTTGCAACATTAGAGGTTTCGGCGGGCCGAACTAAGGTGTTACTAGCTAAAGTGCTAGACATTGCAGGGGCGCTTAATGCCTCACTCATGATGCCGAGCATTGGTATCATATTAGCCACTGTGATTCCTTGTGATAGTTAACCCACCAAGCAAAGACTCAATGAATACTGATCTCTGCTTCGTTAGTGTAAATGGTTATTTTAACTTTTTAATACGTTCAGTCTGGCTAATAACATCAGTTAAACGAATACCAAATTTGTCATTAACGACCACCACTTCCCCATGGGCAATCAAGGTGCCATTAACCATAACATCCAGAGGCTCACCTGCGACGCGATCAAGCTCAACAACAGAGCCTTGGTTCAACTGGAGTAGATTTCGAATGCTAATAAAACTTCTTCCAACTTCCATAGAAATGGTCACAGGAATATCTAGGATACCATCCAATTTTGCCGCTTCTTCTTTAGAAATAGGCTTGGACTCGTCGACTAACTCATCTAATTCGACATGTTCCGCTTCTTCTAAAGCCTGTTCAGCCATTGCTGCAGCCCAGTCATCGCCAGTATCTTCTGTACTCATTTACTTCACCTTATAAGTCTGAAATATCACGCGACTTGCCTTTGCGAGTCACTAATTGCAGCTCTGTTTTAACCGTTTCTGGCCGCGGGATTTTCTCACTGATTTTTAATGCTAAGTTATCGCGTGATTTACCCATTTTACAGCGGTAAGTTGGTAAGCCCTCTATTCGCATCATAATATGTTCAGGCAAATCAATCGGAATAATATCACCCGCTTTAAATCCCATCACATCACGTAAAGTCACTTCATGCTCAACCACATTGACATCAAAACCAACTTGCACGTCCATGATCTCATCACGTAATGCTTGCGACCAGCGCATATCGGTATCTTGTTTATCACTTTGAACACCGGCATCGAGTAATTCACGTATTGGTTCAATCATTGAATACGGCATAGTGATGTGGAAGTCTCCCCCCCCACCGTCGACTTCGATGTGGAATGAGTTAATCACCACCACTTCTGTTGGACTGACAATGTTAGCCATGGCAGGGTTCACTTCAGAATCGAGGTATTCAAACTCCACGTCCATTACCGGCGCCCATGCTTCTTTGTAATCTTCAAAAATAATTTTAAGCAGTAACTGGACTATTCGGCGTTCTGTTGGAGTAAATTCACGACCTTCAATTTTGGCATGAAAACGGCCATCACCACCAAAGAAGTTGTCGACGAGAATAAAGACTAGTCTTGCTTCCATGGTAATTAACGCTGTGCCTTTTAGTGGACTAAAACGCACCATATTTAAACTTGTTGGAACAAATAGCGTATGTACATACTCACCAAACTTAAGCATTTGTACGCCATTAATTGACACTTCTGCAGCGCGACGCATCATGTTAAACATACTGATGCGTAAATGCCGAGCAAATCGCTCATTGACGATTTCAAGCGTTGGCATACGACCGCGCACAATACGATCTTGAGATGAGAAATCATACGATCGTGCATCAGCACTATCTTCTACAATGTCATCATCATCATCGTCATCGACACCATGTAATAGCGCATCAATCTCATCTTGGCTTAATAAATCACTCACATCATCGCCTTAGCAGTTAACGCTTTTAGTTATTGCATGACAAAACCAGTAAACAGGACTTTCTCTACCACTTTAGTTCCTGTTATTGGTTGCAGCGTATTCTGAACATTGAGCAAGGCTAACTGGCGCAGCTCGTCTTTACCGGCTTGGGTACTAAGCTTTTGCACATCAGCAGCACTAAAGGTCGTTAATAACGCATCTTCAATTAAAGGAATATGTTTTTGGGTCAATACACTATTACTTTCACCACGCACCATTAATTGGACTTTTATTTCAACTAAACGAGCACGGTCAGCGCCAGGTAAATTAAATAAAAAAGGTCTTGGCATACCGACATACTCTGCTTCAGAACTGACTATCGGCGCAGCGGGATCGGCAGATGCATCACCACTGACGTCGGTAGCGGCAGGCTCGTCCGAGCCCATAAAAAACCACAATCCGCCGCCAATAAGCAAAACTAATACTAAACCAATGCCACCAAAGATGAATAGTTTCTTGCTTTTTTTACCGGCGTTAGGGGTGTCGTTTAACTCTAATTCTTGTTCAGGCATTATGGTTCCTAATCAACATTGTGATTAACATTATAACTTAACTGAATAACTCGTTATTCTTGTAAAGATATATTAGTGCTATAGGTTACCTGCTTAAGCATAATAATCTATAGCAGAATGTAAACTCCTTGATGGATTTGTCATCAAGCTAGGCTCTTGTGCTGAAATTTCATCCAATTGCGTATCTCCAGCGGCATGATCACCAGATTGTCCGTGCTGATCACGCCCGCCATCGCCTTGAGAAACCTGACTGTCTGTTAGTTGTAATCCTTCTTGGGCAAGCATATCGCGTAATCGTGGCATAGCTTGCTCAACAATATCACGGGTTTGCGACTGAGCAACATGAAACTGTACTTGGGTTTGATCACCATGAATTTGAATTTTAACGGTTAAATGCCCAAGTTCCGGCGGATCTAAACGAATTTCAGCTTGCTGAATACCATTACTGACCATAGTAATTAACTGCTGCTTCATGACCGGAGAAAAGCGCTGGATCATCTCTTGCATTTGCGCACCATGATCGCCTTGCGGTTTCAACGATAACTGAAATTGTGGTACATCACTTTTATGTATCGGAGTAAAACTACTCTGATTTTGTAAAGCCTTGGTGTCGGTATCACCGATATCATTCACTGCGTCTAAACCCAAGTTAGCCGAATTTATATTGGCTGACAGTTCTCCTGATGCACGCTTGGTCGCTAGGGAATCTAGGACCACAGAAAAATCAGCTTTCGCCAGCATTTTAGCATTATCAGTATCTGATTGAATATTGGCATCAATACCAGTGCTATCACCTAAAATCGTCTTAGGGTCGGCAGATATCGCTGAAGAAGATGCAAGAGTGGCGCTAGCCTCCAAAAAAACGGTGCGGTCTAATTTAACAACCGCAGAATTAAGACCCGCAGAGCCGGCTTGGCCTGGAGCGGTGACACTGGCGGCAATTGATTTATCAATTTGGTTTTGTTCTTCAGATCTAAGGACACTTTTTGGGGAATCGTCACTACTGTCCATATCTGTAGACACCATCGCAAGAATGGATTCATCAACAACAGGCGCTTGTAAATTAAAGTCACTAATTAACTCGCTTAAGCCCTTAATGTCTAGTGCTTGTAAATCCTTTTCAGATAAATTGGCAAATGCCATTAAGCTGGATATATCTTCAGGGCTAAGCTGAGAAAGAGCTTCTTTGGTAAAAAGAGAGTCAGCGGGTAAATCAATAGCATCAGTGAATAACGCCCCCATCTCTGACTGACTATCGCTATTCAGATCATCAATAATACTACTGTTAGGGTCGATCAAAGATATCACGTCAAAACCAATATCTAATGTATCCACATGCGGCAATTCATTTCCGCCAGAGGAATGACGTTTATTTAATGCATCAGCCATATTAAGCTGAGCAAAAATTAATTCAACATCAGCATTTTCTTCAGTAGATAAATCAAGGTCATTGGCAGCATCGACTTGATCCACTTCAGCGTCTAACGATACAGGTGCACTATTGGGGGTAGGCCGCGAAGCAAGTTCGGATTCACTCGCTTGATTAAAAGCAGACAAGAATGATGTATTTTCAACACCTTGCATATTTCCTTTTGTACTAAGATCAGCAGATTTACTGCTATTTCCAAGTAAGATATTGCTCATCTGCTGCATAATCAGCTCCACTCAATCAAACAAAGTTAGGTCATTATCGTCTAACAAACAGCTATCAAATTACCTCGATGAATCATATGTCGATATTAGGTAATATCAATAGAGTCATTACAAACCTCATCATGAGGTTTCCACTGTCGCTTCGCTGACGATTTCTATTCCAATGTAAACTTAAATTTATATTAAGCAATTTAAGTGCCAATAAATATTAGTTGATAAAGTTTAGAGAATAAATAGAGTTTGAATGCGAACCAATCAAAAGGGACTGCGGTAAAACGAGTGATAGATTTGGAGGTTAAGACTTAATTGATTTTTGACGGTAATATTGTTGCATAGCAAACTCATCTGACATTTTTTGTTCACGTTTTGCTTCTACGACCATAGCCTTTTTGGCTTTCTGAGCGAGTAACATTTCTACCGCTTTGCGTTTTTGTTGTTTTTCTTGCCAGTGAACTTGACGGTAACCCACTTGTTTTTCGGCATCTTTAACCGCTGCCACTTGTTGGGTAATAGCACTATCAACTTGACGAATAAACTGATGAAACTGATGGTACTGATTAGCACGTAATGTCGTGCCCGTGTGCCCTTCCATCTGCTTCATGTAATCTAAACGGTAATTGTTTAGCGCATCGAGCTGCCCTTGGCGTTTTTGTTTTTCAAATTGAGCCGACTTGAGCTGCAATGCCGCTTGTTCCTCGGCAGCAGTCGCTAGCTTCAATACCGTTAATAATGGGTCTGTGCGAGTCATCTAGGTTATCCCTGACATTGAGCGGCAATTTGAGTCAACATCACTCGGCTTTCTTCAAATGAGACAGGTTCTTTAAACCCTTGACGTAAAAAAGCATTCATTGCTGGTTGTAAACGTATCGCATTATCAATCCGAGGATCACTGCCTTGTGAGTACGCGCCAATTGAAATCAGGTCACGATTTTGCTGATACAAAGAATACATCTGTTTAACTTTACGCATCGCCTCTAAGTGTTCTCCACTTATCACCATCGGCGCAACACGGCTAATTGATGCTTCCACATCAATCGCGGGATAATGACCCGAATCGGCAAGCTGACGAGATAGCACAATATGGCCGTCTAAAATCGCTCGAGAAGCATCTGCAATCGGATCTTGTTGATCATCACCTTCGGTCAATACAGTATAAAAAGCCGTAATAGAACCTTGTCCAGCGCCGCCATTACCGGCGCGCTCAACCAAACGGGGTAACTTAGCAAACACAGAAGGTGGATAGCCTTTGGTTGCTGGCGGTTCTCCTACCGCAAGCGCCACTTCACGTTGCGCTTGGGCATAACGTGTCAAGCTGTCCATTAACAATAAAACATCGTAGCCTAAATCACGAAAATATTCGGCTATACGAGTCGATGTTTCACAAGCACGTAAACGCATTAATGGCGAAGTATCTGCCGGTGCAGCCACTACAACCGAGCGGGCACGACCTTCTTTACCTAAAATTTCTTCAATAAATTCTTTAACTTCGCGGCCACGCTCGCCGACTAATCCCACCACAATAATGTCGGCTTTAGAACCTCGGGTCATCATGCCTAGAAGCACACTTTTACCTACCCCAGAGCCAGCAAACAGCCCCATTCGCTGACCTTTACCTACGGTTAACATCGAATTAATGGCACGAACACCGACATCTAATGGTTCGGTAATGGCACGTCGAGACAATGGATTAATGTAAGGACCATGACGGGCTGCGTATTGATCCGTATTCAATGGCCCCAAACCATCTAACGGCACGCCGCTACCGTCTAATACTCTACCTAACAATGCTAATCCGACATTTAATCCAGATTGCTCACCCAAGGGTTGAACCCGTGCGCCAGGCAAGACACCTCGCAGCTCTTCAATAGGCATTAAATACAACAGTTTGTCATCAAAGCCAACCACCTCAGCAACTAACTCACCAACCATGGTTTCAATGGAACATAAGCTGCCCACAGGCGCACGACATCCTGTCGCTTCTAAGGTTAAACCAACAACCCTAACTAACTGGCCGCTAGCGACGGGTCTAAGCGGTAGCACGTGTTTATGATGCACCGACAGTTTATTGAGGAGTTTATGTTGACGGGTGGTCATCGATATTTCCTTGAGATAGACCTTTGTTCTGTTGCTGATCGTCATCGCCTGCGCTACTAACCGCTGGTGCACTTGTATTGAGCGTTATATCGTTATCGACAGTGGCATTTTTATCATGCTCAACATTGAGTGATGCAGCTGAGCCATCTAGAACATTTTCAGCGATAGATTCAGTCGCATTGGTCTTCTGAACAACATCTGTTTGTCGAGTCTCGAGCTGATTATCTTGGTCGGGAGCAGTATCTGAAGCGGCTTGATCGTCGATGGCCTCAATGCCATCAGCAGACTCAGAGGCTTGTTGATACTCTGTCAAATTATCGACTGATGTTGTTTGATATTGTGGATGAGTAGACTTTTGTTGTTGTACATTTTTAGCTATCTGATTCGACTGAGCATCCAATTCACTAAATACTTGATTGATACGTTGCTCGACGCGTAAATCAACGGAGGAGCGGACACTTTCAATAATACAGTCGCCATTTGATAAAGTAGGATCGATATCAATTTGCCAGTTATTTTTTTGTAATTGTTCAGCACTATAGCATTGGCTGACGATTTCAGCATCGGCTTGATTTAAGCGTAATTTAACCAGTTGTTCTTTTAATGGTAGGGCGTCAACACCTTGGCGTAACGCTGATAATATATGCTCTGGATGCGTTTTTAGTTCGTGACCAATTACCGACTTTGCTAAGCTGATTGTCATGGCGAGCAATTCTGCTTCAATTTCGTTATCAACGATTGATAATGGCAACTCAAATTGAGTCATAATGTGATTAAGTTGCTCAACTAACTGATTAACTTTAGTTTGACCAGCCTCATAACCTTGTTGTTCGCCTTGAGCAAAACCTTGCTGATGACCTTGCTCTAATCCTTCTAAACGCCCTTGTTCCAGCCCTTGTTGATGACCTTCTTGTTGACCTTGCTCAAACCCCTCTTGCTCTGCCGCTGCGCGAATATCTTCGATTTGTGCCATCGTAGGCGGCGCCATAGACTTCTCGGGGCCAGAAATGGGGTTTGGCCGATGAGCTTCAGAAAATTGACCAAATAAATTTGAAGGATCGTGACTGCTGTCTTTGGTAATATCAGGTAATTGCCAATGGCTAAACTCATGCTCATTATCGGCATTGGTGACATCTTTAGGCACTTTTGATTCAGACATAATTGGTCACTTGTGTTATTGAAAACATTGGCTCAAAACAAAATAATAACAGGAGTACAATGTATTAGCTTTACTGACAACAAACGAATTAGGCAAGTAAATTAGGTATATCTTTCAGACATACCTAATTGTAAGATTATAAGAACTCGTCACCGCCACCGCCGCCTAGCATAATTTCACCACTGTCACTGAGTCGACGGGCAATAGACAGAATTTCTTTTTGTGCTACTTCAACTTCACTGATACGAATAGGCCCCATGGCTTCTAAGTCATCACGCAGTAATTCTGCAGCACGCTTGGACATGTTCCCCAGAATTTTCTCTTTTAAAGCTTCATCAGCACCTTTGAGTGCCTTCATCAAGATATCTTGCTGTACTTCACGTAACAATGCCTGAATACCACGGTCATCAACGTCAATGAGGTTTTCAAATACAAACATCATGTCTTGTATTTGTTGCGCCATCTCTTCGTCAGACTCACGCATAGTTTCCATTATTTGGCTCTCAATACCAGTATCGAGGTAGTTCATAATATTGGCTGCAGCTTTCAAGCCGCCCATTTTGGCTGCTTGCGCACCACCTTGACCCGCAAATTGTTTTTCCATGATGTCGTTTAGCTCTTGCAATGCTGCTGGCTGAACTTCTTCAAGATTGGCAATACGCATCATTAAATCTAAACGAGTATTTTCAGGGAACTGACTAAAAATTTCAGCCGCTTGATCCGGTTCTAAGTAAGACAAAACAATGGTTTGAATTTGAGGATGTTCATTTTGAATAATGGTCGCCACTTGGCGGGCATCCATCCACTTTAATGAATCAAGCCCCTTAGCCCCGCTGCCCATAATAATTTGTTCAATTAAGTTACCAGCTTTATCTGCACCCAATGCCGCGGTTAACGCTTTACGGACGAATTCTTCACTGTTAAAACCAATTGAAGAGAATTTTTGAATATCATCTAAAAATAGCTTGTGAACCCCAATGACTTTTTCTTGACCAAAGTCATCCATCGCCGCCATCGCCATACCCACTTTTTGTACCTGCTTAGGCTCTAAGTGTTTCAAAATTGACGCAGCATCCGCTTCACTCAAACTGAGCAACAAAATGGCTGTTTTCTCAACACCAGTAACTAAATCTGGGTCAAATGCCGTTGATTTCTCTGCTTTTTCTACTTTGTCTTTAGCCATTGTCTTGTAACCAGTTTTTAACTACTTGAGTGGAAAGTTCAGGCTCGTTAGCCACTAACGCTCTAATTGCTTTAATCATATCATCATCTTTATGCAAATTAGGTATATGAATTGAGCCATCATCAGCATAACTGTATTCCGCCTCTTTAGTATTGAGCATACCTAAGGTATCTGCTGCATACTGATCTTCAATTTCTGCTAACTCATGTCCAGGACGAACATCATCTGGCATGTTGATCCCATTAGGATTGGTTAGCTTCTTAAGCATAGGACGAACCACAGCCAAGATAAGCACTAAAATAACAATCGCACCTAATGCTAGCTTAATTGCACGCCAAAACCATGGTTGTTCCCACATATCAGGTTCAGGTAACTCTTCAATTAGCTGATCCATAAAGGGAACAGTTACCACTTCAAGAGCATCACCACGCTGGGTACTAAACCCAACAGCGCCCTCGAGTAAACGACGAATATTAGTTAACTCTTGCTCAGTTCTCGCCACACGAGTGACCTGGCCATTTTCGTCTACTTGTCCTGGTTTAAAGTTAATCGCTACTGACACACTCACACGGCGTACCACACCAATTTGCTGACGAGTATGGCTGATAGTTGTATCTAATTCATAATTACGAGTCGCTTCTTTTGAGGAATCGCCAGATACGGTTGAAGCTGTCGCTTCACCTGCAACTTGCGGAATATCCGACTCCATCGGCGGTTGATTACTTAGCGCACCAGGAATACCACCAGAACTTCCACCCGTTGAGTTACGTTCAATGGTCATTTCACTTCTAATAGCCGGTAAATCTGGTGAAAAACGTTTTGCGGTTTGTTCTACTGCAGTAAAGTTCATATTAACATCAACCTGAGAAGTAAAGTTCTCTGGGCCTAAGATTGGCATTAGGATTGAGTCAATTTTTTTACGGTATTCAGCTTCTTGTTGCTGCACGAGCTCTTGCTCACGACGTGCTCTTGCTGAGGTACCATCTTGGCTACCTGAATTCAGCAAACGCCCATTGGAGTCAGTTACCGTTACACGAGAAGGCTCTAACCCTTGAACAGCCGAACCAACAATATCAACAATCGCATCAATCTCTTCTTGGCCTAAACCACCACGGCGCACACTCACCACTACTGTAGCACTTGGCTTAGAAGCATTGCGGGCAAAAACATTTTCTTTGGGTAACGCTAAAATAACTTTAGCACGGCTAATACTTTTTAATTCTTCAATAGCTCTGGCTAGGTTTTGTTCTTGGCTTTGTTTTAAGCGCGCTTGTTCCATACGTTGGCTAACACCAAAACCACTGTCTTGGCTTAAATAATCGTTAGCTTGAGTGCTACTTTGAATCCCCGCACGGCTAAGCAGTAACTTTACTTCTTGATATTTATCTTCAGGTACTTTCACCACATCGACGTTGATTTGATACTCGATTTGGTTTTTATCAAGCACATCTAAGACTTGGATCATCTCAGCTGTTTCCATTTTACCAAGTGGTCGATAATCTGGCTCTTGTGCCCACATCATCACAAACACAGCGAGCGCTAGGCATATCGCTAGTGCCAAAATCATGATCACTTGGCGCATCATATCTGCACCACCGATGCCGCCAAGCAGCCCAGATTTATTCTCTTGCTGGACGCCGCCATCAACTGTTGAATCTGAACCTACCATCATGTCTGTGCTCACAATACGTACCTGCTATATCTAATGTTGTTATATTATTTAGTGCTTAACGCTATCTGCAGCTAAACAGGCATACTCATAATTTCTTTATATGCTTCAACGAGTTTATTACGTACCTGCACCGTTGCTTCAAAGGCAACACCGGCTTTCTCACGCGCAATAACCGTATCAGAAAGAGTAACCGTCGTATCGCCCATGTCTAAACGAGTGGCTAAATTGGACGAGTTTTGTTGTAACTCATTGACAGTGCCCACAGCCTGAGACAATAACTGACTGAAATCGACGCCTGTAGTGTTATTCACTTGCTGAGTAAGATTAGGTCGAATAGATGAGCCAATCGAAGGGGCTATTTCGCCACGAAGTGACTGCATTTCTTGCATTAATGGATTTGCGCTAATCTGCATGATGTAACTCCCTTTCGTCGACTTTTTGACGACAATAATAACTAATAAAGAGTTAAAGCAATTTAGATGCCAATATTAGAAGAAATATAATATGAGTAGATAAAATGGCGGGAAACAGAGCAAAAGTAACCGTACCATTAGATAGGACAGGTTACTTATTGCATCTTGACAGATGTTAGCAATAAATAAGCAAAGTTAATTAGACTATAAATCATAAGGTTAATTAACCAATTACAGATAACGCTAAGCAGGAAGTTGAATGCCCATATCACGCATTTTGGCCATCTTATAACGTAATGTTCGAGCACTTATACCGAGTTTTTCAGCGACCTTTTTTCGACTCCCCTGACACTGATTCAAGGTTTCTAAAATAATCACATGTTCTTGGGCCTTTAATTCGTCACCTAAACCATCTACTTCAATAGACTGCTCTATCTCTGCATATTCTGTGGCAACTAACTTCACATCAGCAGAGTCGATAATAATATCATTGACACCAATCTCATCATTTACTCGTAATATCAAGGCGCGTTGAATAACATTGTCTAACTCTCGCACATTACCCGGCCAGCGATGAGTCAGTAACCGTCGAGTTGCCGCATCATCAAGTTTAGGCACAGACGTCATATTCAATGCTTTAGCATGCTTCGCCAATAAATGACGTGCTAACGGAAGAATATCCGCAGGACGTTGGTTTAGTGCTGGCCACGTCAGTGGAAATACGTTAATGCGGTAATATAAATCTTCTCTGAATTCGCCAGACGTCGCCAACGATTTCAAATCGCGGTTTGAAGTTGCGAGAACTCTCACATCTAATTTTATGGTTTTACGGCCACCTAAACGCTCTACTTCGCGCTCTTGTAATACCCGCAATAATTTTGCTTGTAAGCCGAGCTCCATCTCAGAAATCTCGTCAAGCAATATGGTGCCGCCCTGAGCTTGTTCGAACTTGCCTGGACAAGCTTGATAAGCACCAGTAAATGCACCTTTTTCGTAACCAAACAAGGTGGCTTCCAACATGTTTTCTGGTATTGCCGCACAATTAATCGCAATAAATGGCTGTTCATTACGTTGGCTATGCTGGTGAATATAACGTGCCAGCACTTCTTTACCTGAACCACTCGGGCCCATGATCATGACCGAAGCATCTGACACCGCAACGCGCTGAGCCAGCGCCAACAATGCTAAACTTTTCTCATCAGCAACCACGGGATTGTCGTGATTTTGTTTTAAAGGCAAATAGCGAGATACCTGATTTAATAACACTTCTGGTGCAAAAGGCTTAGCAAGATAATCTACTGCGCCTAATTTCATTGCACTAACAGCACTGTTAATCGTGGCATATGCGGTCATTAATAATACCGGCACTTTAGGCTGATGTTGTTGTAAATAACTCAGCAAGCCCATACCACCGATGCCATCCATCTGCACATCGCTAATCACCATATCAAAGTGGTTTACTTTTAAGGCCAATATAGCCTCTTCAGCACTGCCAACATCAACACAGTCGTAATGGGCAAGCATCAGTGTATCAAGCAATGCTTCACGTAAATCAGCATCATCTTCAACTAATAGAATATTTGCTTCAGCCACGCGCCACCTCCTGATCACTCATTTTGTTAATGTGCGGAAAGCTCAAACGAATATGGCAACCCATACCGGGTTTACACGACAACTGTATCTGTCCACCATGGTTTCGTACTACCGACTGCACAACCGCTAAGCCTAAACCTGTACCTTGACTCTTTGTTGTAAAAAACGGCTCAAGTATTTGTTGCTGCATTGACGGTTCAAGCCCTTTGCCATTGTCAATAACATCCAATAATAGACCATCAGGCGTTTCACTGGCGCTGACTTTTATTTTTGTGGCCCCAGCTTCAATACTGTTCATCACTAAATTATTTACCGCAGAACTGAGCGCATTCGCATTGGCAAGCATTAATGAATGTGAAGTATCTTCAACAACCAGCTGACAATGTTTTTTATCTGCAATCGGTTCGCAACTGGCCATCACTTGGCTGATTATCTCATCCATTGAAACAGATTCAGCCATTCCATCTTGGCGTCCTCTAGCCATAAGTAACATGTCATTTACTTGACGCTCGAGTTCATTGAGTCGGTCAACCAACTTAGATTGAAACTTCGACCGTGCAGAATCGGTTAATTTAGGACTAGCAAGATTAGAAGCGTACAGAAGCGCTGCAGATAATGGTGTGCGTACCTGATGTGCTAACGTGGCCACCATTTTCCCTAACGCCGATAAACGTTGTAAATGAGATAGGTTTTTCTGCAGTAAACGGGTTTCGGTAAGATCAGTTAACACAATTAACTGCCCAGGTTCTGGGGCTAACGGTGTAATAGCCAACTTTACCCGTCGACCATTTTTTAGCGACACTTCGTGTCCATCATCATCTTGAGGTGCAAAAGCACGATGAATAATCTCAAACCAACGTAATCCTTGTAGAGGTCGGCCTAATAGCTCTGTTGCAACCGGATTAGCTAACGTCACAACACCATCACCATCAATGATCACCACGCCAGATGGCATAGCTTGAAGAATATGCGCCATTTGATTCGACATATTGGCGGCCTTACTGGAATATGAACTGACGAGAGACGTTGCTATGCCTGTGGCAATGAATGAGCTTGAGTGAACACGTCCCTGATTGGTATGACTTTGTACATTTGAATTCACGTCAATTGCAGACGTTGGTGTTTCCGCATCAGTGATAGCGAAAGACGAAGCTGACGCAGATAATTCAAAGTATGAATCGTCTGTCTGGGTTAACGCTCGTGCTGAATACATGGTCGCTCCGTCAAAAGAATAACATTTGACTAACCCAATGCATTTACCGTGCCAAGCAATTATTTTGTCGTAGCTGAAACATCGGTGCACGGTTCCTCAGCAAGCTACGCAAACGAAAAAACACACTTTTAGTGTGTTTTCATTACAATATCAATTAATTACAGTTTAATTATTCTTTACTTAAACCATATTTACGCATTTTTTCGACTAATGTGGTACGGCGAATACCCAGCATCTCAGCCGCTCTTGCGACAACATTATCTTGCTGTTCGAGTGCCTGACGGATCATGTCGATTTCTAATTCGGCCAGTAAGTCTTTTAAATTAACCCCTTCCGGCGGTAATTCACTTGGAAAGCGAGTTTCGGGTATTTCGACAGGCTCTTCATCACTGAATATCGACGCTAACGCATCACGTTCTAGCTGTTCTTCACTGACTTCAATACAATATTCTGGCACATCAATATAACGATACTTATGCGGTAAATCGTTGACATCAACCAGTCCGCCTGGGTACAAAATCGTTAAGCGCTCAATTAAGTTTGATAATTCACGCACATTACCGGACCAAGGATGCTCTTTTAATGATTCAATGGCTCGTTGAGTAAAGCGAACCTTACCGCGGCCTTCATTAAACACTCGGTTAACGAGTTCGTGCAGCAGTAACGGCACATCATCACGTCGCTCACTTAACGCCGGCATTTCGATTGGGAACACATTTAATCGATAAAACAAATCTTCACGAAATTCATTATCTACAATCATGGTTTCAAGGTCGCGATGCGTAGCAGCCACAATACGTACATCTGTGGCAATCGTTTTACTGCCACCAACACGCTCAAAAACCTTTTCTTGCAATACACGCAACAACTTAACTTGCATCTGCAATGGCATGTCACCGATCTCATCGAGAAATAGCGTACCGCCTTCAGCCATTTCAAAACGACCTTTACGTGCAGATATTGCCCCGGTAAAAGAGCCCTTCTCATGGCCAAATAACTCACTTTCAAGTAACTCAGCAGGAATCGCACCACAGTTAACAGGAATAAATGGGCCATCACGTCGTTCAGACAAATAATGAATATTACGTGCAACCACTTCCTTACCTGTGCCAGATTGCCCCAACACTAATACAGTTGCATCAGAACTAGATACTTGACTAATCAAGTGTCTAACGTTAGCAATACCTTCACTGCGCCCCACTAGGCTTCTGAATAACTTAGTCTGATTACCGTTTGTTAAGGTATGCTCGCGTTTTGCTTGACCAAACACTTGGCAAAAATGCAATAACTCAGTAAGTTGCGGATAATTTATCGGTTCTTCGATCAGCCCAAGCACATTTGATAGATGAATATCAATATCACCCAGCAAGAGTATGGGTTGCCAAGGAGCTGCAGCGATAATATTTTTAATACTATCGACATCGATATTTTCATTCACAATGACAACTGCTCGGTACCGAGAAAGCTCGACTAAGGCTGCTAAAGATTCATTAGAAACAATGTCACATTGCTCGCCTAAGAATTCTAAAATACAGCACAAACGGGTCACGCGCTCTGATGGGGTACCGACAATTAAAATTCGTTGTTCTATTTGCATCATTCAGAAGGCCAAAAGCTCTTGTTATAGGTATTTATTCGGAATGGTTGCGTCGCACACAGCAACAAAAACCAAAGTATATTGCAGCCATAACAGCTGACAACACTGACAGTATTCTAGCATTATTCCTAAAACATGATCGTAAATCCGCAAAATTCTGGGTAGAAAAACGAACTTAGGGATAAATATTGTATTATCAGCTCACCATAAGCAAGCACCAGTTACATTTTATCTACATTGAGCCACATTTTAATAGCAATATGCTGTTTTTTTATTCGAAAAATCTAATGAACCAAGTTTCGTTTTAACTGAGAGGTTAAATATAGACTCGCCATAGCATCATCTCACGGCAGTAAATAGATGAAAAATGATGAATTAGATACATGAATTTCATGTAATGAATTGAAGACTAATAGAAATAAAAAAAGACGCGAAGCGTCTTTTTAGTTGAAATACAGAACACTGTAAGGATTAACTCACTTCAGAAGTTAACTCGTGCATATCCTGTGGAATAGCATCCCAGCCTTCTTTAATGGTTTTTAAAATCGACACCACGTCGTCAATCGCTTGTGGGTCGTTATTAATATTAGCTTCAGACATTCTACGCAACATGTAGTCGTATAACTGAGTCAAATTAGCGGCAACATCAGCACCTGCATCCATATTCAAGCTGCCATTTAAACCATTAACAATCCCGATAGCTTTGCCAATTAACACGCCTCTGTTGGCTATGTCACCGTTCCCTATAGCTAATTTAGCTTGAGCTAAGCGTTCTAATGCGCCTGCTAATAACATTTGGATAATACGGTGTGGTGTCGCCACAGCCATATTACTGTCTACTGACACTTTACGATATGATTGCATTGAACCGCGCATATTTACACCTACCTATTTGAATCGATTGCTTTATACACATTAATTTGGCGTTTTGTGGTATTGCCAGCCTGCAACAACGATTGTCTAAAATCCATTATTTTTCGACTTTGCTTTATCAATGTCTGAGTCAAATCAAACTGCTGCTCCAGTATTTCTCTGTCAGTAAAATTTGCATCAGACACTAAGGCATGCAATAACTTTTGACGCGTCTCAGTAAGTAAATGCAATTCTGATACCAAATCTGAAACAACTTCATCCTCAGGTTTAGACTTTTCTATTTTATCAATAATAAACATTAACTTACTGTTGATACCATTAATTTCAGTCAGGGAGTAATCCAAACTAAACCTCTTATGTAAAACTTAACATATCTGTAGCAAGACCATGATAGTCAAAAAAACTGCTTGTTCTATGTTTATAGCTTACTTAATCATTAATTATTATTCCTAACAACACCTGGTAAGGAGTCTAAGCGGGACTGTAAATCACTAGCGCTACTGTTTAAACTCGCGACCACTAAGTCCATCGCATTATATTGCTTGTATAAACGGTCACTGTATGCGGCCATACGGGTATTAAGTTGCTCACGGCTATCGGCTATACGACTGAGTTGTTCATCTAAAGAAGAGTCACGGCTATCCATTATACCGCCAGATTTAATGTAACTATCTAACAGCGAAGACATTTTACTTGCTAGACCATTATTTTCAGCGCTAAACATCTCAGCAATAGCACCTTTATCGTTACTGATAACGTCAGTTAATTTAGTGGCGTCAATCTCAAGTAACCCTTCGCGAGTTGTCGTCACGCCCAAGGTAGCCAGCATTTTATCGCCATCAGATGTGCTGTACTGACTTGATAACATATTGCGCACTTGGCTTTGAATACTTCGTGGTAATGCATCACCTTGTAAAATACCCGCTTTTTCGGTACTAGCATCATAACTCGTTAAATCTTTTATGGTTGTCATCACAGTATTGTAGGCTTCAACAAACCCTTCAATTGCTGTTTTAGTTTTTGCAGTATCCTTACTGACTGTTAAAGTAGTAGTTTTATCAATATCAGCAGCGGTTAATGTTAACGAAACACCGGTAATCGCTTCACTAATACTGTTTTTTTGCGACACCACTTTAACACCATCAATGTAAGCAATGGCATTTTTAGCGGGAGTCACTTCTGTCATGGCAAACGTATCAGCCAAGCCAGTATTGCCATCAGTATCAATAGCGGTAACGCTAATGGTATTGTCTAAACCAGTATTTTTAGAGCTAAGGACTAACTGCGGCCCTAACTCACCGTTAATAATCGTTGCGGTAACGTCACTGTTATTGTCTGAACTATTAATTTTATTCATGATTTCAGTCAGTGTATCAGTGCCTTCAACATCGACACTAAAACCATCACCACTGCCAACAGCTATTGATAATGAGCCAGTACCAATTGCAGTGGCATTATCCGCCACCACTGCAGAACCGACTTTTTGACTTTGAGCAAGTTGCTCAACCTTTACTTGGTAGCTACCAGAGACAGCCGTTTTATCAACTGTTGCAGATAGGTAATCTTTCGTCGATGTTGCGACTTTTTGACTCCCAAAAGTAGTTGATTCAGTTAATGCGGTCAATTTAGTATTAAATTCCGACATGGCACTTTTTAATGAGCCAATACCAGATATTTGTGCAGTTATGTTACCTTCATTAGCGTCAAACTTGGCTATCTTACCGGCGCTTTCGGCGTTTACCAAAGCAGTTACAATGCCGCCGATGTCGATGCCTGAGCCAATACCTACTGATGTTAATCCCATAATAACCTCTGCAATTTATAGTGTTAAAAACTAACTAACATAATACTGAGTCAAACAGCTAAGCACTTACCACACAAAAGAACTAAACTTCGGTTTTCATCAACAAACCGGTGACCTCGTTTAACTTTTTGGCAATTTCTAAAGCCTCTTCATTTGGCATTTGCCTAATAAGTTCACCTGTAGTGACATCAATCACTTTTACCACTTGAATACCTAAGTCTTCATCCACTTTAAAAGCTAAACCTTTTTGCATCATGCTCATGCTTTCAGTAATATCATTTACCGCTTTATTAAGCTCTTCTGCATCCACTTGAGTCGTCGCATTCACTTGCTCTGTGGTGCGGACACTATCGGCGGCTTTTTGAATACCGTCACTCGAAACTGCTGCGTTAACAACATTAGGCTGCTTATCAAACTGGTTTCCCACCTGTCTATCGACGGGCCTGTTAACTGAGTGGGTCAAACCGTCTTTATGCAGATTACTGTTTGATGCTGTTACATTCACATCCATGATACACCTCAACTGACCGAATAAAACAAAGCAAATTTCACACCAGTTTACGTCTATCGCCTAAAGATTGATGTACTCAATCAGACTAATTGGAATAAATATTTTACTTTGTTGGTTTTTAAAACATAAAAGGGAGTATCGCAAGCGATCCTCCCTATCTGTTACCTTAACTTAGTCGATCACTACTATAGTAGTGAAAGCGCAGTCTGAGGGATCTGATTAGCTTGAGCCAACATCGCAGAAGACGTCTGAGACAAAATCTGCTGCTTAGTTAACTGCGCTGTTTCAGACGCAAAATCCACATCTTGAATACGACTACGCGCATCGGTTACGTTTGATTGTACGTTACTTAAGTTACTGATAGTAAAGTTCATGCGGTTTTGTACTGCACCTAAGTCAGCACGTTGACTATCGATACCAGCAATCGCTGAATCGATAATAGCCAGTGCATC